>CALKIA010000701.1 GCA_937988705.1 uncultured Chloroflexota bacterium | reverse complement strand
TCTTGTGGGAAGACCGGGCGTTGTTCGAATACTGGGCACATGTCGCCTCGATCGTACTCACCGAAGATTTCCCCGTTTATCACAAGCGGATGCGCGACTACTGCACCGGCGCCGACAGTTGGTCGGAGAGTGTGCGCGAGTGGGTGAAAACCAATCAGACGCTGCACGATTTCATCGTGCAGGACATCCGCCAGAACGGCGCGCGCCTCTCCCGCGAACTTGAAGCCGACGGTCTGCACCCGGAAGGCTGGGTGTCGAGCGGGTGGACGAGCGGGCGCAATGTCAGCCGCATGCTCGACTTTTTGTGGTCGTCCGGTGTGATCATGGTGGCGGGGCGCAAAGGTGGTCAAAAAGTGTGGGATTTGACCGAACGCTTTCTGCCTGACTGGACGCCCCAGGATCACTGGAACGAACGGCAGGTGACCTACGCGGCGGCGCAGCGGGCGATTCGGGCGCTTGGCGCGGCGACCCCGCAGCAAATCAAAGTCCATTTCATCCGTGGGCGCTACCCCGATCTGCCCGCTGTGCTGACCGATCTCGAAACCGATGGCCTGGTGCAGCGCGTCAAAGTCGAGGGCGACAAGCGCGAGTGGTACGTCCACACCGCCGATCTGCCCCTGCTCAGCGCCATCGAAGACGGCGACTTCCGCGGGCGCACCGTGCTGCTCTCCCCGTTCGACAACCTGATCTGCGACCGCAAACGCACCGAAGAACTGTGGGATTTCTACTACCGCATCGAAATCTACGTACCCGCCGACAAGCGCCAGTTCGGCTACTACGTGCTGCCCATTCTGCACAATGATCGCTTCATCGGGCGCATCGACCCAACATTTGACAAGAAAAGTCAAACGCTGCGGATTAATGCCGTGTATGCTGAAGCGGATGCGCCGAAAACCAAAGCCACGGCGCGCGCGGTCAAGGGCGCGATCGAAGAATTGGCGACCTTCCTGGGCGCTAAACAGATCACGTATGGCGAGCAGATTCCCACAGGGTGGGACGCAATCAAGGCCTAACCTCACCCTCGCGATCTGCCTGTTATGCTCACGGGCTATCGTAGGGGAGGGGCTTGCCCCTCCCACCATTGGGCGAGGCAAGCCTCGCCCCTACAAATGCGCTGTGAAAATCAAGTGCTGCCCGCTCCCGATGCAGAAGGAAGTTAGCGATGGGGCATTATTCGTTAAAGCAGTGAGTGGAGAGAGGTGAACGATGAATTTTGCCGAAGTTATGCAGGCCCTCGAACAGGTGGGGACGGCGCAGACGGCCAAAACCTATCGGCGCCACGGCGTCACCAGCGAGTTATTCGGCGTCCTGACGAGCGATCTTAAAGTCTTGCAGAAGAAGATCAAACAGGATCACGCGCTGGCGGTGCAGTTGTGGGAATCGGGCAACTACGACGCCCGCACGCTGGCCACCATGATCATCGACCCGGCGCAGATCACCGAGGAACAGATTGATCGTTGGGTTCAGCAGCTCACCAACTACGCCGACACGGATTATCTGGCGGGCGTCGTCGCGCAAACGCCCTTCATCCTGCCCAAAATGCAGGCGTGGACGGCAGCGGACGGCGAATGGATCGAGGTTGCAGGCTGGAACTTGCTCGGCCACCTCGCGCTCAACGATCCGACGCTGCCCGACAGCTTTTTCGAGCCCTACTTGCAGCGCGTCGAGAACGAAATCCACACGGCGAAGAACCGTGTGCGCTACAGCATGAACAACCTGCTGATCTGCGTCGGCGCGCGCGGCGAAACCCTGCGCCCACGCGCCGAAACCATTGCGCGCAAGGTCGGCAAGGTCAAGGTCGACCATGGGCAAACAGACTGCAAGACGCCCGACGCGATCACCTACATCGAGAAGATCTACGCCCGCCGCGAGAAGAAGCAAGCATAACTGACCCCAACCCGAATTCAGGGAAGGGCGCCAACAAACCCCTGCGCTTTACCCCTCTCCCCGCTTGCGTGGGAGAGGGGTTGGGGGTGAGGGGTAATCCTCGCGTTACTCCAACCCGGCGCGTTCATTCAAAAAGACGGTGAAGTCAATGTCACCGGGGGAGTGACCGTAATTGGTGAGCAGCGTGGCGGCTTCGCTGCGATGCTGCATCCCGTGATTGACCACATGAAACAGGCAGTGCCACACGATCCGTTCGCGCAGCACGCCGGTATCGGTGTGATAGCTGATAATCCCCTGGAGATCCGCAGCGCTCAGGCCATCGAGATACGCCCGCATCGCCTGTTCATCCGCCTGCCAGTACTGCCGCAGCACGTCGACGGTGGGGAAATCTTCCGGTTTCAAGTCGCGCGCCGCCGGTTGACCGCGCAGCAGCGACCGCCAGCCCATTTCCGTATCCACGATATGCACCAGCGTGGACTGCAAGCTGCCCCAGCTCTGCGTGGATGCTGCGCTGAACTGCTCCGGCGTGACTTTCTCCGCCGTATCCAGAATGCGGCGGTTCGCCCAGTAGTTATAATCGTACAGGTCGCGGATTTCCTGTTGGTTCATGAACTGCCCTGCCTTCTCATCAACGAACGCTGCGCAGGGACGTCAGTAACGCGGCATCCCTGCATGCTCTATGACAGGTTGCCGCTATTTCATGCCGGTGTTGGCGATGCCTTCCACGAAGTAGCGCTGCGCCAGAATGAACAGGATCAGCGGCGGCAGAATCACGACAGCCGCGCCCGTCAGCACAAGATTCGGCTCACTGGCGGCAGCATTCTTGAGCGTATTGAGCGACAGCGTCACCACGTGATTCTCAATCGGGCTGTCCCCGATGATGATCAACGGCCAGATAAAGCTGTTCCACCCGTAGAGGAACGTGATGATCGCCTGCGTGGCGATCGCCGCGCCGCTGAGCGGCACGAAGATACGCAGCAAAATCCCCAACCGACTCAGCCCGTCGAGCATGGCCGCTTCTTCGAGATCTTTGGGGATAGTGATGAAGAACTGGCGCATGAGAAACGTCCCGTAGGCCGTGAAGATCCACGGGATGATGAGCGACGCCAGCCGATCCTGCCAGCCGATGATCACCATCAACTGATAGAGCGGTATGATCAGCACGACGAACGGGATCATGATCGTGCCGAGGTAGACGAGGAACACGGCGTCTTTACCCCGAAAATTCATGCGCGAGAAGGCGTAGCCACCGAGCAGCGAGGTCGACACCTGCCCGAGCGTCACCAGCACCGTGACCACTGCCGTGTTGATCAGCGAACGGTTGAGGTTGTTGAGCGTGAGGACAGCCCGGTAGTTCTCCCAGTTGAACTGCACCAGTTCGGCCCGTTCGGCGGTGCGCACATTGGCGAACGCTTCCACGCTGGCGTCGTTCGGGTTGACGAAGCGCCCCAACCCGCCGCTGTAGGCGCGCAGCAGTTCCTGCGTCGAGCCATCGGGCAGCGTGACGGTGTACACCTCGAAATCATCCTCGCCCACCGTGACCGCCTCGCCCGTCGCCGTAGCCGTCTCGGCGGGCTGCTGGACGAGGATTTCGCTCTGGCGCGGCGCTTCGGCGTTGATCAGGTCGGCCGTGGTGAAGAAGTCGAAGCGGATGCCCTCTTCGGCCAGCACCAGCAGCTGCCCGTCGATGTTGTAGAGCGGCACAGATTCGCCGTTGTATTCGGTCGTGATCGGCGAGTATGGGAACAAACGCGGCGGCGCGCGGAAGACATCGTTGGCCGTTTTGAGCGAAGTCGTCACCATGTAGATAAATGGGAACAGCATGAAAAACGCCACGACGATCAACAGCCCGTAGATCGCGATACGCCCCGTCCACAGGCGGATTGTGTAATTGCGGTCACGGGAGAACCCTGAATCAGGTGCATAAGCTGCCATAAGATCATCCTTTTTTCACCCCACCTCAGCGACTCTCCCACGTTAGCAGAGAGTCGGTTTGCTCCCCTCCTTAAATTCGGGGAGGGGCCGGGGGTCGGTCTTTTAATCTGAATACGCGCGGTTACTGGACGAAAGCCGGAACTGCACCAGCGTGATGACGAAGATCACCGCGAACAGCA
>CALKIA010000700.1 GCA_937988705.1 uncultured Chloroflexota bacterium | reverse complement strand
TCGGAGTTTGGCGGACGCGATTTATCGCGTCCGCTGTCCTGATTTTGAACATCGTCTTCAGATCGTGCCGATAACATCGTCCTCACCCCTGCCCGAAGAACTGTGAATTTCGAGCGAGCGAAGTGAGGATGATGTTGTCGGTTAGGACACCGCCGCTCCAAAACGGACTTCACGCACTACTACGTAACCATGGGTGCTAGTTGCCAATTTGAGAGAAGATTTTCGTAGGGGCAAGGCATGCCTTGCCCCTACAGACCCCATACCATCCGTTTAGAACCACGAACTAGCACCAATGGTTACGTAGCTACCGGCCTGCCTCGTCCGCCACCAACG
Organism: uncultured Chloroflexota bacterium; assembly: GCA_937988705.1. Lineage (GTDB taxonomy): Bacteria > Chloroflexota > Anaerolineae > Aggregatilineales > Phototrophicaceae > Flexifilum. The sequence continues at coordinate 4,031 of CALKIA010000700.1, read as the reverse complement.
GACAGCGTCTGCGCTGTCCCTACAATCTCCGTATTCATAAGCATCATGGCGTCCCTGGGAAGTCCCTCCTCTGGGTGAGGACTGTCGGCCCCTGCCCGAATTCGGACAGGGTCGGGGGTAGAGTCGAGACACCGGACTTACTCGTTAAGTCGCTCAAGCGAAGAACTTAACCCCACTGCTTGCAAACGCCTTGAGCCTGTGCGACAATCAAAAGCGCATAGTTGCTTATCACAAACAAGCCCCAAATTCTCGGTTCTTTCGTACCTACGGAGTAGTATTTTTATGCGTCCACTGAACGAAACGGAAAATCTTTTAATTGTCATCGTGATGGGTATTGCTTTTGCCGGGATCATTTACGCGGCCATTCTGGCGCGGCAGATCCTCGGGGAAAGCAAAGGCTCCTCCAAAATGCAGCAGGTGTGGGGATACATCAAAGATGGCGCGAACGCCTACCTGCGTTCGCAGTTCCGCATCATCGCCGTGTTGGTCGCCGTGCTGGTCGTCGTGCTGTTCTTCAGCGTGTACCTGATCAACCCGACCCCCTACGCTATCGAACACTTTTGTCCCACTGTGGCCGATGCCGCCCGTGAAAGCATCGATGGTGCCGCCATCCGCGCCAATGTGGCCGCCCAGAACCCGAACCTCACGGATGTGAGCCAACTGACCCTCTTGCAAGAAAATGCTGTCGTGTATGCGGAAGAAGCGGCGATTGTCGCGCGCGGCATTCTTCCGGCACCAGATGGCTGTGATCCGGCCCGCAGCACCATCGCCATCGGGCGCGCGGGCGCGTTCCTCATGGGCGCGCTGTTCTCGGCGGCGGTCGCCTTCATCGGCATGAACATGGCCGTGCAGGGCAACGTCCGCGTCGCCGCGGCTGCGGTTGACCCCAAGCGCGGCTATGCCGATGCCCTACGCATCGCTTACCGCTCCGGCACGATCACGGGTATGCTGACCGATGGCCTCGGCTTGTTCGGCGGCACGATCATCTTCATCCTGTTCGGCATTGCCTCACCTGATGCGCTGCTCGGCTTCGGCTTCGGCGGCACCCTGCTGGCGCTGTTCATGCGCGTGGGCGGCGGTATCTTCACCAAAGCGGCCGATGTCGGCGCTGACCTCGTCGGTAAAGTCGAAGCGAACCTGCCCGAAGACGATCCGCGTAACGCAGCGGTAATCGCCGACCTCGTCGGCGACAACGTCGGCGACTGCGCGGGGATGGCAGCCGATATTTTCGAGAGCTACGAAGTCACGATTGTGGCCGGCTTGATCCTCGGCTTGGCGCTGGCGACCGTCACGCGCTCCCCGATCTGGATCGTCTTCCCGCTGGTCGTGCGCGGTATCGGCGTGCTGAGCTCCATCATCAGCACCTACCTTGTGCGCTCCACCACGGGCAAGGACGCCCTGAGCGCAATTACGCGCGGCTTCTACAGCGCCGCGGCCATCAGCATCGCCATGTTCGGCGTCTTCACCGTGTTCTACATGCGCGAACCCAACATCAATCAGGGTGGGATCGTGTGGCAGCCACTCGCGGCGGTCGTCGTCGGGATCATCCTCGCCGTCGTGACGGATCGCGTCACCGCCTACTTCACCGACACCGAACACGGCCCGGTGAAAGAAATCGCCAAGAGTACGCAAACCGGCGCGGCCACGACCATCCTCAGCGGTTTGTCCAGCGGTATGGAAAGCAGCGTGTGGGCGATCCTCGTGCTGTCCGGCAGCATCCTGACGAGCATCATCATCTTCGGCCTGTTCCCGGTCACGGACGCGGCGGGCAATCAGATTGTGGATACGTTCACGGCGGTGCTGTACGGTGTGGCCATGACCGGCATCGGCATGCTCACGCTGACGGGTAACAACGTCTCGATGGACGCCTTCGGCCCCATCTCCGATAACGCGCAGGGCGTCGCGGAACTCGCGGGCGAAAATCATGGCGCGGGCGGCGAAATCCTCAACCAGCTCGACGCGGTGGGCAACACCACGAAGGCGATCACCAAGGGCATTGCGATCGGGTCGGCGGTGCTGGCAGCGGTCGCGCTGTTCGGCTCGTTCCTCACCGATACCCGCGTGGTGCAGTTAGGCTTGGGCATTCCGCTGGAAGAAACGGTGTACGCGCGCGGCATCAACATCGCCGACCCGATCGTCTTCATCGGCTTCCTGATCGGCGGCGGCGTCATTTTCCTGTTCAGCAGCCTGTTGATCCGTTCGGTCAACCGCGCGGCCTTCGAGATGATTCACGTCGTGCGCCGCCAACTGCGCATCCCCGGCATCATGGAAGGCACGAAGACGCCGGACTACGCCGAAGCGGTCAGCATTTCGACGCAGGCGGCGCAGCGTGAACTGCTGCCCATTGGCGTGATCGCCGTGCTGACGCCCGTTGTCGTCGGTTTCCTGCTCGGCGCACCCGCGCTCGGCGGTTTCCTCGGCGGCATCATCCTCACGGGGCAGTTGATGGCCGTGTTCATGTCCAACGCCGGTGGCGCGTGGGATAACGCCAAGAAACACATCGAAGAAGGTAACTACGGCGGCAAGCACTCGGACTCGCACAAGGCGGCGGTCGTCGGCGATACCGTCGGCGATCCGTTCAAGGATACGGCGGGTCCCGCGCTCAACCCGATGATCAAGGTCGTCAACCTCGTGTCACTGCTCGTCGCGCCGCTGGTGGTCACCGTCGCCGCGCCGCAGACCGACAGCGGGACACGCCTCGCCGTCACGGCGGTCATGGCGGTATTGGTCGGCGTCATCGTTTGGGCGATCTTCCGCAGCAAGCGCATTGATAAGGAAACGGAAGCGCTGGTCGAAGAAGTGGCCGCCGCAATCGAGTAGTCAGAATGCCTCGTCCCTACGAGAAAAACCATCTTCCGTAGGGACGTGATTATGCAATTTAAGAAAAGAACACGGATTACCCCTCAGCCCCAACCCCTCTCCCACGCAAGCGGGGAGAAGGGAGACAAACGGTGCTTTTGCTGGCTCCCCTCCCTGAATTCGGGGAAGGGCCGGGGTGGGGTGAGCCAAACGTTATCCCTAACTCACGTTAGAATAGCGTGATCCCGTCAGCCTCCCCCTCTCCGCCCGGAGAGGGAGCTGGGGGGTGCTGCAAAAAAGATAGGTCACGCTAGGCTGCCCGGCAAAACCAACCTTTACGCCGGGTTGATTGGGGATGCATGCTGTCCGATGTCAAACCAAAACCGAATTCGCGGGGAGGTTCTGCTGCTGGATAGTGTTACGATGCTTTGTAGATCGCCGCGGCGATTTCGCCGAGCAGCGTGGACATGTACCCCTGCGCGGGACAAGCCAGCGCGGGATCGTAGACATACTGGAAGCCATCACCGGTGCGCACAACCAAGCCAAAGCGCCCATAAACATGGGTGAGCAGCTTGATTTCCCAAACCTCGCGGTCGGCATAGGGATATAAATACACAGTTTGGGATAATTTAATCGAACTGTTGAGCCAGCTTGTGTAGATCGCTTCAAAAGGTGGAGGCGGCTGACGCGCAGCGCGGGCGCGGATCAATTCATAGATCAGCGCTTGCAGCACGTCATGCAGCCCCGCCACCGCAAAATCGACTTCAATTTCCTTGAGGTGAACAATGTTGTTGATCTGGAGGAGCTGGCGCCGAAACAGGGCGGCAATATCGGGCGCGGCGCACATCCAATCACTGAGCGTACACGGCAGCTGGATGGCGTCCAGCACGGCGGCGCGGACGGTGTTCAGCTCCGCACCCGCGTGCTCGATGCTGCCCAGATCCGTATAATCTTTGGGCTCGAATTGGTTCACCCCGAAGCTGGTGGGAAGACTATAAGCGTGCCGGAAGACCTTAACCGGCGAGAAGTCCCGTAGGGCGCCTTCAACAGCTAATTGCATAGTCACTTACGCTCCCCCTCAAATTGTAATTCTGATTATAATCTACAACCTTCGCCGCCTGCCGGGATTTCACGAAAACTTCATAACAGTCTTTATGTTGATCGGGGCTGGGCGGGCGCGCGTGCAAATTTCCCGTAATTTCGCTATAATTCATACAAATTTTCAACTCAAC
>CALKIA010000699.1 GCA_937988705.1 uncultured Chloroflexota bacterium | reverse complement strand
CGGTCGGGATCAATCGGCTTGCCGATAAACCCGTCAAAGCCTAATTGGCTGGCGTTATGAATCTCGCTGACATGCACGGTATAGGCGATGACGGGCACGCCCACAAACCGTTCGTCTGACTTAATGCGGGAAAGGACCTGGTAACCGTCGATGCCCGGCATTTCAAGATCGAGAAAGACGATGTTAACGCCTTCAAGACTCGCGATAGTCTGTTCAAGGCGGTGAGGATTCGTGACCTCGGTATGGCTGATGTCTTCGTCATCCAGCAGATTGGCGAGGACGTTCACGTTTTTGACGTTGTCGTCAATGATTAGGGCGTGGGCTTTGCTCACAAGGTGCTCCTGCTTAGTTCAAATCGATTTACGTAGATAGCGGGTGATAGTGTCCGTTACTGTACCAGACTCGTTCACCCGCGAGAACCTGGATCAGTTGTCTGGGGAACAGCTCATCGTCAATGGGTTTGGCGATGAAGCCGTTAAACCCCAACTGCTGGGTTTTGGGCAAAGCAATGGCCGGTTCCATAGCGGAAACAGCGATCACGGGAACGTGGTCAAATGCCGGAACAGTCCGAATGTCAGTATAGATATCGAACCCTGACCGGCCGTTGAACAGCATGAGGTCAAGGATGATGAGATCAACCGTGTGCAGCCCTTTCAGGCGGGTGACGACTTCACGCCCGGTGCGTTCAAATTCCACTCTTGCACCGCTCATGGCTAAGGTCATTTGAAAGACAAGCCGATTTTGGACATTGTCTTCAACGATGAAGATGGTCTTGTTATTGAGTGTCCCGGATCCAGTCATCGTGGTCATCCCAGGATGCGCCAGACTTTTTCGCCGCTCATGATATGGTTCAGAATCTCAGGGAACGAGTCGAAGTCAATCGGCTTGGCGATACACCCATCAAAACCAGCCGTACGAAGCTCCTGGATTTCCTCATTCATCACACTGGCCGTCATGGCGACAATGGGGACGTTATCAAAACTGCCCGATGCCCGCAGCATGGCCAACAACTGGAAGCCGGTATAGGGCTTCATGTGAATGTCGAGGAAAATCAGGTCGGGTTTAGGCACCAGGGCTAAGACCCGCTCCAGAAAATCGGTACTGTCCTCAAACAGCGTGACCGGGGGTAAGTCGAGATCACTGGTGATCATTTGCATGACACGACGGCTGCGAATTTCATCCTCAACATACAGGATATTAGGTTTGCTTTGCATAGCCTATTCCTCTACAGTTCAGGCTGAAATGGACGGAGTCAACGCGGTGGACTTGATGGGCAGAGCAACATAAAAGCTCGAACCCTGGTTCAATTCGCTTTTCAGCCACAGACGTCCGCCGTGAGCTTCGGTCAGGCTTTTAGAAATGGGCATGCCCAAACCGGTACCCCCGCCTTGACGCAAGCCAGAGGCCGTTTGCTTAAACGCCTGAAACACATCCGCCTGGTCTTCAGGGGCAATTCCCGGTCCCGTATCGCGAATATTGAAGATGATTTCGTCGCCGGAATGCACAACACTGAGGTTGATGGTGCCGGTTTCGGTGAACTTACAAGCGTTTGCAACGATGTTCAAGAGAATTTGCAGAATTCGCTGCCGATCACCACGAATCATGGGCAGATCGTCCGGAATCTCGGCTTTCAGCTCAACTGGTTTTTCCACCAGTAGAATTTTTCCGGTTGACAGCAGATTATCCAGAATGCCGCGAACGTTGACATTGTCTTCAATGAACAGGTTGAGTGAACCGGCCTCGATTTTAGACATGTCCAGCACGTCATTGATGAGATTCAACAGTTGTTTGGCGCTGTCCACGACTTCGCCCAGCGTTTCGGACTGCTGAGCATTGACCGGTCCCATGGAGCCTTTGGCCACATAGCGGGTGAAGTTGATGATGGCATTCAGGGGTGTGCGGAGTTCGTGCGACATACTCGCGAGGAAGGCAGATTTCACCTGATCCGATTGTTCAGCTCGCTCACGCGCCTCGCGGGTTTCAATCACTTGCTGTTGGAGTTCTAACTGAGACGCTTGCAGCGCATTCAAGTTTTGGTCGCGGATGCTGCTCACCAGCGCGCTGGTTACGGTGATGATGAGCGCAAACGACATCGATCCGGTATCGATGCCTCCGGTCAATGATCTTTCATACGAGGTGATCAGGATGGCGATGATGGCGATGATGCCGGTGATAACCGTTTCACGCGCCGTGAGCAGCAAACTGGCCAGCAGGATGGAAAGGGACATGTAGAAATAGATCGTAGGATTGGTGGCATTCCCTTCAGACGTTGCGGCAGTACCGACCGTCGCCAGAATCGGAATGGCGATGATGAGCAGGGCGCCCCAGCGATAATTGGGGGTGCGGCTCAGAAAGTAGGCGATGAAGGCGAGCACCCAGGCCACGATGGGGGCAGCTGGAGGTGGGGGGGCAGTCACCCCGGTAATCAGACTGCTGATCGTACCTGCAAAAATGGCGATACCGGCGACGGGAACGAAAACGAGGACCACGGCTGCCAGTAGTCGAGCACGTTGATTGTTCGCTAAATCCAGACTCGCAGCCGGCGCTGTTAGGTTATTCCAGAGCGTGCGATAACTTGATGATGGCATAGAAACGTTTAGATAACCCATGAAGTCTCCAGTGAAGTAGGGCGACGCATTAAGCCTAAGTTTATCAGCGATAGGGGGAGATCGAGTGTAAAGATTGTGAAGAAAAGCTCAATTTTTGGGGAAATACTAACGACAAGCCAATGTTCGATACTTTGCTGCGCTGTCTGAAAACAGCGCTTTTTCGCTGACGGGGTTACAGCACGCCTGATGTTTTGTGAAATCTCTATGAATTCAGGTTTGGGGCACGGCGATCAGGCGCGCGCGCACTGAGGGAGAAAAGCGCTACATGCTCAGGTTTGTGTCCCTTGATCTTTGTTGTCAATCCCTAACAGATGGCTGCTGGCGCATACACCCCGCTGATCCTATAGTTGATAGTGACGATCTGCGCCCTTCACGTGAGCTTGGTTGGCCTTTGCTGGCCGGGTGGGGTCGTCCTTATTGAGCATCAAGTTGTTATCCAGAGGGATATTCCTATGCTGCACACCCGTTCTCGTTCCACCCTAACTCTCATCCTACTCGTCGTCCTGATGCTGTTTGGTGTGATTGCTGCTCAAGCTCAGTGCGAAGAATGCGAATCAGCCGCCTACATTGTCGACTGCTCGCTGATATTTGAATCGACGATCCCGAAGCCAGTAGAAGAGAATCTGAACAAGTCGTTCTCGTTTGACTTTGCCAAGCCGCTCAACGCGCCGTTCACGATCTATATCAAGCTCTATGATGGTTACACTTTCATCACGGAACAGGTGGTGACAGGCGAACCGGGGACGCCGTTTAGTGTGTCCTTCCCGCTGAGCCAGTTTTTCGAAGACGAAGATGTGAGCATCATCGTGGCGACCGAACCGGGCGATAGTTTTGGCGACATCTTCTGGTGGTTGAGCCTGGGCGGCGAAGGCGATGTGATCAGCGTGCCGGATGCGGTTGTCACCGCCTGCCAGTCCACCTCGGTGAACTGCGCGTATCCGCACATTGGCGATGTGCAAGGTACAGTCCTTGGTTCACCGATCACCTACTACGAGCCCAGCCTGAACGCGGAAACCATTCCGCCGGTCGTGCTGCTGCCGAATCAGACGTGGTGGATTGTGGATGCGCGCGCTGGATTCTATGAAGTGTTCATCACCTGCGGTGCGCCGTTGGTGTGGGTGACCGCCGACGCGCTCGGCCCGAACTTCGATGCGGTGTGGCAGGGTCGGCCACTGCCGGATGCAGGAACCGCCGACTAAGCTTGAGTTCGAGGTCATTTAGCGATCATAAGCACAGAGGCGACCGAATAAGGTCGCCTCTGTGCTTTTGGGGCGCAGGTGGTTAGCCGAGCGGACGCTGAGCCGGCAGTGTGAGGCGGAAGGTCGAGCCACCGCCCGGCTGACTGTCTACTTCGATGGTGCCATAGTAGGTTTCGGCGATGATATCAACGATGGTCAAGCCGAGCCCCAGCCCTGCCTGCGAGGTGGTTCGCGCGTCACCGACCTTATAGAACGGGTCAAAGATGTTCGGCACATGTTCCGCGGCGATCCCGATGCCCGTATCGCTCACCGTGATGGTCGCGTGTTGTTCGGACGCCGCCAACGTGATCGTCACCTGCCCGCCGGTTGGCGTATAGACAATCGCGTTCTGGATTAACTGCCGGATGGCGACTTCGATATGTGGCTGATTGCAGAATGCGGTCACCGGGACACCACTCGGGATGTAGGTCAGCGTAACTCCCCGTTCGTACGCGAGCGTTTCCATGCGCCGGGTGGCGATCTCAACGATTTCGCGCAGATCGACAAGGGTCTGCGTCGTGTTTTCCAGCCCAATGATCAGACTCATGTTTTCCATCTGGGACGACATTTGCTGCACAGCGGTGCGGGTTTTGTCGAAGTGCTCGGCGAGGCTGTCGAGTGCGTCGCCTCGTTCCAGCTTGCGGCGCAGCAGATGCTGGTTGACCTCGACGGTCGACAGGCGGTTGCGAAAGTCGTGTGTCACGGCTGCGACGAAGTTACGCAGGACGCGCTGCTGCTCCTGCCGGATGAGCAGCTCCGATCGTTTGCGTTCGCTGGCTTCGAGGAGCACCCGTTTCTCGCGTTCGCGAGTGGCCCAGAAGGAGGTGAAGACGCTGACGAAACCGGCTCCGAACAGATTGAAGGCAACCGGTCCGCGGATCGTATCCAGCGGTACGAGCTGCGGACTAGATATCTGAAAGATCAGGATCGCCAAAGCAATCGCCAGCACATAGAGGATCGTGGCGGTACGCGATAAGAACACCGCGACGAAAATGATCACCATCATGTAGTAGTAGCTGACTTCGCGGCCGATCACGCCGCCCGCCGCGAAGATGCCCGCAGTGATGAGCAGCAGCGCGACACCCGCCAGCGCGTTGATCGCAGCGGGCAATTGACCCCGCCGACTCAGGCGGTAGGGCAGCAGGAACAGAAGCACGCCGCTGATGGGGATGAGAATGCGGGGGCGTTGAGCTTCGTCGTAATTAAAAAAAGTGAACGCAACCCCGATGACGGTCACGAGCAAGATGGCCAGTGACAGTCCGGCGAGGAGGCGGGCTTCCTGCCGCTGCTCGGCTTCGGTCAGGATGGCGGTAGGTTCAATGAGCCGCTGCCAGTAGGCTTTCAGCCACGACAACCGGTTCTTCAATGAGCGATTAATGGAATTCTCCCCAAAGCTCGGCGTGCGCAGGGTGGGATGGGGCTGATTCAGTACGTTGTCCTGCTCCTTATTGTAAAGGCAGCATCCATTCGTAAACGTTAAGCCAGCAGCACGGCAAGGTTTTATACATTCTTGATCACGGGCTGCTGGTTAAGGTGAAAAAGGTAAATGAATTGACGTGGCAAAGAGAAGCGAGCCGCCGTCAGATCGCAGCGCTGGGGGCGGGACAAAAGCGGCGGGCTGAATGCCACTCGATTACATAAGGATTGGTTTACGCAAACTATTGCGGAATATTATCACGGCTTCTTTGTGATGATATTCACATGTTGTTGTTGTTTTGAATTTCTACAATAAACCTATGGAATAGATTTAATCCATACTATTTTGCCGAAGTGCACTGAGGATGACAACTATGAAGAAACACTTGGTCGTTGTGCTGGTTGTTTTGGGCGTTATGTCCATTTTTACCGGGGCTGTCCTGTATGCTCAGGAAGTCCGTCCCCCAGTGACCCAGGGGGTGTTCGCGACGCTGCCTGATGCTGCGCCAGTGCCGGAAGACAACCCGATGACCCCGGAGAAGATTTTGCTGGGCCAGATGCTGTACTTTGAACCGCGGTTGTCGGCCAGCGGCATCATCTCCTGCGCGACCTGCCACAACCTTGGTTTGGGCGGCACGGATCGTCTGCCAACCTCGCTCGGTCACGATTTCCAGACCGGTGGCCGGAATGCGCCGACCGTGTTGAACGCCGCCTTTTTCAACCTGCAATTCTGGGATGCCCGTGCGACGGGTTTGGAAGAACAGGCTCAAGGACCGATTCAGGCCGGCGTTGAAATGGCGATGCCCGCGGATCTCGCGGTCGAACGTATTGCCAGCATCGAAGGCTATCTGCCCTTCTTCCAGGCGGCCTTCCCCGATGAAGAAAACCCGATCACTTTCCTGAACATCGCTAAGGCGATTGCGTCGTATGAACGCACATTGATCACCCCGGATGATGGGCTGGATCGCTATCTGCGCGGCGACGAAAATGCGCTGTCGGATGATGCCAAGCGGGGTATGGAAATCGTCGTTCAGGTGGGCTGCGTGGCCTGCCACAATGGCCCGATGCTGTCGACGGGCACGCTAATGCCCTTCGTCCACGGTGAAGATCGCGGTCGCGCCAATGTGACCGGCAGCGATGCTGATGCCTTCCAGTTCCGCGTGGCGACGTGGCGTAATGTGTCGCTGACCGCGCCGTACTTCCACGATGGCAGCGCCGCGACGCTCGAAGATGCCGTCCGCACGATGGGCAGCGTCCAGCTCGCGCGTGAACTGACGGAAGAAGAAGTCTTCTATATTGTCGCCTTCCTCGAAGCGCTTGAAGGTGATCTGGCGCCGGTCACGGTGCCGCAGCTCCCCGCAGATTAGTGGGTGTAGTTGAATAGAAAGTGGTGGTAAGCAAGCGCCTCTGACAACGTCAGAGGCGCTTTTTGTTGGTATGGCTACTGATTCAGCTCGTAGATCAGGCGCAGCCCTTCGAGCGTGAGTTCGGGGGCGATCAGGTCGAGCGCGTCGGTGTTCTCTTTGAAGATCGGCGCGAGTCCGCCCGTGCCGATCACCTTGATGTTGTCCTCGTTCATGGCCGCTTTGATCCGCTTGACCATGCCTTCGATCATGCTGACGTAACCCATAAAGAGGCCGGACTGCATCGCGTGGATGGTGTTCGTGCCGATGACCGATGGCGGCGCGACGAGATCGACTTTGTGCAGGCGGGCGGTCATGCTGACGAGCGCATCCATCGACACATTGATTCCCGGCGCAATCGCTCCACCGCAATACGCCCCGCTCGACGACACGACATCGAAGGTGGTCGCCGTGCCGAAGTCGCACACAATGGCGGGCGCGCCGTACAACGCGACCACGGCCGCCGCGTTGATGATGCGGTCTGCCCCGGCCTGTTCCGGCTGATCGATTTCGATCTTCACGCCCGTTTTGGTCTTGTGCGTGATGATGAGCGGCTCCATGTGCAGGTAATTGTGCACCAGTTCGGTGAACGTCGACGTGAGACGAGGGACGACGCTGCCGATCGCTACGCCCGTGATGGCGCGGTAGGTCAGGTCTTCGCCCGCGAGGAAATTACGTAACAGGACGGCGTATTCGTCCGGCATCTTCTGGGCGACCGTGCGCATGCGCCACGAGACGATCCATTTGCCATGGTGATATAAACCGAGGTGAATGTTGGTATTGCCGATATCAACAGCGAGCAGCATAAACGATCCCATCTACTGCACAGATGCCCTAAGTGGACGAGGTGAAGCTCATCGTGACCGGCATTATAACGCGGCATTTGATCGTAGAGCGATGCAGGACTATGATCAATGCAATATGAGACGTTCGAGTGAGGATGCATGGCGATCCGTTTGGCGACATTAGATGATACCGGGGCGATTAGCGCGTTGTTTCGCGCGCGCATTGGCGTATGGCAGCGGTTGGATGCGACTGGTCGCGTTGAAGATATGCCGTATGAAGCGCTGACGCTGGTGGAGCGCTGGTTGCACGGCGGCGCCTGGATGAGCATCGAGACGGGCGCGATCTTCCTGAATCACCTGCTATCCGGTGCGGGAATTCCGCTGGTGGTCACCGATGAAGAATATGTCGTCGGTTATGCTGAGGCGTATCACAGCGTCGAGGCCGATCCGTATGGGAGTTCCCTGCATCTCGAACATCTACTGACGACAGATGAACGGGATGCGGCTGAACTGCTGGACGCGCTGCTGGAGCGCGCGAAGGCGGTCAAGGCGAGCAAGGTCACGATGAACCGGGTGAGTCAGGATGTCACCTTACCGAAGGGGTATACCTGCACGGCCTTGAGTCATTTGCGGCGCTACACGGTCGGCGCGCGACAGGGGCAGGTCTTTTACCGGTCGGTTGAACACAATGACCCCACCCCGGCGCAGATCGCCGGGTGGATGATGCCGATTGGGCGGCTGACGAGCGCGCGCCATCAATGGGAGATGCATATGCCGCGTCTGTGGGAAGCGCTCCCCCGCGGACGCAAGATGCACCGGCAAAAGTTGGCCGCCGCGGGGCAAGATGCCTATGTGGTGATTGAACAGGACATGTACGATCCGCGCAGCGCGAGCGTCTACCTGTGGGCGGCGAAGCCCGTTACGGCGCAGACCATCATGGCGATCCGCGATTGGTCGCACCGCGAAGGGTATCGCACACTCAAGTTGGCGATGACAGACGAGGCCGCCAAAGTCCTCGGCGCGGATGCGGAAGTCGATGCTTTTGCGCAGGAGACGTGTGTCGTCGTGCGGCAGTAGGTTAGTATCCCTCACGGAAAATGTTGAAACAGTGGCATCCTGACCCCACCCCCGGCCCCTCCCCGAATTCAGGGAGGGGAGACCGCAGGATTCGCTAAGCCGAGTCGATGCGCGTAGGGATAGCGCCTGCGCTGTCTGTTCACAGCCCTTCTTTGGTGTACGGCCACTGGCCTAATCCGCAGCAGGCGCCGAAGCTGGCAGCGGGCGCGCGACGACCCAGCCAAAGCGCAGTGCAACGAGCGCGATCAGCCCGACAATGACATAATTTGTCCCCTGCATATTGATGGTTGGCCAGACGCCAATGAGTTCACCCAGCGCCCCGGCAATCCCCGTGCCGATGATGGCGAACAGAGCCATCACTGTCTCAATTGAACCGAAGACCCGCCCGCGATAGGCATCCGCAGTGCGCAGCTGGATCAACGTGTCGTAGCCGGTGGTAAGGGCGACGCCGGGCAAACCGACCACCACGAACAGGATGAGAGCCAACCCGGGCGCAGCGGCGGTGAAGTTGAAGATCGTCAAATCGATGAGGCCGAAGAGCAGCGAACCGACGATGAACAGGCGGAGCGGCGCAGTGCGTGGGCCGATCCAGCCGATCACCGCGCCGCCGAGCAAACCGCCCACGGCCTGCGCGGATTGCAACCAGCCGAGAAAGTCCGCTTGACGCTGCAAAACGTCGATGACAAACGGGACGAACAGCGCGCCGACCGCGCCTTCGCCGAGCGCCATGATCGCCGCGCAGATGAACAATACCCGGAGCAGCCGATCGGACTGGACGACGCGCAGCCCTGCGCGCCACTCCTGCGCCAGCTTGCCGAGACCCGTGGCGGCGTGAGTGACAGCGGCCACGGGTTGTGACGTGACTGTGATGAGCAGAAGCAGCAGGGCGGCGACCCAGTAGGTCGCGGCATCGACCAGCACCACCGCACTCAAGCCCGCGGCGCTCACGAGCACGCCGCCGATCGCCGGGCCGAGCAAGCGGGCGAGACTGTTGTTGAGCGAATTTAACGCGTTCGCCGAGACGAGCCGCTGTTCATCGACCAGCAGCGGCAGCATCGCGTTTTCGGCGGGCGCGAAAAACTGCGCGAGCGTCGACTGCACGAAAGTAACCACATAGAAGATCCACAGGTGGTCGGCAGACCGAACCAGCAGCAGCGGCAGAATGGACAGTCCGAGCAGGCTGTTCACGATCACCATGGTGCGCTTGCGCTCCCAGCGGTCGACGAACACGCCTGCAAAGGAACTCAGTAAGATACTCGGCAGGGCACCGGCGAGGACAATCGCGCCCGTGGCCAGAGTCGATCCGGTCATCTCGTAGACGATGACTGGACGTGCAATGCCCAGCATCCAGTTGCCGCAGTACGAGATCAAGCCTGCGAACCACAGCAGGAAAAAGTTGCGCTGGCGCAGTGTGGCAATCATCGGTCTATCCCCCAAAAAGCATGAGCCTGTATGGAGCTATTCGTCTGCCCGCCGAAATGGTTCAATGTTGATATAATGAGGTGATTAGAGAAGGACGCCTGCATGCCCGTATATCAGCCGCGCAGTCTCGAACACCCGATCAACAGCGGACGCATCTCGGTCGCGCTGGAAGATGGGCGGCGTTTGCCCGCTTACTGGTCGCACCCGGATGCCAGCGGGAAGTTCCCTGCCGTCGCCGTCATCCATGACTGGTGGGGGATCACGACGGTGGAGCGGTGGATTGCGCACTTGTTCGCGCAGATGGGCTACTACGTCATCATCCCCGATCTGTTCAACGGGCGCGTCGCCACTACGCCGCAAGAGGCGATTCAACTGGTCGAAGAGACGAGCCCGCATAATTATAACTTTGTCGATACAGCACTGCGCACGCTGGAAAATCATGTGCGCGTCAACGGGAAGGTGGCCGCGGTTGGTCTGGGCATGGGGGGCACACTGGCCTTTGAAGCGGCGCTCACGCGGGACGATCTCGAAGCGGCGGTCGCCCTGTACGGCTTTCCGCAGAAGCATCTCGGCAAGTTCAAAGCGGCCTACGCACCGATTCTAGCGATCTTCGGCACGACTGATCCCTATGTCGGCGCGGGGGTGATCGCCCAGCTCCGGCGCGAACTGCTGCAATCGGAGCGACCACACGAGCTGATCACGCTGGAAGGTGCGGGGCATGGGTTCTTTAGCACGGAAGATAACAACGGCAACAGCGCGAGCGCGCAGGCGTGGGCAAAGATCAATGCCTTCCTCGAACGACATGTGAAGTTCATCGGGGCGGAATAGGTTCGCAGCAAGTCACGCCAGCCCTCAACCCTGTCAGGGGAGATTTTTGGTTGTAGGGGCGCACCTATGTGTGCGCCCACAACGGGCAGACACATAGGTCTGCCCCTACGATCACCCTATTTAGCGTAAGTTAGGGATAACGTTTCTCTCACCCCACCCCCGACCCCTCCCCGAATTCGGGGAGGGGAGACAGCAAGAGCACTGTTTGTCTCCCCGCTGGTGTGGGAGAGGGGCGCGCGAATGAGGCTGATCCATAGCTGACGTTTACAAGTTAGACTGCATTGTGGCCATCGCCCAGCATGCCAATTCCACTCAAGACGGCTAGATACAGGGATCACGTCATGATTATTCAACAACTCGGACTTGTGCCCTACGAGGAGGCGCTGGCGCTGCAAAATCGCCTCGCGGACGAGGTCGGCGCAGGCGGTGATGATTATCTGCTGCTGCTTGAACATCCGCACACGTATACACTGGGCACGTCCGCCAAAGAAGAACATCTGCTGATGCTGCCGGAAGAACGCGAACGGCGCGGCGTGAGCGTCTACCGCGTGGATCGCGGCGGCGACATCACCTATCACGGTTATGGGCAGCTCGTCGGTTATCCGATCCTCAAATTGGGGCGCGGCACGGACGGTTTGCGCGCGGATGTGGTGCGCTACGTGCGCGACTTGGAGCGGGTGATCATCGCGACGCTGGCGGAATACGGTGTGATCGGCTATCCCAGCGCCGGATTGACGGGCGTGTGGGTGGCCACGCCACACGGCGAACAGAAGATCGCGGCGATTGGCGTACGCGTCAATGTGCGCGGCGTGACCAAGCACGGCTTCGCGCTCAACGTCAACACGGATTTGCGCTACTTTGAGGGGATCATCCCGTGCGGCATCCGCGATAAGGGTGTGACGAGCCTCGCCGCGCAGATCGGGCAGCCCGTCGCCATGCCCGACGTGATCGAGCGCATTAGCCAGCAGTTTCGCGCCGTGTTCGGGTAATCACGGATCCAGTTGGCACAGCGTACAGACCTCAAGAGACGGTCAGTGGGAAGCGATCCACAGAGGGGTCGCTTTTTTCATGCGCGACTCATCTGATGGGAGTAGGGTGAGAGTTGTATATTACAACGGTAATGACAGGAGCGATCCGGCATGGTGTTTCCAGAAGATTTCGACTACGACCGGCGGCAAGCCCGCGAACAGCGCCGCGAATTCATCGATATTTCCGAAGACGAACAGATCGCCGAAGGCGACATCACCGTGTCGGAGACGGTGACGGGACAAGATCCTAAGCCGGACGTGTTCGACGAGGATTTCGACGACGAACTCGACGAAGAGGGCATGCATATCATGGACGAAGACGAGTTCGAGCGGCTCGAAGACCCGTATGACGCGGATGGCTACCTCGATGACGAAGAGGATGACGATTTGGACGAAGAGGATGAAGATTTCGACGGCGCCGAAGATTGGGATGATGAAGGCGCGGAAGAGGCCGAGGATACGTATTGATTAAGCGCAGCCCGACCCCCTCTCCAGCGAGAGGGGGTCGGGGTAAAGTGATTGATTTACGCTTCAGGCAGGGTTGTCGGTGGCTTGGTGCCGTTGCTGACGACGCTGCCGTTCGTCGGGACAGGCAAGGCGCTGCCATCCCGGGTTTGATTGGCCAGAATAATCCCGAGCAAGGCTTCGACTAAGCTGCCGCCGCCACCTTGCGCGCCCCCCCCGTTGACCAGAATTTCGGGGATGATTTGCACGCCGCGTTCGCCGATGATCTGCATCAGTTGGACGGCGGTGTACCCCTGCGATCCCATCGCTTCAGCCCCGGCACGGTAGGCCGACGCCTGCGCTTCACCAATGGCGCGGATACCCTCGGCTTCACCGATGGCGTTGAGGCGCGTCGATTCCGCTTGACCGCTGGCCTCTTTGATGCGCGACTGGGCTTGCAGTTCCGCAATGCTGACGCCTTGTTCCGCTTTGACGACCTGCTGCTGAATGTCAGCCAGCTCGGTTTGGCGCACCAACTGCTGACGCTGCTTCTGCGCTTCTTCCTGCATCTGGTAGGTCTTCTGCTGTTCTTCCGCGATCTTGCGTTCGGTCAGGGTGTGCATGAGCGCATCCGGCGGGCGGATTTCCCCGATGAGCGTGTCAATCGCCTCAACATCATAGGTGCGCAGCGCCTTCTGAATGTGCTGCGCGGCTTCGACCTGCCGTTCACTGCGGGCGGTGAGGAAGTCAAGGACGGTGTAGGCTTGCGCCGAGTTGCGGAAATAGTTGCCGACAATCGGCTGCAAGACGTGATCGACCAGATTCTGCATCGCCCCGACGCGTGAAATCACCTTCGGCGCATCCAGCGCGCCGACATGAATGATCTGCGAGACTTCGAGATCGAAGGCGAAACCGTCCCGTGACCGCACATTGATCGAGGATAGGCGGGCGTCATAGGCGTGCTGTTCGACCCGCGCCGCCCAGTTCAAGACGATGTTGGTTGTGGGCACAAGTTCGGTCTTCATCACGCGAATGTTGAGCGGGTGCTTGCCGGGATAGAGCGGGGT
>CALKIA010000698.1 GCA_937988705.1 uncultured Chloroflexota bacterium | reverse complement strand
AGTTGCCAATTTGAGAGAAGTTTTTCGTAGGGGCAAGGCATGCCTTGCCCCTACAAACCCCATACCATCCGTTTAGAACCACGAACTAGCACCAATAGTTACTAACTGCGTGGAGGCCAGCCGTCTACGCCGCTAAAACGTTGACACACAATCAAAGAGAGCCGGTGTCACCCGCTGTGAACGGTGTCACCATACAGCGAAATTAATCGCGCGCCAGCAACCTACGCGCGACTGGCGGCGCGTTCCGCTGCCACCGCCATGCGCAGACTGGCCAACCCGTGATCGACGGTCACAGCCAGTGAAGTCGTGGGATTGCGCACAGCGCGCGCCAAATCGCGTATTCCATCCTGAATACACAGGCGATACACCGCCGCTTTGTTGCCCGCCGCGCGCACCGTCAACGCGCCGTTGGGCAGCACATCGACGTGCACATTCCCCGTGAGCAGGGGCTGAAGCGCTGTTGATTGTGCTTCCGCAAACGCGATCACGTCGAGCACCGTAGGCACCCATTCATAAAGCGTCAGATAGCCACGTTCAAATGTCAGCCGGACAGTAGTTTGTTCAGTCGCGCCGCTGTGTGTGAACCCATGATAGAAGTGCGCGGCCGTCTCGCCATACGTCGCCAACGCTTCGACGCGATCTTCCTGCCCGCTTTTGTTGGTAAAGGCCTGCGCGGCCGTGATCTGCCCCTTGGTTCCGGCGACCCATGCAAAGGCATCGAAGAAATGCACGCCGTGTTCGATCCAGATGCCGCCGCTTTTCGCCTTGTCCCAAAACCAGTGAGATGGGGGCAAATTCAGTCCGGCGGCATGATTCGTCAGCCCCATATGCAGCAAACGCCCCAACACGCCCGATGAGCGGATCGCGGCGGCAGCCCGCCAGATCGGGTTCTGACGCATTACATAATCGATCGTCAAGTGCACGTTGTGCTGGCGGGCGGCGCTGCGCAGCGCTTCACCTTCTTCGAGCGACAGCGCCAGCGGCTTTTCGCAGAACACATGCTTACCCGCCGCCAGCGCCTTGAGACCCTGTTCGGCATGCAAAAACGGCGGCGTGTTCAGCGCCACAATCTCAACCGCCGGATCAGCCAGCATAGTGTCGAGGTCAGTGTACCCGTTCGCCCCGTACTTCCCGGCGAAATGCGCTAATCGTGAAGGATCGGCATCGCACACCGCGGTGATGCGAACTTCAGGCATCTCAGAGAAGGCCGCCAGGCAGAATTCACCGAACGCGCCAACCCCAATCAGACCGATCCCCACGGGCTGGCTGTTCATTCCCCACCCCGCGCAAACGCCTGGACAGCTGCGAACGGCGCAGTCGCCAGCCCAACCACGCGATCCGCGCCCGCGTAGTAGAAGCGCAGTTCGTCGCCAACAACATTGTTGGAACAGCTAAAGATCACATTCGGCACATCGCCGCGAATTTCCCACGTTTCCGTCGGTTCGATAATGTGCGTTGTGGGCCGGTGCAGCACCTTCGATGGATCATGCAGGTCGAGCAGCGCAACACTTGAGCGGTAAATGTGTGCCGTGCTATAGCCGTGATAGAACAGGAGCCAGCCCGCGTCCGTCTTGATCGGCACGCCGTTCGCGCCAATACTCTTGCTGTCCCAATCGTCAGCGGACTCACCTACCGCCCGCGGCGACATAATGATGGTGTGATCCGTCCAGTGGATCAGATCGTCACTGTAGGCGACCCAGATGTGTGGACGGCGGCGGTGCAAAATCGCATAGCGCCCGCCGATCTTCTCGGGAAACAGCACATGATCCTTGTTTTCCGTCGTTTCCAGCGGCGCAACATCCGCCCACGTGATCAGGTTATCGGAGACGGCGATCATCGGATAATTGCCGTTCGCGCCATAACACGTATAGCACATGTAGAAACGCCCGTCGATCGCGGTCACACGCGGGTCTTCGAGTCCGCGATAATCTTCCCGCCCGTTGTGGGGCGCGAACACGGGATTTTCCAGCCGATTCCATACCAGCCCATCGGCGCTCACCGCGTAGCCGATGGACGAGATGAAGTCCACGCCCTGCGCCCGGTAGTGCATGTGGAACAGTCCGTTGTGTTGCAGCACCGAGGCGTTGAAGACATTCAGCGCCTCCCAGCGATGCAGCGGGTTCGGATACAGGAGCGGACTCTGCGGGTGACGCACAAGTTTAAGCTGCATAGTGTTGATCTTCTCCTAGGGAGTAGTTTCCAGTAAATCAGAGCCGCCCGTGAACGTGTTATAGGTCAGCGTGAGCTGAGTACCATCGGGTAACTGGTAAACGCGCCGCCCGACCAGCGGCTGCAGATAGAACGCGTCCACCTTGCTGATCCCCGGATTGCCGGTGCCTTCATCACCCGCGTACTCATAGCGCAGAGTATGCTCGCCCGCTTCCAGACGCAGCGCCTGCGGCGTGACCAGATCCAACCAGAAGTGATCCGCATCCGGCGAGACGGACTCTTGCAGCGTAAACTCATCGGCTCGGTCAAGGCGCACGTTCAATGCGACATTCGCTGTTGCCCCCAGTGAGGCATCCATGCCCGGCGCGGTCAGTGTCAGTTGGAGCAGGTTCGCCGCCACATCAGGATCGCGCCCGGTCAAATCCATAAACGAGTTACCGCCGAGACCACGCCCCGCCTCAAAGCCCAGGCGCATCCCCGCCTGCGGTTCATCGATGTCAAGCGCCGCCCACGGGATCGCCGCTTCGTAGGTGTAGCCGCCACCTTCCACCGCCGCCTGCCACACGACTTCGGCGCCGCGAGCGAAGCGGGCGTGCAGCCAATCCCACACCTGCCCACCCTGCGGCGTCTCCGCGAGGGTCAGCTTGGCATCGAGCGCGCGCATGTCACCGCTCGTGAAGTACAACCACAGCGTATCGCCCTGCCACACCCCACTCACGGTAGCGTCCTGCACGTGTTCGGGGTCGCGAACGTCCGCCAGCAGATACAGGTGCTCGTCATCCCACGT
Source organism: uncultured Chloroflexota bacterium (assembly GCA_937988705.1). GTDB lineage: Bacteria > Chloroflexota > Anaerolineae > Aggregatilineales > Phototrophicaceae > Flexifilum. Next base: position 4,035 of record CALKIA010000698.1, on the reverse strand, counting down.
GAGCCGCACAGCGTGACTGTCGACGTCCGCGCCTGACCACAAGCCACCGCCGCGCAGCAGTTGACCCGCCGTATCCGCGGCCAGCACAGGCACACTCTCTGCCCAATCGTCGCCGCTCCCGTCAATAGTGGGCGGCGCATCGGCACGCGGGATCAGGAAGGCGCTGCTGTTTGCCGCCTGCCGTACATGCGCGACATACAGCAGATAGTCATCAGCTTGATCTTCGTCCAGCGTGAACGTCAGCCGCATGCGCTGACCTTCGCCGAGGCCAACATAGCGCCCCGCGCTGATGTAACCTTCGCCCGTCCACGTACCAGAGTAGTACACGGGCGTACCGATCACACGCTCGCCGTCTTCGGCTTGCAGGAGGATGGGCAAGGTGTCGGCGAGCGTGGAGGCGTAGAGCAGCGGCTGAACGCTCTCCGGCAGCCGCGCCAAGGCGCTCATGCTCATCAGGCCTTCGATGGTCGATTCCGCGCCGCTGTTGCGGTTGACACGCCATGCCACCGGGCCATTGATCCCGTCATAGGTGCGGCCGCTGTCCGGGTAGTACATCTGGGTGTCGGCCATGTTGTTGCCGAAGTACCAGCTCCCGGCCAGCGCCGCCAGCTGCGCGTACCGCTCCTCGCCCGTCGCCGCAAACAGCGACGTGTACGCTTGCACCAGCATATTCGTCCCATAGGCGATCTGTTCAAGGCGATACGGGACGACGCCGATATGCCGGAACGGCTCAAACGCGAGCTGGCGCAGCAGGAAGCTGTTCGCGCTGGCGGCCGCGGAGTCGATCCAATCCTGCCGATCTAGTGCCAGCCCCGCCATGACCAGCGCGTGCGGCATATGCGCGCCCCAGTTATGCCAGAAGCCCGGCGCGTTGGAGTTCGTTGGGTGCATCCCAAACGGATACTCGCTGTCCGTCCCCACGCGGTACGCGGCGATGCCATCCGCGATTTTGGTGATGGTGTCCGCGGTCACCGCGTTCGGGCGTGCGGTATAGTACGCGCTCATGCCGAGCAGCGCAATCGCCGCAATAGCCGGTTCGCTGGCGGGAATCCACGCTGGAATCTCGATGCCGTGCAGCGTGATGGACTGCCCATAGTTGCTCATAGTCGCGGCCACTGCCGACTCGGTGCGCTGGTAGGCTTCTGCCAGTTCATCCGCATAGACTGGATCGACCTCATTGAAGACGCGCACCCCTTCGCCGAGCGCCCACAGGCCGCGCAGCGCCCACCAGCCGAGACTCTTGTAGCTCGTGCCGCCGCGCTCGTTGATTTCGCCGTCCCGCGTGAACACAAAGTTATAGAACTCGCCGTCGTCGGCCTGCATGTAACGCACAAATTCCAGACAGCGCCGCGCCCAGTCCAAGAGTTCAGCGTCGCCCGTGCGCTCGTATTCCCACAGATAGACGACCGCCGCGCGCGCCACGTCATCAACCGCGCTAATGCCTTCGTCGGCATCATCCACCCACTCGTAGTCGGGATACTCCGAGTAAATGTGGACGATGGCCATGTCGCGCCCATCAACGGTGACGCCTTCGGTCAAGTGTCGCAGATGAGCGAGATTCACTAGATCGGCAGCGGGTGTGTCCTCCTGGGCCACTGTCACGCCCGCCATAAGCAAGAAACACAGCAGCAGGAAAAGTACGCGCATCATCAACCTTTCACTGCGCCAACACTAATGCCCTCGATAAAATACTTCTGCGCGACAAAGTAGAGGAGGAGGATCGGGGCGGCCATCATCGTCGCCATCGACATCATATACTGCCACTGCGGCGCTTCTTTGCTCAGCGATTGGTCGAAGAAGCGCATGGAGAGCGCCAGCGGGAATTTCTCTGGCGTGGTCAGGTAGAGCAGCGGCCCCTGAAAGTTATTCCAGTTGCCCTGAAACGACAGCACAGCGATCGCCAGCAGAATCGGCTTGATGAGCGGCAGCATGATGTGGACGAACACCTGAATGACGTTCGCACCGTCCATGACCGCCGCCTCTTCGATTTCGCGCGGAATCGTGTTGAAGAACTGCCGCATCAGGAACACGTAGATCGGCCCCCAGGCGAACAGCGCTGGCCAGGTGAGCGGATCGTAGGTATCGAGCAGCCCAAGCTGCCGCCAGATCAGGAAACCGGGAACGCGCGTCACGATGCCGGGGATCATGATCGTCGCCAGCATGACCGCGAACAGCGCATCCCGCCCGCGCCAGCTGAAGCGCGAGAAGCCGTAGGCGACCAATGAGGCGCTGGTGATCTCGCCGATCATCGCCAGCACGGTGATGAACAACGTATTGCCCATAATGCGCCAGAAGGTCATCTGCGGGTTAATCGACAGCAGACGATTCCACACTTCGAGGTAATTCCCCGGCACGGCGGGGTTGGGGATGAAGTTCAGGCCGCGCACGAACAACTGCTCTTGCGTTTTGAGCGACGTTGACACCATCCACAAAAAGGGAATGAGCACCAGCGCCACACCCGCGAACAACAGCCCGTAGACGACAATGCGCCGGAGTAAGTAGCTGGGCCGCGGTGGCGGTTCAGCCAGTAGTGGGTCAAGCCGGTTTTGAGTCACGACGGTCATCGCTTAGGCTCCTTCTCTCGCACCCTGATAGAAGACCCAGGCTGCCGACGAGCGGAAAACCAGGGCGGTCAGCGCGACGATCAACAACAGCATGATCCACGCCATCGAGGAGGCCATGCCCATATTGCGGAAATTGAACGCTTCCTGATAAATGTGCCAGTTGAGAAACGTGCCGGCCTCGGTGGGCGTCGGGATGAAGGCGGCAACTTCAAACGCTTGCAGTGCGCCGATCAGCGAGGTGACGAGGTTATAGAACAGCGCCGGACTCAACATGGGGATCGTGACATGGCGGAACTTCGCCCAGTCCGCACCACCGTCGATATCGACCGCCTCGTACAATTCTTTGGGGACGCCCTTTAATCCAGCGAGCAAAATCACCGAATTGGCGCCAAACACGCCCCACAGACTGATAATGATGAACAACACGGGCGACCATGTCGAATCGGTCAGCCACTGCGGCGCGGGCACCCCCAGCACGTTCAAGAAGGGCGCCAGGGCCGTATTCACTAACCCCGTTGACGAAAACATCCAGCGCCAGAGCAGCGCCGTCGCGACCGCGGGCAGCACAGCGGGCAGATAGTACAGCACCCGCCAGACGCCGATCGCCCGCACGTTTTGATTGAGCAGCAGTGCGACCACTAACGAACCGGCCAAGCCAAGCGGTACCGTGACAATGGCGTAGACAATGGTGAGACGCATTGACCGCCAGAAGCCATCCTCCCGTGCGCCCAGGACAAAACCGCCATCCCCAATCTGAATGCGGATGATTTCATCATGGCGGGGTGGCAGCGCATCCGAGCTGCGCTGATCCGCCGATTCCAGCGTGGCGAACGAGAGATCAAACAATTCCTGATAGTTCTCTGTGCCGATCCACTCTGGCGCGCTAAACAAGTTGTAATCGGTGAAACTCAAATAGAGTGAAGCGCCGATGGTAAAGACATTGAAAATTATGAAACCGACCACCCACGGCATAACCAGTGTTCGCCCGGCCGCCGCTTCGGGACGTGCTCCGAAGCGCAGTTGCACCCGGTAGATGACGAACATCCCCCCTGCCAGCAGCAATGCGACAAGGACATAACGGATCAGCGTGGGAATATAAGTATTGAACACGCTCAGATCCATCTTGGGGTCTCCCTGTAATTGAGTTAGGGAAAAAATGCCCTCACCTCTTCAGAGCCTAATCCGAGGTGAGGGCGGACGCGATGCTTTAGTCTTGGAGTGTTTCTTCGAGGTCGGCGCGGACTTCAGCGGCGAGTTCGGCCACGCTCAGGTCAGTTTCCTGATTGATCAGCGGCCCCCAGAATTCCGACCAGAACAGCGCGTCGAATTCGGCGTAGTTGCCGAAGATCGGCAGGGCGCGCATATCCGCTGCCGCGGCGACAAGCGCTTCGGCGTTGGGTTCCTTACGCGGTTCGGACGAAACAAGGTGCTCAACCGTCGCCTGCGAAATGCGCGGTGAGACGATCTTCCA
>CALKIA010000697.1 GCA_937988705.1 uncultured Chloroflexota bacterium | reverse complement strand
GGTGATCGGCGCACGCGCATTCGTCAGGAAATGCTCATGGGGATCGGCGGCATTCGCGCGCTCGAAGCGTTGAATTTGCGCCCGACCGTCTGCCACATGAACGAGCCGCATTCGGCGTTTTTGGCACTCGAACGCATTCGCATTTTCATGCAGGAAAACAACGTCAGTTTCTGGCAGGCGAAAGACATTACCGCCGCCGCGAATCTGTTCACGACGCACACGCCTGTCCCTGCTGGTTTGGAGCGCTTTGGCTTCGATTTGATCGACGAGCATTTCACCGATTACTACCGCAGCCTCGGCTTGAATCGCAACCAGTTCATCGATCTGGGGCGCGAAAACATGGGCGATTACGAACTGTTTTCGATGGCGGTGCTGGCGCTCAATACCTCATCGGGCGCGAACGGCGTGGCCAAGCTGCACGGCGTGGTATCGCGCAAATTGTGGCAGTGGATGTATCCCGAAATCCCCGAACATGAAGTGCCCATCGGCGCGATCACCAACGGTATTCATGTACAAACGTGGATGAGCCGCGACATGGAACAACTCTTTGATCGCTACCTCGATCCGGCATGGCGCGATGCGCCATCGGACGTGAATGTCTGGCGCACCGTCGATTCGATCCCCGATGCGGAATTGTGGCGTACCCACGAACGCCGGCGCGAACGGTTGGTCGCGTTCACCCGCCGCCGTCTGCGCGCGCAGCTGCAAAATCGCGGCGCGGCCCAGCACGAGATCGAAACCGCGGAAGAAGTGCTCGATCCCGATGCGCTGACGATCGGCTTTGCGCGCCGTTTTGCCACCTACAAACGCGCGGCGCTGCTGTTCCGTGATCCGGAACGCTTGAAGGCGATTCTCAACAATCCGGAACGTCCGGTGCAGTTCATTTTCGCGGGCAAGGCGCATCCGCATGACACGGGCGGCAAAGACCTCATCCGCCAGATCGCGCGGACGGCGCGACAGGAAGACTTCCGCCATTCGATTGTCTTCCTCGAAGACTACGACATGAACATCGCGCGCTATCTCGTGCAAGGCGTCGACGTGTGGCTTAACAACCCGCGCCGCCCGAAAGAAGCCAGCGGCACGAGCGGCATGAAGGTCATCTACAACGGCGGCTTGAACTGCTCGATCCTCGATGGTTGGTGGGATGAGGGCTACGAACCGAGCGTCGGTTGGGCGATTGGCGCGGGCGAAGAATATCCGGAATACGAATGGGATCATCAGGATTTTGTGGAGAGTCAGGCGCTCTACGAAATCTTCGAAAAAGATATCATCCCGACCTTCTATGATCGCGGGCGCGACAATGTGCCGCGCGGTTGGGTCAACAAAGTCAAGAGCGGCCTGAAGGTGCTCGCGCCCTACTTCAACACGCATCGCATGGTGCAGGAATACACCGATCACATGTACATGCCCTGCTATGACCGCGCGCGCAGTCTGACGGGCAACAACATCGAAGAGGGGCTGGAGTTCGCCTCGTGGAAGGGTCGCCTGTACGACGCGTGGCGCGGCGTGTACGTGCGTGATGTGCGCGTCTCTGAAAAGACGCTGCGCGTCGGCACGGAACTCGGCGTGACCGCGGTCGTGCATCTCGGCCAGCTCACGCCCGCCGATGTGCAGGTCGAGCTGTACTATGGCAAATTGGGCACGCGCGGTGACATCAGCGACGATGGGCAGGCCGTGCCGATGAACCTGAACACGGCGGAGGCCGTCGAAGGCGCGTACACCTTCAGCACCCGCGTGACCTACGAAAACAGTGGTCAGCGCGGTTTGTCGGTGCGTGTGCTGCCGAAACACGGCTCACTGCCGAGTCCTTTCCAACTGCGTATTGTGCGCTGGGCGAAGTAAGAGCGACTAACTACACAGTCAAATGCTAGCCACCTAACCGCAGAGCACGCTGAGAGCGCAGAGGAGATAACAACTCACTGTGCTCCCAGCAGACTCTGCGGTTTTCATGCACGGTTGCCGACGCGCAGAGTCAGAACCCCGCCGATGGACGCGGTCTCCCCGTCTCACCATGATTTACGAAGGCGCCTCTTCGTTCATTGAGAAGATCGGCGGGAGCAGCGTTTGCAAGATCGGCGGCACAAACGAGTCGGTCGGCGTATGTGTGGGTGGTACGGGCGTCGGCGGTATCGGCGTGCTGGTGGGCGGCACGGGCGTCGGTGGCACGGATGTGGGCGGGACAGGCGTCGGCGGTATCGGCGTTGGTGGCACGGATGTGGGCGGGACAGGCGTCGGTGGTATTGGCGTTGGTGGTAGGGATGTGGGCGGGACAGGCGTCGGCGGTATCGGCGTCGGCGGTATCGGCGTTGGTGGCACAGATGTGGGCGGGACAGGCGTCGGTGGTATTGGCGTTGGTGGCACGGATGTGGGCTGCTCCACAGTCGGTTCGCTAGTGGCTGTCGGTGACCGCCGGATACGGGTGTTCGTCGGCGTCGGTGTGCGCGGCGTGTTCGTTGGCATGAGGGCAAACGACTGTGTGCGCGTCGCAAAAGTGAGATCGGTGATCTCAACCGCCAGGGGGATTATCCCTACAGCGGGCGACGGGGCGACCTGAATTGGCAATCGCGTTTCGATGACAATGAGCGTAGGAGTCGGAAGCCCGTAAGTCGGGGTCGCGGCGGCCAGCGGGGGGACGACCGTTTGTGTCGCACTGCCGATGCTCACCACAATCACGCTCACGAGGGCCAGCGCGGTGCTGAATTTGAGGAAATTGCCGAAAACTTTGCTCAAGACCCAATACTCCCTAGTGTCATTCCGAGAGCATAGGTCTTCGGCCTTACATGCACCTAAAGCCTAACATTACGCATTACCGCGCCCCGTGCGCACAGCTTCGCGTTGGACACCCTTTGAGCGCGCTAATCCACGGCGCGGCGTCCAACCAATAGGAGTTCACCGCCGGTCAGCGGCTCGCTGACCAGCCGACCAAGCGCGCTCCGATCGTAGCGGGGGCGTAGGTGTTGACTTGAGAGCCTAGCCATGCAAACGTCCCGCCGGGTTCGCGGATTAGCGCGCGGCTTGGACAGTTGGCGCAGCTTCCCCGCCGCCCTCAGGTTTCACTGTCTTTGTCCGACATTACACGAGCCTTACGGTTCGTAAGGCTCAGTTCGACATATGATGGACTCAATCACTCTGCTGAAGCCTATCTAGTCGCGGAGACACAACTCACATCACGTGAATTTTCCGAGTAATCATGCTTGATCAACATCATCCCTATATTGTGCTCCTCCTGCTAGCCTCCGGTGTTTCAGCCTATGCTGCGTCACTGATCTGGAAACATCGCACGACACCCGGCGCGTACGCCGTGCTCGGTTTTGCGCTGGGTATGTGCGCGTGGGCGCTCACCTATGCGGCCTATTGGGCGTCGCCATCTACGCCCGCCCGGCACTTCTGGCTCAATGCGACCTACTTTGGGGTCGTCGTCATCCCCGGTGCTTTCTTCACCTTTACGCTCCATCACACCGGGCGAGCAGCGCTCCTCCGGGGACGCAGGTTACTACTGCTGACGCTAGAACCCGTCATCACCCTCTTCCTGCTGTGGACAGACCCGTGGCATGGACTGTTCTTCGCCGGGAAACAAGTTGCCGACTCGGCTACCATCCTCGATGGCGGCCTCTGGTTCTGGATGCACGTGCTGTACTCGTACGGCTTGCTTCTCGTCAGCGCCGCCCTGCTGTTTCAGGCATTACTCCGCGCCAAACGGGTATTTCGGTGGCAAGCTGCGCTCGTACTGTTCGCCGGACTGCTGCCCTTGATCAGCAATATCATCACCTTTGCCGGGCTCAATCCACTCCACGGGCTCGACCTCACGCCGATCTCGTTTACGCTCTCCGGATTGATCCTCACCTACAGTCTGTACCAGACCGGACTGCTCGACCTGGTACCCGTCGCCCGCGATCAGGTGGTCGACCAGATGAGCTCCGGTTTCCTCGTCATTGATCAGCGCCAGCGCATTGTCGATATGAACACGGCGGCCGTCACGCTTCTGAGTGAACTTACTGGCACGCAGATCAAGCCCATGATTGGGCGTCCCATTCAGACGGTTCTGCAACATTGGCAGCACTGGGTTGACAGCGACCCAAACCCGAACCTCATTCTGGAGGGGATCGCGAGTGATGCCAAGAACTTCAGCCTACGGGTCGCCATTTCGCCGCTGCTGGATCGGCAAAAGCAGTGTCAGGGGCACGTCGTGGTGCTGTCAGACATCACGGAAGAAAAACGCATGGAACGAGAACTCAGGCAAAGCCTGAATTACTTTCAGGCGATTTTCGATGCTTCGACCGATGCGATTTTCATCTGCGATGCGCACACCGGAGTCGTGCTGGACGCCAATGCGCGCGCCTCTTCGATTTTCGCGTATACCCGAGACGAGCTGATCGGCAACCGCGATATCAACCAGTTCAATACGGGCATTGAGCCTTACACGACGAAGAAAGCCCTCCAGTGGTTCGAAAAAGCGCGCTTAGACGGACCGCAGGCCTTTGAATGGCTGAGTCGGGGCAAGAACAAGGATTTGATGTGGCTGGATATGCACATTCAGTATACGCGGTTAGGCGACAAGGATCTGTTACTGGTCAGAGCCAGCGATGTGACAGAGCGCAAACGCGCGCAGCAGCAAGACTTTGATCTCAGGGTGGAGCGCGAGCGGGTCAATATTCTGACGCACTTTATACAGGATGCATCGCACGAATTTCGGACGCCACTCTCGATCATTCGGACAAGTCTGTACTTGCTGAATCGCACCGAGGATCTTGGACGGCGACAAGCCAAAGTTGAGCAGATCGACCTCGCTGTCAATCACATGGTGCGCCTGATCGACATGCTGGTCATCCTGACATCGCTGGATAGTGGGCTCGCGCTGAACCATCGATCCGTTGATGTGAACCAATTGGTTAATCAAGTGATGACCACCGCGCGTCTCACCAAGAAGCCGCTGCAGTGGGATCTGCATTTAGCGCCCGCCCTCGACCTGGCACAGGTTGACCCAGAGCATCTGCTTGAAGCCCTCCGCCAATTGTTGGATAACGCCATTCGCTTCACGCCGGATGGCGGAACAATCACCGTGACCACCGAGCAGCGCAGCGACGAGTTATTGATTGAAATTCGCGATACCGGCTGCGGCATTGCCGACGAGGATTTGCCGCATATATTCTATCGATTCTATCGCACAGATGACGCCCACACCTCATCCGGGTTCGGCCTCGGTTTACCGATTGCCAAACAGATCATCGAACTGCATGGCGGCACACTCAGCGTAATCAGTCAGGTCGGAAGTGGCAGTGTGTTTCGCATCTCGCTGCCGACTGTGACACCCAGCCCCGCCGTATGATGCCTTAGCATCTCGCCCTGCTCTCCGGTGATGATGAGCTGGATGCAAGCAGCGTTTTGCCGGGCTTTACGCTGTCGCTCAAGAGCGTTTTTGGGTCAAGTTATGCAATCTGCTTACTTAACCGCAAAAGGTGCGGATATACAGAGTAAACGCGGATTCTCCTAACAATGATCTCTGAGTTTTCCGCGGTTTGATGTTCTCATTCTCCGTTCAACCGCTCTGATTTTGCTGCTTCCTTGAGCTAAAGTATCGATTCATTCTAACACTCTCTTTTCCTACTTGTTTGACAATAGGCTCTAGGGATAGTATGACTCTACTAGGTAGACCTTACACAACGAAATCCTCTTAATGTGTTGCGCTGCCGTGGCGCGCTTCCTCCTCTATTGGCAGCGTGAACACCATCTTCAGCAAACACGGAACCGCCACGAATAGAACGATATCCACTATCCACGGCCTCCTCGGTATATGGAAAGAGCGTATATACTGAGGTTGTCCATTCCCAAACATTTCCGCTGAGTTGTACGGCTCCCACCCAAGATGATCCCTCTGGATAATTGTCAACGTCAACTGTCTGGAATTCATTGCCTCCATAGGCAACTCTACTCGCATCAAATTCATTGCCCCATGGAAAGATGTATGAGTTAGTGCCGCGTGCGGCAAACTCCCATTGAGCTTCTGTCGGTAAAGTCCCGTCTCGTAACTCACAAAACGCAACAGCCTCAAACCAAGTGATATTTTCGCGTGGCAATGCCGAACCACTCCGAAAACTGGGGCGTTCGGATATTCCTCCAAGAAGTTCAAATTGTTCATTTGAAACTTCGTACTTATCTATCCAATATGGCTCTCGTATACACACTGTTCCTCCATCAAGTTCGTCCCAAAATGTATCGGGATCACCGAAATCGAGAGAAACAATATAGTTTCGCTGATCAATGGTGCTTCCAATCTCAAAGCAACCTGCCGGTACCAAGACCATTTCAATGCCATCGAAACTGTGTGTGACAACGTTCCAATCGCTGTTTTCTCCATTGAAATTCGAGGCGCTCTCGACAGTAGCTGCTAAGGAAGAATCAGGTTCTTCTGTTGGATCCGGTTGCTGGGGTTGAACAAGAAACAGAGTAATTCCGCGCTCAGATAGATTTTGCTTACCTTTTGCCGACGAGCTATTCCAGGTAACCTCTTGAGTTGGGCTCGGAGCGGTGGGCGTAGACGGAGGTATTGCTGTAGATTGGGTGAGAACTTGTGAGCATGGAAGTAAATCTAAATTCTCACTGAAAATCAATCCAACTACTGCTTCGAAATGCCCGATTATCTCGCTAGTTTCACTAATTATATCGCCTTGAGCAATTACTTGGAACCATCGACGTTGATATCGATAGTAGCTTCCAGCTGGTACCAGATCCACCAATTCCTCTCGCTCGCTCAGAGTTTCACCTTCAACCCGACCTATTGTAACCTCGAGCTGACTTCTTGCCGCGCTCACATCAATCTCGAGGCCACCAACTACATTTAAAGTGTATTGGACTGTTGATGACTGTTCTTGCTCGTAAGTACGCTCCAAAAGTACTGTGCCGAGACAGTTATTGTACTCTTTGTCTTGCCGAAAAATCTCTCTAGTGATAATACCCGTCTGATTCATGGCGATGTTAGCAACAGGTGGAAATGGTGTTGGGTCAACAACACCATCGAAGTTTGGCAAGACACTACCGACAAAAACACCGAAAATAAGACTCATCATTATCATTAGCAGGGTCATTGGCAACGGCACTCCCAGTTTTTTCTTTTGAGACATATCGTGTCCTTATAGCAGCTATCTAGCATTCGAGAAACCTTGCGAATGATGGAGTGCTTAGCATAATATATTATACAGGGTTTCTGTTAAGAATAGTGAAAACTAGTCTAGAAGGTTTTCATTGGAAAGATGAACAGAGTCATTGATATCTCTCTATTAATTTCGTGTAATAACTGGAGAGCACAGCGGTTTGATCTTCTCCCTCTGTGCTCTCTGTTCTCTGTGGTTAACTTCTTCGCTTTACCCCCGCAGCAGCGTGGGGATATCACGCAGTTTGGGCAGCTTGCCCGCCAGCAGCGTGTTGACACGGAACAAGCGCCCCGCCACCCACATCGCGCCGACGGCCGCCAGCACCAGCAGCGCGAGGCTCAACGCGATCTGCCACGCGGGCACATCACTGACGACAAGGCGCATGCCCATCGCCATCGGCGCGGTGATCGGGAACATACTCAGGATCACCGGGAGCGTCCCATCCGGCGACGAGACGAACAGCGTCAGGAAGTAGAACGGCAGCGCCGCCGGGAGCGTGAAGATCACCGCGTACTGCGGGCCTTCGCGCATCGAATTGGAGAGCGCGCCGACGATCCCGTACATCCCCGCGAACAAGAAGTAACCGATGACGAAGTACACCAGCATCAACGGCATATCATTCAGCGGCAGGTTCATGTTCGCCAGCGTGGCGATGACGCCGATTGCTTGATCCAACTGCTGTCCGCCCGCTGCGCGCACGATCAGGAAGAGGCTGCCAATCCACACCACAACTTGCAGTAAACCGAGCAAGCCCAACGCGAAGATCTTGCCGATCAGCAAATTCGTCGGGCGCACGCTGGAGATCAAAATCTCGATCAGGCGCGTCTCTTTTTCCTCGATCACGGTTTGCAGCAGATACCCGTTGGTGATGAACAGGCTGAGCATCAGCGCGAACGAGAAGATATACACCAGCACGAACGAGGCATCCTCATCTTGCGTAACTGCGCCCGTAGTTTCGTCCACCTGCGCAATCGTCAGCGAGCGGTTGATCTGCTCGATGTTCGACGGATCGACGAGGCGGTAGTACAGTGCTTGATCGACGCCGGTGGAGAGTTGGTTCAACAACAGCGCTTGAATAGGCCCATCCGAAATCAGACTGACGTTCAGCTTAGGCTGGACGATCGTCACTTCACCGGTGTCCATGTAATCGGCGGGGATCAGGTAGTAGACCTGAATGTCACCCGCGTCCAGCGCCGCGCGCGCCGCAGCCTCGTCGGGGTAGGCGTGCAGCAGATTTCCCAGTTCGCCCGGATCGCCAAAGCGCCCGGTGAGGTCGACATAGCCCGCGCCGCTGAGCGTATCCATGCCGAAGTTGCCGATCCCACCGTCGGAACGCTGCTCTGACGGTGCATCCTCGTCAGGTTGATTCAAACCCTGAATGAACTGGTAGCCGAAAATCAACACCGCCCCGAGCAGCGGAATGCCAAAGGTCATGAACAGATAACCGCGCCGCCGCCAGTTGCGCCGCAGTTCGTAAAGAAACACCTGTAGGGTATGCCCAGTCATGCTGCACTCTCCTCAGTCGCCGAGGTCGCCATACCACGCGACCGGAAAATGGCATGCAAAACCTGCCGCAAACTCGGGTGCTTGCCGTACATCAGCAGCGACCAGCGGAACACGCGCGCCGACGCCCAGACCGCGAAGATCGTCGTCAGCAGCAGCGCCCCGATGCTGGCGATCAACTGCCAGGCCGGGATCACGCCGAAGCCCATGCGCAAAATCACCGTGACGGGCGAGGTCAGCGGGAAGATTGTCAAAAAGGTGACGATGGCGCTGTCCGGGTTTTCAAAGAACTGCACGAGCAGGAAGAACGGGACTACCAGCACCAGTGTGAACAAACTGGCGATCTGGCGGCTCTCCTGTTCCGACCCCAACACCGCCCCGATTCCGCCCATCACGCTGGCGAAGAAGAAGTAGCCGAGCAGGAAGTACAGCAAGCCGATGAGCAGCAGATCGGGCGGCAGGCTGACGCCCGACAGCAACTCGACGTTTTGTCCGAGCCGCAAGCCGATGGTCGCCATCGCTACCCAGATCACGAGCTGCGTCAGGCCGAGCAGCCCCAACCCGACAATTTTGCCCGCCAGCAGTTGGAACGGCGTAATCGACGTGACGAGAATTTCCATCATGCGACTGGACTTTTCTTCGACCACGCCCGACATCAAATAGCCGCTGGTAGTCTGCGTCGCCAGCAGAAAGACCATCACGAAGATGAGCGGCGCGAGGATCACGCCGACGATGCCATTCCCACTGATCACGCGCCCGTTGTCGAGCGTGAGCAGGCTGCTATCGACGGGTGATTTGATGCGCTCGGCGATCTCAGGGTCGAGACCACTGTTGGCGCTCAAATTCGCCAGCAAAAAGGCGTCGATGTCGTCGTCCAGCGATTCGGGCGTGTCGCCGTTGCTGATCAAGCGCACGCGCCCGTTGTTCATGTAGTCGGTTTCTACGA
>CALKIA010000696.1 GCA_937988705.1 uncultured Chloroflexota bacterium | reverse complement strand
ATCAGCTTCGATGTGTGTTTCGATCTGCTGGCCGTAATCATTGCCTTTGCAGGTGCGTATCTCTTCACCGCCATACTCGAGCGTTATCTCAAAGGGCGCTGGCAGAGTGGGCGGGTCATCGAAGTGGACGCTGATGGAATTCGCATGAAACGCAAGGGAACGCTCGAAGGAGAAATTCTCTCCGAAGACCCTGCCAGTATTCTGCTCTGGCGTTTCACCGTGACTAAACGCGCGCGCGTCCCCAAGGGACATTCAGTCTTCGCCTGCGCAGTCCATTTTGAGGAGACGTTTCTGCCCGTGTACACCTTCCTTTCGCCCAAACAGGTCGAAACGTTCGAGGCGACAGATCGCTTCGCCAAACTAGCCAGTTCAAAGCCCGTGGCCGGGGAACGTGAAGATCTACGGCTTGCCGGTGAACAGCGCCGCCTGCGCGAAGCCGAGAATCATCGCTGGTCGCAGGGTGGAGAGATGTCCGCCGACGATTTTCTGACCTTTTATGCCCGCCTTAAGGCGCAGTATTCCGCATGGCTCGACTCAAAATCTTCCTGATCCTGATCGTCGCGTGGATTCCTTTTGCGGGCAGCCACGCGCAGACGATTCTCACGCCCTATGTGGAAATGTCCGGCAGCGTACCCGCTGGGGGGGCGCAGACGTTCACATTTAGTGCACAAAGCGGCGCTGTCGTTTCGCTTATTGCCCAGGCCGAATCGACTGATTTCGACCCAGTCCTCGCGCTAAGCGATCAGGCGGGACGGCTGCTGTTCACCAATGACGACTACATCTACCCGGAGAGCCGTGACGCGCTCCTCGAAGCTGTCACCCTGCCCCGTACAGAGACCTACACGATCACTGTGACGGGCTTTGATGGCAGTGCAGGCGACTATGCCCTGACACTGCTGCCGGGATATGGTAATCCACTCACAATTGAAGAATTCGATGAGAATGAGTGGACAAGTCCGGATGGCGCGCAAGCGGCGCGTTCGAACAATCTTCTATCCCTGTCGGCTGACGGCATCCGCGCGACCGGAACCGCTTTCAGTGTTGATGTGCAAGCACCCGCCGACTTCATGGCCCAGGTTGACGTGATCGAGGTGAGCAATCTGTCCGGTTGGACGGTGGGCATTACGGCGCGGCGCGTGGGCAACGATTATTATCTCTACGAAATCAGCTCGCAGGGTCTATGGCGGTTTTCCCGCTATACCAATGGGACCGCAGAAGTTCTGCGCAACTGGACCGCCCATCCGAGCATCATCCCGGGCGAAGCGACGTTTACGCTCGGCCTCATGGCCAACGGTGTGGGCTTCGACTTCTTCTACAATACAGCCTACGTCGGCAGTGCCAACGATGACCGCTTGACAGAGGGAGGCTCAGTCGGCTTATCGGTCGGCACAACCTCGTCGTTGGTCAGTGAGACCAGTGCGCAGTTCGACAATCTGGTGCTCACCATCCCCGTCGAAGTCGACGGCGAGCGCCTTATCCCAAATCAGATTCCGGTCGGCGAAGGCACGGCGTTGGTCATGGCCCTCAAGCGCCAGAACCTAATCGCCCCAGATGGCGCTATGTCGCTCACTTTACCGGAAAGCTCGGTGCAGTTCGCGGGACCAGGCATTAATCGACTCATGGTGGGACGAGGCACGAATTACACGAATTTCGCGCTCGGCGGCCTCGTCAACATGCAGGGTGGCACCTCGACCGGAGATGTAGGCTGCGGCATTATCTTCCGGTTCATCGACGAGACGAGCTACACGCTAGCCTATATCGACCAGCAAGGCGGCTATGGCATTTCCCAGCGCGACGGTGAGGACTTCCTACCCGGACTCTATGGTACGCTGGACGGTCTGGGACAGGGACAGCATCACTTGCTCATCATCGCGGACGAGAATACACTCTACTACTATGTTGACCGCCAGTATGTCGGCACGATTGAAAACACGCCGCAGAACGGTCAGGTGGGCATCGCCGTCGTCAACTTTGAAGGCCTGAACACCTCGTGCAGTTATTCGAATCTGTGGTTGTGGGAATGGGATTGAAAGGCACAGCGTGACACCGACCGAATCCGCGATCCTGCGCACGGTGCTGTACGGAGATGTCTTTAACTTCGCGCTCACTGTACCGGAAATACACCACTTCCTGATCGCGGATGCGCCCATCCCCTACCCGACCATTCTCAACACACTCGAAACTTCAACCTATCTCAAGTCGCTCCTCACCACTGAGCAGGGCTACGTCGTCTGCAACCCGCGCCTCGAACTTATCCGACTGCGGCAGGAACGCGAACAGGTTTCCGCGCAGCTCTGGGCACAGGCGCAGCAGTACGGTGTCTGGTTGTCCCGACTTCCGTTCGTCCGCATGGTCGCACTCACCGGTGCACTGGCGATTCATAACCCGGCAGGGACTACCGACGATCTTGACTATTTGCTGGTGACTACGCCCAACCGGGTGTGGCTGGCGCGCGCCTGTTCGATTCTGTTGGTGCGCTGGGTCAAACGGCGCGGCATAGTGATCTGCCCGAACTATGTCCTTGCGACCACAGCGCTCGAACAAGGGCGACGCGATCTGTTTATGGCGCGGGAAATCGTGCAGATGATCCCGCTGTACGACACCGATATCTACCCTGCGCTGCGCGCAGCAAACCGTTGGGTCAGCGAGTATCTGCCGAACGCCAACGCACCCTACTATCCGCAGCCCGCTAGAGTCCGCAGCCAAGTATGGGACGCGCTCAAACGGCTGGCAGAAACGGTACTAGGTGGTGCCGTGGGGAATACGCTGGAACGGTGGGAATTCGAACGGAAAGCTCGGCGTTTTGCGCAGGATCTGCGCTTACCGAGTAGTGCCGCCCAAATCGATGCGGAGCACGTCAAAGGGCATTTTAACGACCATGGACACCCGATTTTGGAAAAATATCGGGAGCGACTCCGACGTTATCAACTTGACGCCGAAGCACTCCCGATTGCTGGTGATTGAAATTAATCCGTCGGGGCGCGGCATGCCGCGCCCCGACTGGCGCTTATAGCCTTCGTCAGCGGCGCATGACCGTGCCGAGGGCACTGCATGCGGGGCATGAGCCATCCGGACGGATCATCGCATAGCCACCCTGCGGATCGTCTGCCGTGTACATCGTGAAATCGACATTCCACACGATCATCAAACGCACGCGGCCGCTCTGGGCAGCCCGGGTCGCTGCATCGGCCAGCCACGAGGCCTGTTCCGACACCGACGTATTCTGCCCCCACGCGAAGTTGGCGGGCAGCGGCGAACTGAAGCCTTCCGGGCTCAGATAGCCGAGTTCCGAGAAGCAAGCCGGCTTGCCACCGAACGGAGCGAGGCCGCGGCCCAGCATCGACTGGAAGTAGTAAGTGGGGTAACCACCGCGCGGGTCGCCGCTCGTCTGGCTCGGCGCGATGATGCCTTCGTTATAGTGCAAGCCGACGCAGTCCATATAATTCGCTGCGCCCGCCGCCGCCATCTGCTGCATGAACGCATCGTCATTGCAACCGCCATTCGCACAACCCGCCGAGCCAAAGAAGCCCGTCGGTGCCGGCGCACCGCTGATCACGAGTGTATTCGGGTTGCGCGACTTGATCGCATTGAACGCCGCGGCCAACATGCGGGTATAGCTGCCGCCGTTGATTTGCCCCGCAGGCCATTCACGATCAATATTCGGTTCATTCCAGACTTCAATCGCATCCGCGCCCAACGCGGCAACACCGCCGAGGTAGGTCGCAAACGTCGACACATACGAGTCAAAGCTCGCACCCAGTGCCGCCGGATCGCCGACGATGCCGAGCAGGACTTTGAAACCGTTCTGATGGGCGGTATTGATCAAGCCGGATACGCCACTGGGATCAGCGCCGAGCGCGTAGCGCACCTGATGCTTAACCCACGTCATGCCCGAGTTCCGTACCGCAGTGATGGTACTCGCACCCAGACCCAGCACGTGACCACCCAATTCGAAGGCGCCTGTTGCGCCCGCACCCGCCACCGGAGCCGGCAGACCAGCCCCACTGGGATCGGCCGTCGCCGCCGGAGCTGCCGCCGGAGACGTCACCTGATCGCAGGCCGTGACGATGGTCGTATCAAAGCTGGTGCGGCCTTCAAACTGCCGACCGTCCAGCGCCGTGATGACGAAGCGCCACCCGAAATACAGGCTGCGGGACTGCGTGGGGTCTTCGAGCGTCACGCAATCGTCAATCCCGTTGACGAACTCCACTTCTTCGAAGGAGTAGTTCTGGACAATCGTCAGATCGACGTTGAACTTTTCTTCAACTGCGGTTCGCGCAGCCGAAAACGCGCGCCATAGCGGATCATTGGGGGTGGGCGTGGGACCTGTCTGCGCTTGCGTCGCCGTCATCGGCGTCAAGGAAAACAGCGCGGCCAACAGGAGGAGCAGCAGGGCGCTGGCAAATTGAATGCGTCGTGGCATGTGGGCTATCCTCTAAATTTCTGAACAAAAACCGGACTACCCTTACAGGTAATCCGGTCATGAAGATTACATCAATTTCGGCTGATTTTCCATAGCGTAGGAAAATCGTAGGTTCAACGTCATTGAAGCGCCTGTACAGCATCTTCCCGCAAAGTCGCCAGTTTTTCCAGCAGTTCCCCCTCACCGCGTGAGGACAGAATTTCCTGAACGGCGTCCATCATCTCGATCAGCGGCGGGCCAAAATCGGCCACCTGTTCCGCCAGCGCAGTGCGGGCCTGTTCTTCGGGCAGCGAGAGCAAATCGTTGATGAAACGCAATTCCGGTTGCATATTGTCGCGCAGCGCGGCGACCACGCGGTCGTAGACCAACTTCAGACGCGCCGACAGCTGAATATTACCGGCGCGCTGGGCTTCCTGAATATTCGCCGACAGGACTGCCATAAAGGTATCGTCGAGATACGGCATGTTTTCGTCCACCGCCGCATCGATATCCGGACTGTTGACCATCGACTGGAGAAGCTGGGCCGCTTCCTGCACGACCATTTGCTGCTGCTGATCGACCATCTGCGTGAGCTGCACCAACTGTTCGCGCACGGACTCCAGCGCATCCCGCTGATCAGCGGGCGCGCCGCCGATGCGGGTGGTGAATTCGGTGAAGAACTGGTAATCGAACGCCGGGCGCGCCAAGCCGACCAGAGCCTGCAACCGGTTCGCATCCGCGCCGTAGCGCAGCGCCAGTTCGATGAAATCGGCCCGCGTGGCGTCATTGCCGAGCGCCTGCAGTTCGGCGGCGACTTCGCGTACAGTCTCTTCCTGCTCACGATTCCGCTCGACCAGTTCCTGGCCAAAGCTGGAATAGGCCGCGACGCGCTCCTGCACGGCCAACACCTGCTGCGCGAGATCCGCCCGATTTTCCTGCATCATCCGCTGCGCCATCAGCGACATGGTTTGGAGGAACTGGGCGTCGACTTTGGTGTCGTTCTGCTCCACCACCGATTGCAGGATGTCTTCGGGCGTCGACATGAAGGTTTCGATCAAGCGCACGCGGTCACGCTGCTCGTTCATCATCTCCGGTGTCACGCCGTCCGCCTGCAAAATCGTATCCAGCATGCCCTGCAAGGTGAGCGCCTGCTTCGGGTTGAACAGATAGCCCTTCATCGCCTCTTTGGGCAGCTTGGAAGTCAGTTCCTTCATCAGCTCGCCGATGACCTTTTCCTGCTGCTGCTTGGGAAGCGGCGTTTCCATGGGCACATACACCAGCAGCAGTTCCTTTGTACCATCATGATATAGAACCGGCGTGGCAATGCTCACTGGTGTCCCGCAGTTCGGACACGTGACATTGTTCACCCTTCCGCTCAAAAAGCGGGCTTTCGCTTGCGGATCAGACGTAGCATCGATGACGGATTCGACCACCGCCGTAATGGGGTTGCGGCAGTTTGGGCATTGGATATTCATTTGTCGAGCCAAGAGTTATCTCCAGAACTAGAAGTGGTTATTGCTGCGGTAACGTGAATGTAAAAGTCGAACCTTTTCCGGGCTGACTTTCGACGGTGATCTGCCCGCCATGCGCTTCGACAATGGAACGGGCGAGAAACAGGCCTAAGCCCGTGCCCTGGGTACGACGGCTCAACTTACCATCCACGCGATAGAAACGGTCAAAAACGCGCTCTTGATCTGATTCGCTGATCCCGACACCCTGATCTTTGACGAACACGCTCACGGTGCTATCCGTGAAGTAACCCCCGACTTTGATTTCTCCGCCGTCGGGCGAATACTTGATCGCATTGCTCAGCAGATTATCAATCACCTGACGGATGCGCTGCTCGTCGGCTTGAATCACCGGGAAATCCTTCGGAAAATCCACCGTCAACGTATGCTTGCGCGTCTGCGTGCTAAAGCGTTCGGCGGCACTGGCGCACAGCTGATCAAGGCGCACATCGTCCAGTGTCAATTCCAGCCGCCGCTGCGCGTGGATTTTGCTCGTGGTGAGCAGATTCTCGATCAGCACATTCAGCCGATCCGCTTCCTCTTCGATCACGCCAGAATACTCGCGCACTACCTCAGTATCCCAATCGACATCTTCACGACGCAGCGTGGCTGCATGCCCTTTGATGAGCGCAACGGGCGTCTTCAATTCGTGCGAGATGGTCGAGATGAAGACGTTCTGCATTTCCTGCGCTTTGCGGAAGTTCGTGATATCGCGCACGTTGGCGATAATGTTGGTTAGATGCCCATCGACGGAGAGCAGCGGCGCGTAAATGATGCCGATACTGATCGTCATGCCGTCGCGGCGCAATAGATCACCCTCGACGTACAACGTGTTATTGTTCGAACCGCCGGCCTCCGTGAACGGGTAACCGTGTTCCAACGCCTGTTTGAGATCGGTGCTGTCCGCTCGTTTCCACTGGAAGACTTCGTCGTAGTCGAGACCAATGGCATCCGCAGCATGCCACGCGGTCATGCGCTCCAGCGCATGATTGAACGAGACGATCCGCCCCCGCGCATCGAGGATCATCACCCCATCAGCGCTGTACTGCACAATCGCCGCGAGCTGTTTGCGTTCGTGGTCAATTCGCTCGTACAACTGGGCATTATGCACGGCAATCGACGCTTGATCGGCAAAGCTTTGCAGCACCTGCACATCATCCGGTGTGGCCGTTGTCACATGCGAACGAAAGACTACCAGCAGGCCGAGGGGTTCACCCGCAAAGACCAGCGGCAGCGCAAATGACTGGCGCAGGCGCTTATCCAGCAGCGCGGCCATTTCGCGCAGTTGAGCGTCCAGCGCATCATAGGCGGGCGTTTCTAACTCGAAAATTTTGCTCAGTTGGTCGTTCAGTTCGGGATAGCGTTCGTTGTCAATGCCGACCGTCGCCCGGATGCGGTAGTCGCCCGCCACATCGCGCAAAGTGACCAGGCCAACCGTCCCGCCCAGCATCACTACCGACGCGTTCAAGACGCGCTTCAAGACCTCGCCCAAATCGAGTTGAGCGGTGATCGCACGCGAGATTTCGAGCAAAAAATCGCGCTGACGGACGCGGTAATCAAGCAGCATTAACATGCGCCGCATTGTAACATACGACGCAACGCGGTTCAATCAGCCGCCGCCCGAATTTGCAATTTCCTATATGGTTCTTATATACTAGAACACATATTCTAAATTGACAGGTGAATCTGATGGCAGTGAAAACCCTTGCCCAGAAACTGAGCTTGAAACCGGGGAACCGCGCCCTCATTCTCAACGCACCGGACGGCTACATCGACCGTTTACAGCCGCTCCCCGAGCGTGTCACCGTGGTGCAGAAAGTCCACGGCGTGTACGACTTCGTACAGTTATTCGTCTGGAACAAAGCCGATATCGACACGCAAGCGCTGGCAGCGATCGCGGCGCTGCAACCGGGCGGGGTGCTGTGGTTTGCCTATCCCAAAACGACCGGCACGATCACGACAGATCTCACGCGGGATCTCGGTTGGGAGACGGTCTACGGCGCGGACTTCGGGCCAGTGGCTTCGGTCTCACTGGACAACACGTGGACGGGTCTGCGCTTCAAGCCAGAGAAAATCATCGAGCGGAAAGCCGGTTCCAAGTTCCGAAAGCAAGACTAAACTCCCTGACGCAAAGACGCGTAGAGAGCGAAGTTGTCACGAACTCTTGGCGATGCACCCTGGCGTCTTTGCGTTGAGCCGTTTTCTTTAATCTTTGTCGAGCTTGCGCGCGACCGTGCCGACATCTTCCACGCCGCCTTTGGTTACGACCAGCGCTGCCGCGCCCACCAAACTGACGTTTTCGCCCAGTTCTGCCGGACGAATTTCAAGCGTCTCCCAATAGGAGCTGTCGAGGGCATGTTTGCGAATCGCGTCACGCATGGGGTTGAACAGCAGATCGCCAAGCGTACTCACGCCGCCGCCAAACACAATAATTTCAGGATTAAACACGTGCAGGAACGTCACCATACCGAGACCGAGGATAAAGCCCGCGCGCTCGACAATCGACAGAGCCAACGCATCGCCATTGGCTGCCGCCTCACCGACTGTACTGCCGTTGACCTGAGTCAGGTCGCCGCTGACCATGTCGCGCATGATCGACGCCTGCCCCGCCTGCATCGCGGCGACCGCTTTGCGCGCCAGTGCGGGGCCAGCGGCCTCTTTCTCCAGCGACGAGACGTGATCACCGTCGACAATCATCTGGATATGTCCGAGTTCCGCGCCCAACCCATCTTTGCCAAGCAGCAGGCGGCCATCGCTCACCACACCGCCGCCAATGCCCGTGCTGACGGTGATGAAGATGACGTGCCGGAAGCCACGAGCCGCGCCGCGGGCGATCTCGGCCAGGGCCGCCACGTTGGCGTCGTTGCCGAGATAGGTCGAATAGCCAAATTCTTTCTGCAAGATCTGGACAAGCGGGACATTGTGCCAACCGGGGAGATTGGGCGGCGCGACGACGACACCCGTATTCGGGTTCGAAGGCCCCGGTGCAGAGATGCCAATCCCGGTGACCAGTGTATTCGAGTCGGTCGGCAGCATCTGGCGGATCATCTCTTTCATCCGCTCAATGGTGCTCTCCGAGCCCTGCGACGCCAGCGTGAGGATCTCTTTGCGGTCAACAATGTTCATATCCCGGTCGATTTGCGCGACACGCAGACGCGTGCCGCCGAGATCGACGCCAATGATGCATTCGTTCATGTCTGCTCACTTTTCCTGCACAGTTGTAACAGGCTGGTAGCGCCTGTTAGAATAACTGTTCATATCGACAATATGCTCTAATTTTGCCGTGTTACCGCGAGTACAGCAATGTCCCAAACCACGCCTTTGCGTCAGCAGTATTTAGACATCAAGCGCCAGTACCCCGGCGCGATCCTTTTTTTCCGCTTAGGCGACTTTTACGAGACCTTTGACCAGGACGCGGAGGTGGCCGCGCGCGAGCTCGACCTCGTCCTGACCAGCCGCCCCGTCTCCCGCGATCAGCGCATCCCGATGGCGGGCGTACCTCACCATGCCGTCGATGCCTACATCGCCCGTTTGATCGAAAAAGGCTATCACGTCGCCGTGTGCGAACAAATCACCGAGCCGAACGGCAAGGGAATTGTCGAACGCGAAGTGACGCGGGTGGTCACGCCCGGTACGATTGTCGAACCGGAACTGCTCGCTGAAAACAAACCGAACTATCTTATGGCGATCTTTCCGGTCGGCGAGATCGGCCAGTGGTCGAAAGCAGGCATCGCCTACGCGGACATTTCAACGGGCGAATTTGCCACAACACAGCTCGAAAGCGAAAATGCGGCCGTGCTGGTGCTCGAAGAACTGGCGCGTCTTTCCCCGCGTGAGGTCATCATGCCCGCTAGTTGGGTCGATCGCGGCGTCACGCTGCCGAACGGCGTATCGCTCACGCCGATCGCCGATTGGCGCTTTGAGCTGGGACAGGCACAGACCGTGCTCAGCGGCCACTTAGGCGTCAAGACGCTGGATGGCTTCGGTTTGGCCGATATTCCCTATGCGGTGTGTGCGGCGGGCGCGACCCTCCACTATCTGTACGACACCCAGCGTGGGAATCTCGCGCAAATCGCCACAGTTCGCCCGTACACGACCGCGTCGTTCATGGTGCTGGATCAATTCACGCGCCGCAACCTCGAACTCACCGAAACCGTGCGCTCACGTTCCAGTAAAGGCAGCCTGCTCAGCGTGCTAGATCGCACGGTCACGGCGATGGGCGCACGCCTGCTGCGCACCTGGATCAGTCAACCCTTGCTCGACCTCAACCGGCTGAATGCGCGGCTCGATGCCGTCGAGTCGCTGACCGGCGATCAGGTCCTGCGCACCGAACTGCGCGATCAACTGCGCCTTGTGTCCGACCTTGAACGCCTCACCAATCGCCTGCTTATCGGGCGC
>CALKIA010000695.1 GCA_937988705.1 uncultured Chloroflexota bacterium | reverse complement strand
AAGTGACCATACGCGGCGACCTGCTTGTAGATCGGGCGGCGCAGGTTCAGGTCGCGGATGATCGCGGCCGGGCGCATGTCGAAGTGCTTGCGGATGATGGCTTCGATCTGTTCGTCGGGGATCACGCCCGTGCCGAACGTTTCGACGGCCAGCGAGGTCGGCTGCGCGACGCCGATGGCGTACGACACTTGCAATTCAAAGCGCTTGGCAATCCCCGCCGCCACGATGTTCTTGGAGATGTAGCGCGCCATGTAAGCCGCGCTGCGATCCACCTTCGTCGGGTCTTTGCCGGAGAACGCGCCGCCGCCATGCCGGGCTACGCCACCATAGGTGTCGACGATGATCTTACGACCAGTCAGACCGGCATCACCGAGCGGGCCACCCGTGACGAAGCGTCCGGTCGGGTTGACGAAAATGCGCGTGTTGTCGTCGATTAGGTTGGAGGGGACGACGCGCAGGATGACGTCTTCGATCACCGTCTTGCGAATTTCTTCCTGCGAGACTTCCGGCGCATGCTGCGTGGAGACGACGATGGTATCAACGCGCTTTGGCTTGCCGAAGGCATATTCCACGGTCACCTGACTCTTGGCGTCGGGGCGCAGCCATTGGATTTCGCCCGCTTTGCGCGCTTCGGCGAGGCGGCGGGTCAGCTTGTGCGCCAGCGAAATGGTCAGCGGCATCAGTTCCGGCGTTTCGTCACAGGCGAAGCCGATCATCATACCCTGATCGCCTGCGCCCGTCGCTTCGATTTCCGCTTCGCTCATGGTGCCTTCGCGAGCTTCCAGCGCCTTATCGACGCCCTGCGCGATGTCCGGCGACTGTTCCTTGATCGACACCATCACGCCGCAGGTATCAGCGTCAAAGCCGTACTTGCCGCGCGTGTAGCCGATACCGCGCACGGTTTCGCGCACGAGTTCTTCAATATCAACGTACGTGCTGGTGGTGATTTCACCGAACACGAACACAATCCCGGTGGTGGTGGAGCATTCACACGCGACGCGCGCATTCGGATCATGCGCAATAATCGCGTCCAATACAGCGTCAGAAATCTGATCGCACATCTTGTCCGGATGGCCTTCCGACACCGACTCCGACGTGAAGAAGTAGCGCGGGGAAGACATGAAAGTGGAGTTGGCCAACTGCTGGCGTTCTTGAACCATGGGATGATAGCCTCCAATAAAAAAGACGTTTCTCCGGCAGGGAAACGTCTTCAGCTCAATCACTGATTTATCCGCTCATCTGCCAGAGGTATAGCTCTGGACGGAATTGGCACCTACCCGGCGCTCCGGGGGTTGCCGCGAGATCAACGAGCCGTTCTCTCCCTCGCTCTTGATGAGTACAGCAGCGACATGAATCATCATTGCTGTATTGCAATTCACTATAGCATTGTGTGGTGACGTTGGCAAGCGATATTTGGCGGTTTCATCTGAATAATGTGTAAAGAATGTCGGCGGGCGCGGGGAATGTTCACGTTTCTTATCAGCAGGGGGGACTGTACAATCTCGAAAAAAAGTAGGGGCGCATGGCCGTGCGCCCCTACCAAAACAAGCACGAGCGTAAGCAAATTAGCGGTGCGCGCTCTTGCGTTCCAGATGATCCATGAACTCGCCACGCGTGATGTGATCACTGCGGAAGCGTCCCAGCATCGAACTGGTCGTCATGCTGGATTCATGCTTCTTGACGCCACGCATCATCGAGCACATGTGTACGCCATCAGCGACGACGGCGACACCCTGCGGATTGAGCACTTCCTGAATGAAGTCCGCGATCTGCCGCGTCATGCGTTCTTGCACCTGTAGACGATGCGCGAACATGTCTACGATGCGCGGAATCTTCGACAGACCAACGACTTTGTCGCGGGGGATATAGGCGACATGCACGAACCCGTAGAAGGGCAGCATGTGATGTTCGCAGAGGCTGTTAAACTCAATGTCGCGGACGATCACCATATCGTCGTAATCAACGTCGAACAGCGCACCGTTCAGCAGCTTGGTCGGGTCAGTTCGGTAACCGTCCAAGAGTTCTTCATACATCCGCGCGACGCGATTGGGCGTCTTGAGCAGACCTTCACGGCTGGGGTCTTCGCCCACCGCTTCGAGAATTTTGACCATCGACGTTTCGATTGTGTCGTGATCCACAGGCGGGAGTCCTAACTCAAAGGCTTGCATGAATTCTGGTGATTGCAGTTTGTTGTTCATTACGGTAAGCATATCACCATCGTCGTGAATGTGGAAGCCATTCATGCCGAGCAATTTATCCATTTGACCACCATTCCGCTAAAGCCACAGTCCTACCTACAGCCCGAACAGCGTATAACGGTGACTTAAGAAAGACATGAAAATCTGTTCGATTTAAGCAAACGTTCACTATTTTCGTGAATGCGGTAGAATTAGGCGGCTTTTGTTTGTGAGGATACTCTATGAACTTGATCGATTATGGGCGCATTCTTCTTCGTCGGGGCTGGATTATGCTTTTGCTGGCAGTACTGACTGCCGCCAGCGCCTACCTCATCAGCCGCCAGCAAACGCCGGTCTACCGATCCACCCAGTTGGTGTTGATCCAGCCGGCGCGTACCGACCTCGGTTTAACTGAAGCCCTGATTCGTTTGATGCAGTCCTACCGCGTCTACCTGAGCAGCACTGACCGGGCGCAGCAGGTGATCGATGTGCTGGACCTCGACATGACCCCCGGCGATCTGTTGGGGGCGGCGACCTTCAACGCCGATAGCAACCGCTTCACCATGCAGATCGACATCGACCTGCCCGACGGCGACATGGCCAACGATATCGCCTATGAATGGGGCAATTTGCTGGTGCAGTACCGGAATCGGGAAAATCAGACGGTGCAGCAGTCGGATCGCATCACGGCGCTGCTGGTCGATCATCCGCAGTATGGTTTGCAGAGTCCTAATGTCCCGATCAATACGGCAGCAGGCGGGCTGATCGGCTTCGGCTTAGGCGCAATCCTCGTGTTTGTGTTGGAATATCTTGAAAGCGCCATTGTGCGCCGCCGCGACGATGTTGAACGTTCGCTCGGCTTGCCTGTCTTATCCACCATCCCGGAGTAAATCGACTTGGCGAAAGCAACTCTGATCACCCTGACTGACCCGCGTTCCGCCGCGGCGGAGGCGTATCGTTCGCTGCGCACGAACTTGATGTTCGCCAGCGTCGAACGGCCGCTGGAAACGCTGCTCATCACCTCTTCGGCGCAAAGCGAAGACAAAAGTGTCGTGCTGGCGAACCTCGCCGTGACCTTCGCGCAAGCGGGCAACAAGACCATCATCGTGGATGCGGATTTGCGCCGTCCCACGCAGCATGAACTGTGGGGCATCTCCAATGAGCGCGGCCTGACCGATATGATTTTGCAGGACAGTGCCATGTCTTCGCCGCCGCTCAGCGCCACGGATATCCCCAATTTGAGCGTGCTGCCGAGCGGCAAGCTGCCGCCCGTCCCGTCGGACGTATTGAGCAGCGCGAAGATGTCGGAAGTGATCGGCGTGCTGCGCGCGCGGGCACATTACATTCTGTTCGATGCGCCGCCCATTCTGGTCGCGGCCGACGCGGCGCTGCTGGGCGCGAAAGTCGATGGCGTCGTGCTGGCGATGCGCGTGGGCACGACGCGGCGCGATCAAGCGGCGCGGGCGAAGCAGACGCTGGAGCGCGTGCATGTGCGTTTGCTCGGCGTGGCGCTGACCAACTCACCGCGCGAGAACGTCAGCGGCTACTGACGCCGTTCGCCTATGATCCCGATCGAGCATCTCCTCCTCAGCGGCGCCATCCTCCTGCTCATCAGCATTGGGGCGAGCCGCCTGTCCAGTCAGATCGGCATCCCCGCGCTGCTGGCATTTCTCGCGATTGGGATGCTCGCGGGCTCGGAGGGAATTGGGGGAATCTATTTCGATGATGCGCGCGCCGCGCAGTATGTCGGGGTCGTCGCGCTGGCGTTCATTCTGTTCTCCGGTGGTCTGGATACGGAGTTCAAGCTGCTGCGTCCGATTCTGCGCTCCGGGCTGGTGCTGAGCACACTCGGCGTGCTGATCACGGCCGGGGTGGTCGGCGTGTTCGCTGTCGCGGTTCTGCAGTTTTCGCCACTGGAAGGCGTGCTGCTCGGCGCGATCGTATCTTCGACGGATGCTGCGGCTGTATTCTCGATTTTGCGGACGCGCAACGTGAATCTGCGCGGGAAACTGGAACCGCTGCTCGAACTGGAATCGGGGAGCAACGACCCGATGGCGATTCTGCTCACCATCGGCTTGATTCGCCTCATCCTTGAACCCGCGACTCCGCTTTCGACCATCGCCGTGATCTTTGCGCGTGAAGCTGTGCTCGGGTTTGGCATCGGCGTGCTCGTCGGCTATGCGGCGGCGCTGCTCATCAACCGGATTCGCGTATACGACGGATTGTATCCGGTGTTCACCATTGCGCTGGTGCTGCTGGCGTACGGGCTGGCGGCAACGGTCGGCGGCAACGGGTTTCTCGCGGTGTATCTCGCCGGGCTGCTGCTGGGGCGGGGCAACTTCATCCATAAGCGCAGTTTGCAGCGCTTCCACGATGGGCTGGCGTGGCTCATGCAAATCCTGATGTTCCTCACGCTCGGTCTGCTCGTTTTTCCGTCGCGTCTGATCGCGGCGGCGGGCGAAAGCCTGCTGATCGCCGTGGTGCTGATCGTGCTGGCGCGTCCGTTGAGTATCTTCATCTCACTGAGCCTGTCGCGGTTTGACGTGCGCGAAAAAGCCATGGTGGCGTGGGTTGGACTGCGTGGCGCGGCACCGATCATTCTGGCGACGTTTCCTCTGCTGGCGGGGTTGGAACGGTCAGAGGCGATCTTCAACATTGTTTTCTTTGTCGTCCTGCTCTCCGTCACCTTGCAGGGCACGACGATTGTCACCGCCGCGCGCTGGCTGAAGGTCAAGTCAGACGAGACGAAACCGCCACGCGTGCCGCTCGAACTGGTCGTCGCGCCCAGCCTCAAAAGCGATCTGGCAGAACTGCTGGTCAAGCCGGGCGCTGCGGTGATCGGTGAACAAATCGTTAATCTCCGTTTACCGGAAGGCACGTTGATCGTGCTGGTCGGGCGGGATGGAGAATTCATCGTGCCCAATGGTAGTACGACTCTGGAGGGAAATGATAGAATTCTGGTCTTGGCCGATGAAGCTGCCGTGGAAAGCTTACGTCAGCTTATCCTGAGGGAGTAGGTGGAGCCATGCCTAAAGAAACGCTGCCGCCTGACCCAGAAGCGACGGAAATCTGGAAGAAGCTGCCGCAAAGTCAGCCGACCAAAGACGCGCTGCCCCCGCTGCTGGGCGGCGGGAACATTTTCCGCGCGTGGTGGTTCTGGCTGTTCGTGGCGTTCGGTGTGCTGGCGTTGATCAGCCTGATCGCAGGGCGGGTGTAATACACGACGCGACTTTTGTAGGGACGAGGCATGCCTCGTCCGTGTTCGCTAAAGACATCTATCTAGACATGTCTCCTTTGTTGAGAAGGCGACAACTAAGGAAATGAACGATGAAGGGATTGATCCTGAGCGGCGGCAAAGGGACGCGGTTGTACCCGCTGACCTACACCCGGGCGAAGCAGTTGATGCCCGTCGCCAACAAACCCGTGCTCTTCCGGGTGATCGAAACGATCCGCGATGCTGGCGTGACGGAAATCGGCATTGTGATCGGGCAGACGGGGGAAGAGATCAAAGCGGCCGTCGGCGATGGATCGGTGTGGGGCGTGCAGATCACCTACATCCCGCAGGATGAGCCGCGCGGACTGGCGCATGCCGTCAAAATCGCGCAGGCGTATCTCGGCGAAGAACCGTTTGTCATGTTTCTGGGCGATAACGTCATACAGGGTGGGATCGCCAAGCTGATCGCGGATTTCACCAATCACCTCGACCAGTGGAACAGCCAGATCGTCCTGAAAGCCGTCGATGATCCGTCGTCGCTGGGCGTTGCCAAGCTGCGCCCGGATGGCACGATTGAGCAGCTGCTCGAAAAGCCGAAAAACCCGCCGAGCAATCTGGCGCTGGTCGGCATTTACATGTTCGACAAGCACATCTTCGAGGCGGTCAACAGCATCCCGCCGTCGGCACGCAACGAATACGAGATCACCGATGCCATTCAATGGCTGATTACGAATGGTTTTACGGTCGTGCCGCATGTGCATCAGGGCTGGTGGATCGATACAGGCAAGCGGATCGATATGATCGACGCGAATGCGCTGGTCTTAGAGGAAATTGAGCCGACGGTCGCGCCGGACGCTGTGATCGAACATTCGCACTTGGATCGACGCGTGACGGTGGAACGCGGCGCGAAGATCATCAACAGCATCATTCACGGCCCCACGATCATCGGGGAAGACTGTGTGATCGAGAACAGTTATGTCGGGCCGTACACGAGCATTCATCATCACACGCGGGTGGCCAACTGCGAGATCGAGCGCAGCATCATCCTTGAACACTGCACCATCTGTGATCTGGGTGTGCGCTTGCACGGCAGTTTGATCGGGCGCAACGCCACCGTACAGAAGAAGGATGATTTGCCGAAGGCGCTCACCCTCAACATTGGCGATCACAGCAACGTTTGGATTATCTAGGACAACCAACAACATGGCATTAGAGAAAAAAGAGATCAAGCTCGTCGCTATCGATGTCGATGGGACGCTGCTCAACAGCCAGCAGGAAATGACTCCCCGCGTCGAAAAGGCGCTGCGGGATGCGATTGAACAGGGCGTGCAGATTGTGTTTGCCACCGGCAAAACGCGCAACGCCGTGATCAGTCATCTGAAAAAGCTGGGCATCGAATCGCCGGGGATTTTCAATCAGGGCTTGATCGCGCTGGACGCCGAAGGCAAGACGATCCATTCCCAGACGCTCGATCCACGCGTCGCCCGGCAGGTGATCACCTTCGCGGAAGATCGCGGGTTCACGGTGATCGCCTACAGCGGCTCACGCATGCTCGCCAAGTCGCGCAACCGGGTGATCGAGGAATCGTTCACCAAGTACCACGAAAACCCGCCAGAAATCGTCGGCGCGCTGCAAAATCTGCTCATCAACACACCCCTGCACAAGGTGATCGCCTTCGGCGACCCGGTGGCGATCAAGGGGCTGCGTTGGCAGTTGAACGCCGCGCTGGGCGGGAATGCGCGTCTGGTGCAGGCGGGCGTTCCCGAACATCTGGAAATTCTGCCGCCGGGTGGATCAAAGGGCAATGCCCTCAAGGTGCTGTGCAAGCACCTGAAGATTTCGGCCGATCAGGTCATGGCCATCGGTGACGCCGAAAACGACATCGAAATGTTCCAGTTCGCCGGGATCGGCGTGGCGATGGGCAATGCCGACGCCAAGACCAAAGACGCGGCGAAGCATGTTGTCGCCACCAATGACGCGGACGGTGTGGCTGAGGCGTTCGAACGCTTTGTGCTCAAGCCGAAGCCTGCTGAACCGGCGTCTGACCAGCCCGCCGCTCCGGTCGAGGCGAAGAAAGAAGAAGGCGGGAGTTAGCATGAAGAATATTCTCGTCACCGGGGGCGCAGGCTTCATCGGCAGCGCGTTCGCCCGCTACATGACGACGCGCTATCCCGACTACAACATCATTGTGCTGGACAAGCTGACCTACGCGGGCAATATCGACAACTTGCTGCCGATCAGCGATGAGCCGAACTATCGCTTTGAGCGCGGCGATATTGCCGACCGCGCGGCCGTGACGCGGGCGTTTCAGGCGCACAATATCGACACAGTGGTGAACTTCGCCGCCGAGAGCCATGTCGACCGCAGCATCCTCGACGCTGACGCCTTCATCCATACGGATGTGGTCGGCGTGTACATTCTGCTCGATGAGGCGAAAAAGCACGGCGTCGACCGCTTTTTGCATGTCTCAACAGATGAAGTTTACGGCGACGTGCATGAAGGCTACTCGGTCGAAACTGATTCGTTTGCGCCGAACAGTCCCTACGCGGCCAGCAAAGCGGGCGGTGAACTGATGGTGCGCTCGTACCATGTCACGCATGGCATGAACACTGTCGTTACGCGCGGTAGCAACACCTTCGGGCCGTACCAGTATCCGGAAAAACTGCTCCCGTTCTTCATCACCGAGGCGCTTGACGACAAGTCGCTGCCACTCTACGGTGATGGGATGCAAGTGCGCGATTGGTTGTACGTCGAAGATCACGTCACGGGAATTGATACCGCGCTGCATAACGGCGTGGCGGGCGAAGCCTACAACATCGCTGGGGAAGATAACCGCTATAACCTTGAGGTGGCGAAGGCCATGTTGGCGCTGCTCGGCAAGCCGGAGGCACTGCTCAAGCATGTGCCCGACCGCGAAGGCCATGATCGCCGTTACGCTATGAACTGCGACAAGCTGCGCGCGCTCGGTTGGCAGCGGGCGCACACGTTTGATACGGGCATTCAGCTCACAGTCGACTGGTACCGCCAGAATGAATGGTGGTGGCGCAAGATCAAGACGGGCGAATACCTCGAATACTACAAGCGCCAGTACGCCGCGCGGCTCGCCGCCGCGGAATA
>CALKIA010000694.1 GCA_937988705.1 uncultured Chloroflexota bacterium | reverse complement strand
GCGCGCATCTCATCCAGCGAATAATCACACGCCATGATGACGATGCGATCCGGGTCTGCCGCCCAGAGATCATCCCAGTCGATCCAGAAGCTCGGTTGCCCGGCGCGTCCGAACAGGGTCACACCGCCCGCCATCGTAATGAGTTCGGGAATCCAGTTGCCGCAAATCATCAGTGGGTCAATCCACTGGAGGGCTGCGACGACGGGCTTCGGCTGAATCTCGGCCGCCCGCGTGTAAATATCTTTCAGGCGCGCATCAGTTTTGAGCATGAGCGCCGCGCCGCGTTCCGGCACGCCCAGCAATCCGCTCACTCGCGTGATATTGGCCAGCAGTTCGGACACTTCGCTCTGCACCAGGTTGATCAAGAGCGGCGCGTCCGCGAACAGTTCCCCAAGAGCGGCACGGGCTCGATCCTCGCTGTCAGCGGCCACGCTCGTCACAAGCACATCCGGTGCGAGCTGCTGAAGCTGCGCCAGATCGACGAGATCCGTGGCAGACAAATGGGTATCCAGAGCAAACGGAGCAGCGCCAGGGAGGGCGCCCATTTTCGGTTGGGTGATCGCGGGCAGGTTCCGCACCCAGTCGGGGTAATTACATCCGTGTGACCGCCCGATCAACTGATCGCCAAAACCAAGCGCACACACAATTTCGGCTGCCGCCGGGGTGAGCGTGAGGATGCGCATCGCGCCTCGCTGCCTATAGCTGACCATTGCGCGGTAGTGTAGACCTAGAACACGGGACGGTCAAGATGTGATGGTTGCGACTGTAGGGAGCCCACCAGCAGAGGTGGGACAAGAAGACGTTTAGAAAGGTAACCTTTTGACCCCACCCCGAATTCAGGGAGGGGAGCCAACAGAAGCAGTTTTTCGCCCCTCTCCCCGCTTGCGTGGGAGAGGGGTTGGGGGTGAGGGGTATGTGCGAATGAGGCTTGGCCATAACTGGAGTTATGTAGGGACGCGTAGCAGCGCGTCCAACACAGCGGACAGCCGGAAGGCTGTTCCTACAGAAGCAGCTGAGGCACTGCCTGTTTACAACCGCACGACGTCCCAGAATTCGGTCAAATCGTTGAGTAGATAATCGGGGTTCGCGTCCACAATTTCCTGCGGCGACGCGCCGTAGCCCGTCTTGACGCCGACCATCGTCGCGTTGATGACGCGCGCGCACGACGCATCCGCCGCTGTGTCGCCGATCACCCACACATCACGCGGCGCAAAGCGGTGTCCGGTCAGCTCCTCGGCCCGTTCAACCGCCAACGCCGGCAGGTGATCGCGGCTCAGGCGTTCGCTGCCATACGCGCCGACCACAAAATGCGCCGGCTCGTAGCCCGCCGCCGCCAGTTTGACGGACGAGGCGCGCAGCACATTCCCGGTGACGAGGCCGAGTACCACATCGTCACGGTGGCGCAGCGTCTCGATCAGGTCAAGACCTCCGGGACACGGCGCCACCGGGTAATCGCCGATGATGTGCAGAATATGCCGCCCCATCACTGTGTCGTAATTCGGCATGTGACCGGCGATTTCGCTTTCGCTTTTGCCGAGCGTTTCGACCAGCGTCAGCCAGTCGGTTTTGCCACCGAACGTGTGCGTATCCAGCGCGCCGGACGTGCCAAAGACTTCGAGCATGGCGAGGCGCGTCGCCTCACGCCCCGCGCCCCCTGTCCACACGAGCGTGCCATCAATGTCAAAGAGCAAGAGTTTCATGGTCTACATCTCATCGTAGGGACGCGCAACGGCGCGTCCGTCATCATCGGTTGCGTCAGCGGACGCCCCGTTGGGCGTCCCTACAAAAATGATCACCAGCCCCATGTACCGGGCTCGCCCTTGAACGGCCCGACCACAGCCGCAGTGATCCAGCCGCCGTAGAAGTCACCCGGCTGCGGCGTGACAACTTCGCCATCGACCGTGCATTCGTCAACACGGCTGGCGTAAAAGGCGATATGGTTGCGAATCGGCTCATAGCCCGGCCGCGGATTCGGGTACCCCCAGCCCACATTTTCGCTCGTGCGGTCGTCCACCACCAGCGACCAGTAAGTCGCGGCGCCTTTGAATTCGCACACGGTTTGCAGTGGTGTGCGCCGCAGGTACTCCATGCGGATATCGGCCTGCGGCAGGTAGTAGCTCGGCGGGTGGCTGGTTTCCAGCACACGATAGGCGCTCTGCGTTTCAGCGATCACTAGACCGTTGAAGACCACGCGGATTAACTTGCTCGTCGGTTCCACGCGCGGCGGACGCGGATAGTCCCAGACTGATTCTTGCCCCGGCTGGGGGATCTGGCGTTGAACAGGCATACAGTAAGCCTCTTTTCGCTGGACTCCAGGTCGATGGCTTCATTGTAACGAAGCGTGGGTTACGCGAATAGCGCCTGCTTAGCCCACGCATGATTCTTTAAGGTTGAATTTAATCCGCATTTATACTTCACTCAAACGAAGCTCATATTGATTGTCTATCCTCATGCCCAGTACTCAGGCAGTAGAAACATCCGGTTGAGAATGAGTTTTAACGGTATTTGAGGAGTGTTAAGATGCGTAAGTGGTTCATGCTCGTTGCATTGGTCTCCATGTTAGCTTTGGCAGTCGTTCCGGCGTTCGCGCAGAGTAATACCATTGTCGATATCGCGGTGGCCGATGGTCGCTTTGATACGCTGGTTGCCGCAGTGACGGCGGCGGGTCTCGCCGATACGCTGGCAAGCCCCGGCCCGTTCACGGTCTTCGCGCCGACCGATGCGGCCTTTGCCGCCCTCGGTGCGGACACGATTAACGCGCTGCTCGCCGACCCGACGGGCGCGCTGACGGATATTCTGCTGTATCACGTGGTGGCGGGTGAAGCTCCGGCGTCGGCGGTGGTCGGCCTGACGAGTGCGGCGACGGTTAACGGCGCGTCGGTCAAGATCGCGGTGGAAGATGGCGGCGTCGTGCTGGATCGCTTTGCTAATGTGATCATCACCGATATTCAGGCGAGCAACGGCATCATCCACGTCATCGACGCGGTGCTCCTGCCGCCGTCCTCGATTGACAGCGGCGCGCGTCTGCGCCAGATCACGGAAACGACGTGGGTGCAGGGCGGCGCGCTCGGCGATAGCATCACCGGGACGCAGTTGGCCGCTGGTCAAACCTTCTTCGTCACCGACTACGCCAATGGCGCGCTGCGTCTGCGTGATATCCCCGGTTGGGTCATCGCCGCCGATACGCAGGTCGTCCCGCTCAACTTCGGCCAGTAGATCCACCCAAACTCACGCAATGAATGTCAGTAGGGGCAGCACTGCCCCTACTTTTTGCTTCCCTCCGTTACGCTTGCACATCGTTCCATACCTGCTCGGTGTACTGGGCGGCGTACTCGCCGGAGGGTGGCACGATCTGAATGACATCGATCAACACGCCGTTGGGATCGACGGTGATGAAGTGGCGCTGACCGAAATCCTCGGTGACCAATGCCCGCACCACCGGCAAACCGCCCCGTTCGATCAGCCGCTCGTACTCGGCATCCACAGCGCTGACTTCAAAGTTCAGCAGCAGCCCCGCAGTAGGCATCTGATAAGTTTCCACAATCGTCAGGTGATCGGCGGCGACAAACGCCAGTTCATAGCGTCCATCCGCCGATTTCAGGCTGACATACCAATCCGCCTCGAACGTGATTTGAAAGCCCAGGAACTTGACGTAGAAATCCCGTGAAGCGCGCAGCTGACGGCTCATCAGAACGGGATAGAAGCTGTTGAGTTGCATCCGGTTCACTCCTTGCGCTAAGATACGTACAGTTTGTATGTTTCCATTTACCATGATACATACAAACTGTATGTATGTCAATGAACAGGGGATGAAACATGGCGACCAAAGCTGAGCAGCGCGCAGCGACGACCGCGCGGTTAATCGAAGTGGCACGTGAGCAGTTCACCACACGAGGCTATGCGGAGGCCGCGACCGAAGAGATCGTGCGGCTGGCGGGGGTCACCCGGGGGGCGCTCTACCATCATTTCGGCAGCAAAGAGGGGTTATTTCATGCGGTGTTGGACGCCGTGCAGCAGGAGGTCGGGGAGCGCGTCGAAGCGGCGGCGAATCAGTACACTGACGGCTGGGAACAGCTGATCGCGGGTTGTGCGGCCTTCCTCGAAGCCAGCCGCGACCCGGATGTGCAGCGAATCATGTTGATCGACGCGCCGGCGGTGTTAGGCTGGACAGCGTGGCGCGCACTGGACGCGCAGTACAGCATGAAGTCACTGCGCGAGGCGCTCGCATCCCTGCTGGTCAGCGGGGAGCTGCTGCCGCTCTCGCTGGATGCGCTCACCCATTTGCTCTCCGGCGCGATGAATGAGGCGGCCTTGTGGATCGCGCAGTCCGACCAGCCCGCAGCGTTGGACGAGTCAGTGACGGCGCTCCGCCACCTGATTTACGCACTGCGGCGCTAGCTGCTCAAGCGGGAGTCGCCCGGCGCGACCTGAATCACCGCACCCCACGGCTGATAGCGACTGGCAAATACAAAGCGGTTGATCTCATTGCCGCTCGGATCGTTGATGATGCGCGTCACCTGCACATACGAGCCTTCCGCCGCCCAATCGACTTGCAGTTCCTGCCCCGCGCCGAAATCGCTGTTGGCGACATACTGGGTGGCCGCAGGCGGCTGCACATCGCTTACATCGGTGCCTGCTTTGACCACTTGCCGGCCGGGGTTGGTGCTGTAGAAGCGGAATTCCAGCATGTTACTGCCGGGGTAAACCGCTGTTTCGATCAGCAGATGATAGGGCGTGTCGTTGCGGAAGGTGAAATCGAGTTCGCCGTAGGTTTCGCCCGCCGCATAGTCAGGGACGTAGATCGCCGCGTCCATGCCCACGCCTTCGCCGCCGATCTCGTAATAGCCGACGCGGTAGCCGTGTGCGTGCCGTTCTTCCACCTGATAACCACCGTAGAAGGCCGCGCGGAAGGCCGTCGTGCTCACCTGACACACACCGCCGCCCACGCCGCGCACCGTGCGGTCGCCGACGATCACGAAGCCTTCGACGAAGCCCGACTCCGGACTGATATCGCCCACATAGCGGTTGAACGAGAACAGTTCCCCCGGCGCAATGATCAGACCGTCGAAACGCGAGGCCGCGAGGATGATGTTTTCGATGCGCGCGCGGGATGATCCGGTGTAATACGATGTGCCGGTTGAGACGAGCTGTGTGATGCCCAGTTCCGCCGCGCTGACAGTGTTATGAAAACGCGGCACTTCCTCGTGGAAGGCTAACCCGATCACGCGGTTGGTTGGGTTGAAGATGGCGCTGTGCAGGCGCTCCAGCGTACCCTCAATGTCAAGCGTGCGCCCGTTGACCGACGACTGGAACGCTTCGAGCTGCCCGGTCGCCGTGTTGAAATGGAAGCGTGCATCCTGTGGCTGACTGATCAAGCCGCGCGCCAGACTTTCGAGATACGGACGGAACGTCTCGACATCTACATCCACGTCAAAGTTCTGGCGACCAGTCTCGTCCATGACCGTTTCAATGCGCAGCAAACTCTGAATCTGCGCAACGGTCGCCGTCCACGGGCCGAGCGCGTTCCCGTCGGCATCTGTCGCCGTGAGCGTGACCGGGCCAGACAAAGCGATCTGCGCCCGCTGCGCGGCGGTTTCGGCATCCAGTGAGACGGGTATGCTTTCATTGACCACCAACGGAATTTCGCCGCCCGTGTCGAAATTCAACACCGCCGCATCCAGTCGATAGAGTGTGGAACGCACATCGACCGCTTTGCCGGTTTCGCCGGGGGTCGCGCTGATATTCGCGCCGTCGATGTGCAGTACCGCATCCCGCGCCGGACGGTTGATCTCCGCGGCGATGCGCGCCACCTGCTGCGCGGCCGCATTTTGATCGTAACGGATGATCGGCGTGATGTTCTCGCCATTCAGCCAATTGAACGCCTGATCGATCAGATTGACGGCGAAATTGCCCGCGCGTCCCGCTGCGAAGGCCTCGCCGACGGTCGTTTCGACGTCGAAATACACGCCCAGTTCACCCGCGCGCGCCTGCCAGAACTGCTCGCCGTAGCGAAACGTGAACACGGCCTGCTCATCGTAGGTGAAGCGCCCATCGAGCGCCACGCGCGCCTCTTCCGGTGTCAAACCAGCAAGGTGCACGCCATACGAATATACGCCGGGGTAGATTCTGCCCTGAAAAGCGATCTCGAAGGCGACGATCAAGCCGACCACGGCGATGAACAACAAAATCGCGCCGCTGATGAACAGGATCGGCAGACGAATCAGCCAGGGATTGACGACCGGGACATCGTCGGGGTAGGTGTCTACGCGGTTCACGCGGAAATCTCCGTTAAGTCTTGGGACAACTGACGCCTATTGTAGCAAACAAACGCCCGCGCGCGATCACGCGGATGATCGAAGCGCGACCATTCGACAGGGTGCTTTCAGAATTGGTTGGTCGGCCTCACGCCTGATTAACGTCAATTAAGGCTCCCTTCGGAGCAATTTGCGAGTTTTGCGAACGCGATAAGTGTTCGATCCCGTAAATCGTCGCATACGCTGTCCAGAAGGGCGGCGAAAGTGTCGCCTACCAGCGCCGAAAACGCGCCAGGACCTCCAACATCCTAAGCTATCACCGATGCCCATGGCTCCGTCGTCGCTTCGACCGGGATAGTGGCGGGGAACCATCATGACGCCTTCGACCTCAAACCGCAGCTGCAAGCGGCTTTCAAGCACCTGAGACGCTTGGGCTTGACCTTCACTGGTGCGTATTTTAACGCCGACAGTGCCTTCGATAGGGATGCCCGCAAAGTCGGTCTCAACCATCAGGTCATTCCCAACCTTGCTGAGAACCAACGTGGACGGAAACGCCTGTTCAACCCGACTATTTACAAACAACGCTTCACATCTGAACGGAGTTTTGCCTGGATCGATAACTTCCGTGCCTCGCTGATGCGCGATGACCGCAAAGATGCCAACTTTCTTGGCGCGCACCATCTCGCTTTCGCGCTCATTAATCTGCGTCACCTATGTGCGCGAAAAGTTTGAATCAGTTTACCGTTACGCGAATCACAACCGAAATTTGTAACATTTAAAGTATGTTATAGTAACGGGTAATGTCCCAGAAGCCTAAGGAGTGCAACCCGGTGACGACTGCCCGCTTCGTTCGCACTGCCACGGCCTTTGTCGTGCTGCTGCTCATTAGTCGAACGTTCCATTTCACCGTTCCCGCTGTGCACGCCGCAAGCCTCGTCGTTGATGACCATTGCACGTTGTCGGACGCTATTCAGGCTGCGAACACCGACACGGGTGTCGGTGGCTGCACAGCCGGCACACCCGGACGAGACACGCTCACACTCACCACTGATGTGACGCTCACCGCAATCGACAATCTCGGGGCAAATGGTCCCAACGGCCTCCCCGTCATCACCAGCGATATTCTCATTCGTGGCAACGATTTCACGATTACCCGCGCCACAGCGGCGCCTGCATTCCGGTTGTTTGAAGTGGCGCCCACCGGGTATTTGCATCTCGAAAACGTTGCGCTGAGTAACGGGTTGATCGTCGGTGATCATGGACGGCGCGGCACAGACCGCACCGTCCCCGGGGCTGATGGTGCGGACGGCCCCGGAACGTGGGTTTTCTTCGTGTCATTGGCGACGGGTGAGCCGGGGGGAAATGCAGATTCCGGAGCGTCTGGTGGCGCTGGCAGCCCGGGTCGCGCCGCCCAAGGGGGTGCAATTTACAACCAAGGCACACTGTATCTCCTCGAAACTACACTCAGTGGAAACGCCGTGCGCGGTGGGAATGGGGGCTCCGGTGGCGCCGCGAGCGCGGGGGGTACGGGCGGCGAAGGTGGCGCGCTCTTCAAGGTTGCGCCGCTGTTGACACCCTTCGTCGGCGGGGTTGGCGGGCGAGGTGGCGCAGGCGGGGCTGGTGGCGCTGGCGGCGGCGGCGGGGCTGCGCGGGGCGGTGCAATTTACAACGACTCCGGGCAGGTGTTCATCGGCGCGAGTGTGCTGACAGACAATACGGCTCAAGGTGGGGTTGGCGGACGCGGCAGTACCGGCGGCGCGGCGGGCGACGGCGGCTTCGGCGGCACCGATGGCACAAGTATTGGTCCCGGTGGCACCGGCGGATTGGGTGGTGCGGGTGGCGCGGGCGGCATAGGTGGCGCGGCTCAAGGCGCGGCGCTTTACAACAATGCTGGCGCGATCCATATCTGGTTGTCTACCCTGCACAGGAACACGATCACCGGCGGGGCGGGCGGACGCGGCGGCGTAGGTGGGCACGGCGGTGCGGGTGAAACCGACGGCGGCGACGGTGGTTTCGGTGGTGGGGGTGGGAATGGCGGTCCAGGCGGGGCTGCGCAGGGTACAGCCGCCTACAATGAGGCGGGCAGTCTTACGCTGGATCGCACGACGCTCGCAAACAACTTTGCGCAAGGGGGCGCAGGGGGTGCCGCCGCAGATGCCGGTTCCGGCGGCAGTGGTGGCAGCCCGGCTTTCACGGTCGCAGTCGACGGCGAGAGCTTCGAGGCACTCTCCACAGAGATCATATTGGCGCTCGCAGGCGTGAATTACGGCGGTGGAGCGCCGGGCGGCTTTGGCGGTCGGGGTGGGGACGGCGGGGCAGCTCAAGGGGGCGCAGTCTATCACGCATCCGGCACGCTGTCCGTCCTCAGCAGCGTGCTTTACGCTAACGAAACCCGCTTTGGAACGTCGGGTGCCGGGGGCGGCGGCAGCTTTATGGGGGATAGTTCGCTGCTAGAGGAAATTTTCGCTGACGCCGGGATCCGGGGCACCCTTAGCGATTACGGCAGCGCAGGTCGTATCGGACACAGTGACGGCGGCGCGCTTGCTCAGATAGGCGGCACACTGACCGTTGACACCAGCACACTGGCAAACAATCTTGCACAGGTCGCTGTCGAGCGGGATGAGCTAGTAGGGATGGGTGGCGCACTCTGGCACACGGGCGGGACAGGTCTGATACGCTCTAGTACCGTCACAGCGAACACGGCCTATGCGGGTGGCGGCATCTTCGTCGTAACTGCGGACGACACCTCCCTAAGCCTCAGCAATTCGATTCTCGCGGGGAATACCGGCGAGGTGCCGGACTTACAGGGCGCTGTGCAGTCCTTGGGCACGAACCTCATCGGTGACATCAGCAGCGGGAGCATCGCCAACAACGCTCGATTCGACCTGATTGGATTGGACGCGGCACTCGGCGAACTACGGTTGAACGGCGGACCAACGCTAACCATCGCGCCACTGTCCTTCAGCCCGGCGGTGAATCGTGGTCGCTGCCTGAGTACAATCGATCAGCGCGGCTTTTTCCGTGACGACAGCCGCTGTGACATTGGTGCAGTGGAGTATGGTGGACGCCCCCACCCATCGGCACCAGATGACGACATAACTGGAACCGAAACGGTACCCGGCACGCCTGCCGAAGGGCTTCGTTTGAATTTGCCGTCGAACAGCTTTGGACGGGTGATAGCGGTGGATGGGGTGTTCATCCAAAATTCAGCCGAGATCGGCAGTGACGCGCTGCTCCGGCGCGGCGTGATCGGGGCGGTCGACGTTTTTTCGTTCGAGGGAACGGCCTTGGGTGGCGAGGTGTGTTTACGTGGTTCGGGCGAGATGATGTTTCTCAGCGCGTCGCACTCACCACGTGTGCCATCGCCCCTAGAAAGTCAACTACGTGAGACGCTGACCTGCGCATTTATTCCCGGTGATGGAACCGTGGTGCTTGTAGCGGAATAACCCAAAGCCAGCCTCACCCGCAGGCACACCATCGGCGGCAGTGCCTCCAGCAGTCACCGGGCACCATCTCGATCCTGAAGACAGCATCCCATTGACCGCTGATCGCTCAAATCGCTGGTGTCGACCTTAATTCTGAGACACACTTGATTTCTTCCGGTTTGGTCGTTGGTTTGCACCTCCATTCTACCGAACAGGAATTTTCATAGGGCTTCTCAAGTAGACTCTCGAAAGTCCCAACGTAGGGGTAGACCTCTGTGTCTACCCGGTTTCGGGCGCACACACAGGTGCGCCCCTACATCCATTCGTGGATTTGTTTCGAGAACCTACTTCAGACGCGGCCACAAGGGCGGAATTACAGCCGAACGATCGGATAATCCTGTTCCCGACAGAGCGCGTTGAACATCGCCAGTTCGCTGGTGATCAAGCGTTCGAAGCGCGCTTCCTGTACGCTGACCTGCGCTTCAAGCACGTTCCACAGGTCGAACGCCTGCTGCGTCGGCGCGTTGTCGCTGCGTGCGACCTGATAGCTGAGCGCTTGCAGCTTGCCATCCACCCGATCCGGGAAGTGCGTGCCGTCGAGTTCGCCGCTGTTTTCGTTCAAGTCCGGCTGGATGAGCTGATTTTCGATGGCGGTCAGCGCCGCGATGAGTGCCCCACAGCGTAGATCTAGTTCGGAATTGCTGGCGAAATAGCGCGCCCGGTCTTCCAACTGCGTCCGCAAGCGGTACAGCCGCGCGATGGCGCGGTGAAGGTCGTTGACGCGGTCGCGGATGCGGATCAGCAAGTCGTACTGCGCCTGATATTCGGCGACGCTTGTGTTGACACGCGGGTCTTTCTCAATGACCAGCGGCGCTGCATAGACCTGAGCGCCGACCGTGAGACGGATGGTATATGTCCCCGGCACGAGCGCGGCGGGGGTCACCCAACCTTGCAACCCGGGCGTGATCTCTGCTCCCGGTGCGGTGATTGGCACGACGAAGCGGTTGATCCCCGGCTGGGTAGGCACTTGCGCAGCGGGTTCCGGCGGCAGCGTGAGCGCGCCCCACTTTAGGCCGAGCACTTCCTCGCCGCGAATCTTCCCGCGCAGGCGCGATCCGCCCGCCAGCTTGTAGGCTAGCGCGCCGACCGGGCGCGGCGCGGCTTCGGGCGGCGGTTGGCTGGTGAACTGCTGCACAACTTCACCTGCCGCGTTGATCAACTCGATTTGCACGTCGCCCGCGGGCGTTTCGCGCAGATAGTAATCGACAATCGCGCCGTTCGGCGGGTTGGGTGCGACATAGGCGGTGTAGAGCGAAAGCAGGCTATCGAGCTTGTAGACTTCACGCGTGATGCGTGTGACGGGCTGCACGGGGAACAAATGCACGGCTTGCTTCAGCGTCTCCGGCGTGAGTGTGCGCAGCGCGGAGATGTTGTCGAGACTCCACATGGAGCGTCCGTGCGTGGCGATGATTACGTCGTCTTCCTTGACGCACAGATCGTACACAACGACGGCGGGCAGGTTGAGCTTGAGCGCAAACCACGACGCGCCATCGTCCAGCGAACACCACACGCCGCGTTCCGTCCCCGCGTACAGCAGACCGGGGCGTTCTACATCTTCGCGGATGATGCGCGTGAAGTCATAATCGGGAATGCCCGCGGTGATGGGCGTCCATGTCGCGCCGTAGTCCTCGGTTTTGAACAGATGCGGACGGAAATCGTCCATGCGGACATTGGTCGCTACCGCATAGGCTTTCCCCGGCGCAAACCGCGACGGTTCCATGCGCACGGTTGACCACGCGGGACAGTCCGGCGGCGTGACGTTCGTCCACGTCGCGCCATCGTCGCGCGTCACCTGAATCAGCCCGTCGTCTGTGCCGACCCAGATCACACCGCGCTCGGCAGGCGACTCCGCCACCGAACTGATTGACGGGTAGGCATAGGCGAGCGCGTCTTCGAACTGCACCGGGCCGCCCGTGATCATCATCTTCGATGGATCGGCAGTTGTCAGGTCAGGGCTGATGATGTCCCAGCTCTGGCCTTCGTTCGTCGTG
This sequence comes from uncultured Chloroflexota bacterium, assembly GCA_937988705.1. Taxonomy (GTDB): domain Bacteria; phylum Chloroflexota; class Anaerolineae; order Aggregatilineales; family Phototrophicaceae; genus Flexifilum. Next base: position 2,526 of record CALKIA010000694.1, on the reverse strand, counting down.
CGGAAGACGTACTGCGCCGCGCTGTACAGAATATTCGGATCATGCGGCGAGAGCTTGACCGGCACGCACCAGTTGAAGCGGTAGCGCAGTTCCACCTTATCCCATGCGCCCGGTTCACCCCACGGGCCGATCTCGCGCAGTTGGAAGTTGCGGTGATCGTAGCGGGTGATGCCTAAACCCGGCAGATCGCTCGAATACACGATGTTCGGGTCGTCGGGGCGCACGGCGATATAGCCGCTCTCGCCGCCGCCGATGTCATACGACTCTTGCATGGCGAGCGCGCCGCGTTCGGAGCGGTGGGGCAGCGCCAGCGTACTGTTATCCTGCTGTGAGCCGTACACGCGATACGGGAAGTGGTTGTCGGTGGTGACGCGGTAGATTTCCGCGGTTGGCTGATTGAGCAGCGTTGACCACGAGCGCCCGGCGTCAAACGAGACGGATGCGCCGCCGTCGTCGCCGAGGATGACACGACTCGTATCCTGCGGATCAACCCAGAAATCATGTTGATCCACATAGGGAACGTTCAACTGCCCGAACGTGCGCCCGCCATCGGTCGATTTCCACAGTTTGCGACTGGCAACATACACCGTACTGGCATCTTGCGGGTCGGCCACGATGCAGATCGAGAAGCGCGCGCGCACCATGAAGTTGCGCTCGGCGCACAACCAAGTCCACGACGCGCCGTAATCATCGCTGCGATAAATGCCGCCTTCCTCCGCTTCGATCAGCGCCCACAGGCGCCCCGGTTTGGCAGGCGAGGCCGCAATGCCGATCTTGCCCAGCAGCCCGCGCGGCAACCCGACGTTGTGGCTGATATCTTCCCAGGTGTCGCCGCCGTCGAGCGAACGATAGATCGCGCTGTCGGGGCCGCCGCTGGTGTAGTTCCACGGCTGAATCAACTGCTCCCAGAAGGCCGCGTACAAAATATTGGGGTTGTGTTCATCCAGCGTGATGTCAATCGCGCCCGCTTTGTCGCTGCGGAACAAGACCTGTTCCCACGTCTGACCGCCATCGGTGGTGCGATAGACGCCGCGTTCGGGGTTCGTGCCGAAGCGCCGACCGAGCGCCGCCACATACACCCGGTTCGGGTCAGTCGGATGCACGCGAATCCGCCCGATGGTATGCGTTTCCGCCAGACCAATATGCTGCCACGTTTTCCCGGAGTCGCCGGAGCGGTACACGCCGTCGCCGCCGGAATGGAACTGCACGACCACATTTTCGCCCATGCCCACATATAAGATATGTGGGGCACTCGGTGCGACAGCAATCGCGCCGACTGGAGCGGTCTGCAAATAGTCGTCGGCAATCGGCGTCCACAGGTGACCGCCGTCATCCGTCTTCCAGATGCCGCCGCCCGACCCGCCGAAATAGAAGGTCATGCGGTCGGTAGGGTGACCCGCAACCGCCGTCGCCCGTCCACCGCGATACGGCCCGAGTAAACGCCACTGTAAGCCACCAAGCCATGCGGGTTGAGTCGTCATGTGAGTGTGTCCTTTAGCATTGATAGAGAATGAGCAGATCGCGGAGCATCGTCGAGGCTGACGGCAGCGGCGAGGTTTCGTGGATCGACGCCGTGATCGTGCCGAAGAGGTCGCTGGTGTAGCTCACGCCCATGTGCTGCGCGCCGAGCGCTGCCAGCGCGTGATCGTTCGGGAGTTCGCGTAGCCCAGTCGCCAGATCATAGCGCCCATCGTCCAAACGTACCGCTTCCGCGATGTATTTGAGCACGTTGCCGCGGCTCTTGGCCTCGGCGATCCGCTCCGGTGCGACGTCACGCATGGATTCGCGGCGCACATCCTCGATCTTGGCGTTCATGCCGAGTACGGCGTTGGCGAAAATCACCAGCTTGATCACCGCGTCCCACCCGTCGACGTCGAGCGTTTCATCCTGATCCGCCGCGCCCACGTCTTTCGCGCCCTGCACGGCGTCGGCATAGCTCCAGCCCTCGCTCATTTTGACGAGGATGTAGCTGTTGGCGAGGTTGGCCTGCGCTTCCAGCCGAGTGATCACCGCGCCCGCGAGATCGCGCTCGGCGATCGTGATCGCGGGCAACCCGCCGAACACCGTGCCGTCATGCCGGATGCTCACGTTGTGCTGCTGGGCGAGCGCGCGGAAGCCCGCGTAATCCAGTGCCAGCGGCCCTTTGTTCGTCGTAATGAGGTGCAGGCCACGCTGAATGGCCGCGCGCATGGCGCTCATGCCCGGTTCCCCATCGGTGAGGTTGACGCGCGTCGCCTCGAAGAATACATCCGCGTCGACCTGCGCCAGCACGTCGAGAATGCCGAGGCCGGGCTGACCGACGCCGGGCAATGTGCCGACGCTGGCTTTGCGTTCCAGCGCCGCGACCGCCGCCAGATCCAACCCATTCGGGTCGATTGCGCCGCCGTCCACATCGACCGCCGCGACGAGGCGCACATCCAAGCCGTACTGTTCGCGCAGTTGGTTCTGTTTCTGATTCAGCACCCAGATAAAGCGCGAGCCGATGTTACCCAACCCGCTGATGATGCAGTTTACGCGGCGCATTGT
>CALKIA010000693.1 GCA_937988705.1 uncultured Chloroflexota bacterium | reverse complement strand
GTCTTCGCGGATGCCGCGGCGACGTGGGAAGGCTACCTGAGCGGGCGCTGCGACGCCTTCACGACCGACAAGAGCGGTCTGGCAGCCTATCGCGCGACCTCGGAAGATCCCGGTTCACACACCATCCTCGAAATCACGCTGAGCAAGGAACCCCTGGCGCCGCTGTCGCCCCAGTCTGACCCGCAGTTCGCGGACATCGTCGCCTGGACGATCTACGGCATGATTCAGGCCGAAGAATTCGGCATCAGCAGCGAGAACGTCGGCGATTTCGTGAGCAGCGAAGTGCCCGAAATCCAGCGCTTCCTCGGTCAGGGTGAAAATGCCGCGGGTTCGCTCTACGGGATCGCGAATGACTTCATGGTCACCGTGATCACGCAGGTCGGCAACTACGGCGAAGTCTTTGAACGCCACCTCGGCGCGGATACTCCCTTCGGTCTGGAACGCGGCTTGAACGCGCTCTGGACGGAAGGTGGCCTCCAGTACTCGCCGCCGTTCCGCTAAAGAGCAGCACCCGCACGTTGGGTGAAGCTTTTGTGGAGGGGCAAGGCATGCCTTGCCCCTGCCTATTTCTCTACAGGAATGGGTCGGGGCATGGCGTCGTCATGCCCCGACCGGCAACAATTCCACGAAATATTGGTTCATGGAGAGCCACACGCCGATGGCAGCATCCCGATCCCCCAGCAGTATCCTCCGCGACACCCGCGTTTTGTCCCTCATCGGGCAGATCATCTTTGCCATCGTCATTATTGCGGCCCTGTACGGCCTACTTACAAGCATTCTTTCAGCGCTCGAAGCGCAAAATCTGCTCCCCAACTTACGCTTTTTACAGGATCGCGCCGGGTTCGATATCGGCGAAGCGCCCGCGTGGTACTCGTCTGACCGCACCTACTGGGACGCGTATACCATCGGCTTCATCAACACGCTGCGGGTGGTGATCGCCGGACTGGTCTTATCGACGGTGATCGGTATTTTCCTCGGCATTTTCCTGCTCAGCCGGAACTGGCTGCTGCGCAACAGTTCCCGATCGATTGTCGAAGTGCTGCGCAACACGCCGATTCTGGTGCAGTTGTTCGTGTGGTATTTTGTGGTGATGCTCAGTTTGCCCACCTTCCAGCAGAGCATCTCGCTGCCGCCCGAAGGCTATGCCAGCCTGCCCCTGCGCTGGATCGTTTATCTGATCGGCGCGTACTTGGTGTGGAACTACACGCGCAATTTACCGCCGCAGCGCAGTCATCTGCGCCGCCCGATTGTGTGGGCCGCGGTGGCCAGCGCCATCCTCGCGGAGATCGCGGCGCGCTTTGGACTGGTGACGAATGCGGCCTTCCGCTTTGAAATTCAGCCGTGGATTTACCTGAATATTCGCGGATTGGCCTTCCCCGAACTGCTGCCCACCGCGCGCTTTGCCGATTGGCTGGCGTTCGTCACGATTGGTGTGGTGCTGGCGTTCGTCCAGTGGGTCTATCTCGGCCGGGTCAAAGAAGCGACCGGGCACGCTTATCCCCGCCTGCTCTACGCGGTCGCCGCCATCGGTCTGCTGACCGTTGTCGGCTGGGTGATCGTGAGCGGTGAACCCGCCGCGACGACCGTCACTGTGACCAACGCCGACGGACAGGCGACGATCATGCCCATCGAACAGGCGCGGGCGGACGAACTCATCACCCCGGAAGAAGAAGCGGTCTACGCTGCCGCCCCGCTGCTGCTCAAACTGCCGCAAAAGAACAATTTCCGTTTCACTCAGGGGCTGCAAATCCTGCCAGAATACGCGGCGCTGTTCCTCGCGCTGACCATTTACACGGCCGTCTTCATCGCCGAAATTGTGCGCGCGGGGATCCTCGCGGTGCCGCCCGGGCAGGTCGAAGCGGCGCGCGCCCTTGGCTTGAGCGGCAGTGATGTGCTGCGCTTGGTGATTTTGCCGCAAGCGCTGCGCGTGATCATCCCACCCTTGGGCAACCAGTATCTTAACCTGGCGAAAAACTCCAGCCTGGCCATTGCCGTGGCCTACGCCGATCTCTTCCAGATCACCACGACGATCATGAACCAGTCCGGGCAGTCCGTGACGGGCATGATCATGGTGATGATCACGTATTTGCTGATCAGTTTGACCATCGCGGCTTTGTCCGAACGGGCGAATCGCCGTTTCCAGATCGTGACGAGGTAAAAGCATGGCGACGAGGTCTGATCCCCGCATCACCCAAACGATGGTCTACTATCAGGAACCGCCGGTTAAGCCGCCGCCCATGCTGGCCGCCGGGCCGCTCGCGTGGCTGCGCGACAACCTGTTCAGTTCTGCGGTGAATTCCGTGCTCACCCTGCTGGTCGGCGCGTTGGTCATCGGGCTGATCGTGTCGTTCATTAACTGGGTCATCACTCAAGCCAACTGGTACGCGGTGATCTTCAACCTGCGCCAGTTCATGGTCGGGCGCTATCAGGTGGATGCGGAATGGCGTTTGCAGGTCATGCTGCTGGTGATCGCCTTCACGATCGGTGCGGCGCTGGCGGCCTGGGGGCGCATTTCGCGCTTCTTCGCACTCATGATCATCGCGGTCGTGGCGCTGGCCTTCGTCATTCCCGTCGCCATTCGCGCGGTCGGCGTGATGCCGCCCACCTATCTGACGGCGGGCGCAACCGAGCTGCAATCCGGCTCATCAACCGAAACGCCGCTCCCCAACGTCGGTTTTATCGGTCAGGCGGGCGAGACGATCTCGCTGCAGCTGGCGCTCGATCTCTCCGCCGATGACGAAGCGCTGCGCACGCTGCACAGCTTCGGCGATGTCGCCGCGAACCTGCTGCGCGCTTCCGCCGAGAATCGGCTCACGAACGCCCAGCGCATCGCCGTGATCAACGCGCAGTTGGCCGAAGACACGCCCAACTATCGCACGCTCACGGCCAATCAGCGGACGACGCTGGAAGCAGATCTCGGACGATTGGTCGTCCCTGACCCCATCGCCGAGTCGCTGGCACTCAACCAGACGCCGATCAACTTCCGCATTCTGCGTGGTTCGACCTTTGAGCCTATTCTTGAAGGCACGCTGGCGGCGGATGGCACGGCGGCGACTATCGCCCTGCCGGAGGATGGCTGGTACATCCTCGAAACGACGGGTGACGGCATCGGTCTGCTGGAAACGTATGGCATTTACCCACACCTCCAGCGCGATTTTTCACGTTTGGAGGAGTTGGATGAGGCGGGCAACGTCGTCAACGCCGCTGGCCGCTATCAGCAGTACGTGCGCATGACGGACGGTTTCCTCACCGAAGAAATCCGCCCGCGCATTGACGGGCGCGACGTGCCGATGATGATTATCATCGACAACCAGTATCGCGGTGACCGTACGCTCAATGATTACCTGGTGTTGTATCTGGGGCCGTTTCTGGAGATCATCAACGACGCGCTGCTGTGGATCGTGATCGCGGCGGGCGTCGGCTACATCGGCCTCGGTCTGATCAACCAGTATGCTCCCGTCGAGGCAAAGAAACGCGGTTCGCGCGCCGTCGCGCAGCGCACCGCGACGTGGCTGCTGCTGGCGCTGCCTGTGCTGATGTTCGTGCTGGCCTATGGCGTCGGCGGATTCCTGCCGCTCACCGATACGCGGCGCTGGGGCGGGCTGCTGCTCACTGTCATGCTGTCGATGGTCGGCATCATCGCCTCGTTCCCGCTCGGCGTGCTGCTGGCACTCGGTCGACGGAGCAAACTGCCCGTCGTCAGCACCGCCTGCACGCTCTACATCGAATTTGTGCGCGGCGTCCCGCTGATCACCGTGCTGTTCATGGCGCAGCTCCTCGTGCCGCTGGTCAACCCGCAGTTGGCGGAGGTCGATAACGTCTTCCGCGCCATGGTCGGGATTACGCTGTTCAGCGCGGCGTACCTCGCCGAAAACGTGCGCGGCGGTTTGCAGGCCATCCCGCCCGGACAGGAAGAAGCGGCGAAGGCGGTCGGCCTGTCCGGTTGGCAGATCACGCTGTTCGTCACGCTGCCGCAAGCGCTGCGGTTGGTGATCCCGGCGCTCGTCGGCCAGTTCATCTCACTGTTCAAAGACACGTCACTGGTGGCCATTGTCGGTCTGATCGATCTCACGGGCATTTCGCAGGCGACCGTCGCGCAGACCGAGTTCCTCGGTTTGCGGCGCGAAGTCTACATCTTCATCACGCTCATCTACTTTGGGTTCAGCTATATCATGGCCGCCTTAAGCCGCCGCCTCGAAGCCAGCGGTTCCGGCGCAGCGAGAAGGGTATAAGTCTTATGATCGATGAAGCAACCGTCGCCCGCGATCCCATCATTAAGTGCGAAGGCGTTAACAAATGGTTCGGCGAATTCCACGTCTTGCGTGACATCAGTGTCGACGTGCTGCCGCAGGAGGTGGTGGTCATCATTGGCCCATCCGGCAGCGGCAAATCCACGTTCATCCGCTGCATCAACCGGCTTGAGGAACATCAAGAGGGCAAGATCGTCGTCGACAACATGGAATTGAGCCATGATGTGCGCAATATCGCCGCCATTCGCCGCGAGATCGGCATGGTGTTCCAGCAGTTCAACCTGTTCCCGCATTTGACCGTGCTGCAAAACATCACGCTCGCGCCGATACAGGTGCGCCGCTGGTCGCGCGACAAGGCGGAAGCCAAAGCCCGCGAACTGCTGGAACGCGTCGGCATCCCGGAACAGGCGGAAAAATACCCCGGTCAGCTCTCCGGTGGGCAGCAGCAGCGCGTGGCCATCGCGCGGGCTCTGGCGATGGAACCGAAGATCATGCTGTTCGACGAACCGACCTCGGCGCTCGACCCGGAAATGATCAAAGAGGTGCTGGACGTGATGAAGGAACTCGCCACCAGCGGCATGACCATGCTGTGTGTGACGCACGAGATGGGCTTCGCGCGCGAAGTCGCTGACCGCGTGCTGTTCTTCGATCAGGGGCGCATCGTTGAGACGGGCACGCCGGAACACTTCTTCGTCAACCCGCAGCACGCACGCACCAAGCTGTTCCTGTCGCAAATCCTGTAGCGCGCTTGGCCGACCCCACCCCCGGCCCCTCCCCGAATTCAGGGAAGGGAGAAAGATTGCCGGTAAGTGCGCAGAATAGCGTGGAGTCATTTGGGGATGGCAGACGCCATTCATGGCGTCCCTACACACGCAGGATTTTCTCGTAGGGACGCGATTTATCGCGTCCGCCAAACCCTGAAACCAAGACAAAGCCTTGTTTCACGCTATCGTACCCCTGACAGTCCAGCGTTAAGGGAGCGCGTGGTGGGCGTTTCAACAATTCCAAAATTCGCTCTATCCGGGGCGTCTTAATTTGAAAAAGCTGTACAATTTATGTGAGTAATCTTTCAGTTTCTAGAACTACCCTTGGATTGAACATGCGCGCGGTCGTTCCAAACTATAAGAGTGTGATTCTCCGTCAGCATCTGGAAGAAATCCGCTTCCGCATGTTAGCCATGAGCAATGTCAACCTCCAGGCCGATCGCGACATGATCGACGCGCTGCGCCAACAAGCCCACGACATCGGCGATACGG
>CALKIA010000692.1 GCA_937988705.1 uncultured Chloroflexota bacterium | reverse complement strand
GACGCACGTTCTGGATGTAAATCTTCGCGCCTTCGCCCAACGCGTCGGCCAACGCCTCGCAAGCGATGTAACCGCCCTGCGTGTTGTCCGAACCGATGTAGCTCAACGGGAAGGTCACTTCGCCATCGGCATAGTTGCCGTCGCCGATGAAGGTATCAACGGTGATGACGGGGATACCCGCGTCATAAGCTTCTTGCAGCACGGGGATCGACTGCGCGCGGTCGTTCGGCGCAGTCACGAGCGCGTCAATATCGCCACGGGCGATCAACGCTTCGATAATCGGAGCCGACACGGTCACGTCAAAGCGTTCCGGGTCCTGCTGAATAATCGTGACACCGAGATCGCTGGCCGCCTGATTCACACCGGACGCCATCGTAATGTAGAACGGATCGGGGTTCACGCCGGGGACGAAGGCGATTGTATAATTCGAGTCATCTTGGGCGCTGACCATCGGCACAACCGAGAGTACCAACAGCGCGAGGATAATGATCACAAACTTCTTGCTCATTGGGCTCTGCTCCTCATAACGCAATTTTCGAGACTAAATTTTACAGAGTGAATCAATCTAGCTGCCGGTGTGAAAGTTTTGACTTACGCTCGCATCTCCCGTATGTAAACGATTTTACGATTATAATCCTAGACAGAGACAACTTCAAACGGCTCCATGCACTATGGATGATATCCGAAAGACCTTCTCATGAAAACCTTAGTTGTTGTGAGTGGTGGTGACGCCCCCGGCATCAACACGTTCCTCTATCACCTGTGTGAGCAAGCGTACGCCGCAGGTGACACGCTCATCGGCGCGTTGGGCGGCTTCCGCGCCCTGCTGGATGAAGAGCTCGTGCCGCTAACGTCCGCCTTGATTTCACCCTATATGGCGCTGGGTGGCTCGTACCTGCCCTCCAGCCGTGACCCCGTGTTGAGCGAGACCGCAAACCGCCAAGCACTGCAGGATGTTTTGCTCAAGCAGCAAATCGACAGTGTGCTGCTGTTCGGCGGTAACGGCAGCCTACGCTATTTGCCGCCGATTCTGCAAGAGATCGGCGTACCGTGCGTTGGCGTGCCAACCACTATCGATAACGATGTCGCCGGTACCGAGCGCACACTCGGTTTCGACAGCGCGTGCCAGTACGCCTACCACGCCATCGACGGCGTGCGCGCGACCGGGCATGCGCTCGCCGGGCGCTTCTTCACGCTGGAAACGCTCGGCGGGCACACCGGGATGCTGGCGCTGGCCGTCGCCCAGGGCGCGGGCGCGGATGTCGTGCTCGTGCCGGAATACGCCGTTGACGACGAACCGCGCCTCGTCGAACGGCTCAAAGCGGCGCTCAAACGCAAAGGTCATGCCCTGCTCGTCTACACCGAATTCATTCCCGACAAAGAAGCGGTCCTGGCTTCGCTCGCGGGCAAAGTCGGCGCGCGCCTGCGTGAAACCCGCCTCGGTCATGCGCAGCGCGGTGGCGCGCCCGCGCATAGTGATCGACTGCTGGCGCGGACGTGGGCCGAACTGGCCTACCCGGCGCTGGAGGACGGCGCATCGGCGATCACCATCTGGAAGAACGGCCAACCTGCCCTGCACCACGGGCTGCTGTCGACCGACATCACGCCCCTGCCGGATAAGGCGCTGTACAACGCGATCAACGGGTTGAGCGGGGAGCGTTCAGCGTGAACATCCTCGCGCTCGACTTTGGCGGCACACGGATGCGCGCGGCCTGGTACAAGCTGAGCGCCGACGGCGCACTCGCCCAGCAGCAGCGCGCCGAAACCGCGACGCAAGCCACCGACCCACCTGATACCGTCATTAACCGCCTGATCGCGCTGGGTCGGCAGGTGATTCCGGCGGGTGCTGTGCCGGACGAGCTCGGCATCGCCGCGCCGGGGCCGCACGACGCGGCGACGGGCGTCATCCATCACACGTTCACGCTGCCCGGTTGGCACGAAGTCCCACTCGGCGCCATCCTAAGCGCGGCGTTTGGCTGCCCGGTCACCATGCAGAATGACGGCAACCTCGGCGCGCTCGCCGAGTATCGCGGCGGCGCAGGCCGCGGGTGCAACCCCATGCTCTACATGACCATCAGCACGGGCATCGGCGGCGGCGTCATCATCAACGGCGACCTGTTCACCGGGTGGAGCGGCCTCGCCGCCGAACCGGGGCACGTCATGGTGACCACACCCGAAGGTGAGCGCGTACGCCTCGAAGCGATCGCCAGTGGGACGGCCATCGGCGACCGCGCCCGCCGCCTGCTGGCATCTGGGAACAGCGACTCCAGCTTGCGGACTGCCCCGGTCATCGACGGCGCGGCAGTCGGGCACGCGGCCCAACAGGGGGATGCTTTTGCCCTGTCCGTCGTCCGCACCGCCGGGGAGTATCTCGGTCTGGGCATGGTCAGCTTGCTGCACCTGTTCAGCCCGGAGGCGATCATCATCGGCGGGAGCGTCGCCAAGCTCGGCGATCTGCTGTTCGACCCCGCCCGCGAAGTCATCAACGCGCATGTGCTCAATCCGCGCTTCGTGCCGCCGGATCTGATCCGACTGGCGCAGCACGGGGAAAACGTGTGTCTTATCGGGGCCGCGTGGTGGGCGGCACAGGCGAGCGAACGCCGAACATCAACGCATCACTAGACGCCGTTCCGACAACGCCCACCCCTGCGCAATGCGCGCCTGCGTTGCGTCCCATGAGCGCAAGCCACTGGTTGCATCCGGCGATTCGACATTGCACGCGCCGACCGCGCAGGCGAAGCGGATCGCCGCTTGCGGGCTCGCTTGATGCAGCAGCGAAGTCAGAAAGCCTGCGTAGGCACAATCGCCCGCGCCCGTCGCGCCGACCACCTGCACATCAAAGGCGGGCTGATACAGTTCGAGATCCGGCCACAGGAGTGGATCGAGGCCTAACCGCCGTTCGAACCGCCTGAAATTAGTCACATCTGGCGCAGTTTTGATGTAAAAACCGTATTCGCCCAGTTTGAACCCGGCGATTTTAACGCCCATACTCAACAGATCACTGCCAAGATCGTTCAGATAAGACTGTGTGACATGGGGGAACGCCCGCCCCTGCCAGCGGTCATAATCAGTGCGGCGAAGCATGAAGATGATTTCCTCGATGCTCGGCAGGAAGATGTCAACGTAGGGCAGCACATTCGCCAGAATCTGTTTCCAATCGAGCTTCCCATTCGGGCTGTTGGGGTCCGGGTGCGTCAAGTCCATCGACGTGATGACGCCCATCGCCGCGACCCGCTGATAGATCGTCGCCAGTGCCTCGCCGCCGTTGGCCGTCAGCCGCGGGAGCAGCGTGGGATAGCCGAGGTGAAACAGTTTCGCATCCCGCACAACTTCAAAATCGACATCGGCCACATCAAACTGCTCGTTGATGCCGGGACAGTGTAGGATGATGCGGTCGGTATTCTCCGGCGAGATGATGACCGAATACGAGCTGACATCGCCCGGTCGCACTTGGAGCAGATCGCCCAGATGTCCCTCATATTCGTTCAGCTTGGAGGTGATCATCTGGCCGAGCAGATCGTCGCCGATCGAAGACATCAACCCAACATTCACGCCCAACCGTTTGAACGCCAGCCCGGTATTGGCGACTGAGCCACCTGTGGCTACGGTCAGCGCGCCGATCTCAAACAGTTTCCCCGGCGACGACAGCGCGCTCAACGGTAATTTGGTCGCATCAGGCAGGAGATCCGCGCACAACTGCCCGCTCACAATGACGTCGTAAGCCATACTTCAATCCTTCAAAACACTAATTCCCAAACCCACGCAAATTCGTTGATAGGGGCGACCTGACGCTGTGTCTGCCCACCCCTCACCCCAACCCTCGCCCACGCAAGCGAGGAGAGGGGTAAGTCTGCTGTCTCCTCCCTTAATTCGGGGAGGGGATGGGGGTGGGCTCAGAAGAAGCCCGCTTGAAGTCTTGCCCCTTCAACGACCCTTTTAGCTGATCGAGACGACCGCTTGCTGCTTATACGACTCCAGCGCGGCCGTCAGCACCGCGTGCTGCGCGGCGGTTTCTTCCGGCGTCGCGCAGTAGAAGCGCTGCTGCATGCGGTCGCGCCCGTGCGCGACTTCATCGCAGAACGCGGCCCACATCTGCAAAATGCTGTCGGAGAAGCCGAATTCAAAAATCCCCCCGGTAATCGTCGGGTAGGCGCTGGCATAGCCGAGGCTTTCCTCGTTCCACGTCTGACGGTCGCCGCTCTTGTAGTTCATGGTGTAGTATGACTTCGGCTGGCGGGTGGAGAAACGAACGCTCTGTTCCGTGCCGTAGATGTTGATGTACCACGTGTTCGTTTCGCCCGGCGCGATGCGGTAAGTCTTGAGCGTCATCGGGAATGTGCCGTGCTGCGCGTTGTCGACTTCACAAAACAGAATCGCGTTATCCCACGTCGCGCACGGTACTTTCTCGCCGTCTTTGTTGAAACGTTCGGGAACGATGTTGCTCAACACGGCGCGCACGTTCTTCGGCTGCCAGCCCGCCCGCAGTGGAGTGTGGAAGACGTGCATGCCGAGGTCGCCCATGCAGCCGTACTCACCGTTGATATCCACCATCCGCTTCCAGTTGATCGGCTTATTAGGGTCGATGTCGCTGCTGTGCAAAAACCCCGCCTCGACCTCGATGATCTTCCCGAAACGGTTCTCAGCGATGCTCTGCAAAATGCGCTGGCCACCGGGGTAAAACGGCAGTTCGGATGAGCAGCGTACCAGCACATTCGGGTGCGAGTTAATTGTCTGGAGGATCGCCGTGTTCGCCGCGCGGTCAATGCCGAAGGGTTTTTCGCCGAGCAAATGTTTCCCGGCTTCGATGATGTCGCTGTAGAACTGCTGGTGCAAGTTATGCGGCACGGCGCAGTAGATCGCGTCGATGCTGTCGCTGGTCAGCAGATCGTGATAATCGCTCGTCGTGATCTGGATCGACGGGAAATTGGTCTTAAACCAGGCGAACAGCGCCGGATTCGAGTCGCAGATGCCAACGATCACCGGCTCCACGTCGAAGTTCAGCAGGTGCATCCAGCGCGCCGCCGCGCTGGCGAACTCGCGGCCCATCAGACCGAGTCCGATGACGCCAAAGCGGATTTGTCGCTTGCTCATGCACTTGGGCCTTGCAGATAGCTCAGCGCCTGTTCCGGCGTCGCATTGTCATGCACGACCGCCATCAGCGCGCGGGTGATCGCCGCCGGTTTCTCGTGCTGGATGACATTACGCCCGTAGACGATGCCCATCGCGCCCTGCTGCATCAGGTCATACGTCCGCTGAAGGATTTCTTGATCCGACACCTTGCCGCCGCCGCGCACCAAGACGGGCTTGCCCGCCGCCATTTCGATCACGCGGTGATACTGGCTCACATCGTCGGTCGGGTCGGCCTTGATGATGTCCGCGCCGAGTTCAATCGCCTGCCGCACCAGCGGCATGATCTTGTCGATGTCACCATCAACCATATAGCCGCCCTTTGCATTGTTGGCTTGCATCACCAGCGGCTCGACCATGAGCGGCATGGCATAGCGTTCGCACAGCGGCTTGAGCGCCATGATATTCTGCACGCACTGTTCCCACACTTCCGGCTGATTCGGCAGCATGAACAGGTTGGCGACGACGCACGACGCATCGAGGCGAATCGCCTGTTCGAGCGGGTCGTGGATCATACGGCTGTACAGCGTGCGCGGCAGAACGGAGCCGTACAGATTGGCGATGTCGGTGCGCAGCACCAGCGCGGGTTTGCGCTTACCGGGGATGGCTTGCAGCAGCGGCGCTTGACCGATGCTCAACTGAATCGCGTCCGGGTCGGCTTCGACCAACAGGCGGACGGCTTCGGGCATGTTCTCAATGCCGCTGAGAAACCCCTTTTCGCCGAAAAAGCCGTGATCGACGGCGACATCAAAACACTTGCCGTCCGGGGCAAATAACCGCGCTAAACGATAGGCAATGCTCATAGTGTGTCCTCAATTCTAGGTGCGTATGACTTCAACTCCGGTCGCGGCGATGGCCGCCGCCGCGTCATCGGACAGGTGATCATCGCTGATCAGCACATCAATGTCCGTGAGCGGGGCGACGTTGAGCGACCGTACAATCCCATATTTACTGCTGTCGGCGACGAGCACAACCCGCGCGCCCTGCTCCACCATCGTGCGCTTGATCTCGGCTTCCAGCGTGTTGGAGGCCGTCACACCGTGCGCCAGATCAAACCCGCCGCACGCGAGAAACGTCCAATCGGCGTTGAACATGCGCAGGGATTGGAGCGTCTGCGGGCCGATCAGCGAGCGGGTGATCGGCCGCAGAATCCCCCCCGGCATGATCAATTCGACATAGGCGTAGCTGCTGGCCGCCGCGGCCACGTTGAGCGCAGGCGTGATGACGCGCAGGTAGTCCAGGCTTTGTGGCAGGTGTTTGACGATTTCGACGGTGGTTGTGCCCGCGTCCACGATGATGGTTTGCCCACTGGTGATCAACTGGGCAGCGCGTTGGCCAATGCGCCCTTTGCGGTCGCGGTGCAGGGTGCTGCGTTGGTCGAGGAAAGCTTCTTCTTCGGTGGCGGGCGTTTTGGAGACTGCGCCACCCCAGATGATGGAGCACACGCCCGCGCTTTCAAGGTCGCGTAAATCGGTGCGGATGGTCACGGCGGAGACGCGCAGCAGTTCACACAGTTCGACGGTGCGCACTGCCCCTTCTCGCTTCAAAATCTCCGCGATGATGCGCTGGCGTTCGACCGCCAGCAGCACCGAGTCTTGATTGTCCATGCTGCGCCATTACATCCCAGCAACCAACGTCGTGAGTCTAGTGACTTTCGCTTTTCTTGTCAAACTTTTCTTTTTCTTTCAATTTATAGAAAAGAAGACTGATTTCGAAAGTTTCACAAACACAATGCATCGATGCATTGCTCAGCGCAATTTGCGGTAGGGGCAAGGCATGCCTTGCCCCTACAAGTGCGTGATCAGGTTAATAATTTCGAGGAGCGGACGCGATAAATCGCTTCCCTACGCAAACAGGCTCGATTTGGCGTTAAATGCTGGCTCCCCTCCCTGAATTCGGGGAGGGGACGGGGGTGGGGTCGGAATTTCCCGACCAATCACACACTGACCACCTCGACCTCAAGGTGATATTCACGCGTCTCTTGCGGCTCCAGATAGGGCAGGTCGCCACGTTCACGGGCGGTCGCGCGCCCCTGAATTGCCCCGCAATTCGCGGGCTCAACGCCGAGCACATAGATGCCCTCGCCCATTTGCTTCCACTGGAACACATAGGGCAGTGTCGTCTGGTCATAGCGCCAGCGCAGACCGATACCGAGTGTTGGGTTTTCGAGCTGCACGCTCGCGAAACCGTCGGCATCAGTGCGCGGACGATGCTGGAATACTTGCTCCTGATATCCGGCGGTCGGCGGCTGGAAGCTGCGCCAGTCCGCCAACCCCGCCAGCGCGACCTCATCGCGAGGTTTCGTGCTCTCTGCGTCGATCAACAACCGTGAATCGGCGCTGAGCAGTGGGAAACCTAGGTTGAAGTGGTAAAGGATCATATGCGGATGGGGCGTAAAGCCCTCATTCGTCACGCGGTCGTGAATCGTAATCGCTGACGATCCCATGCGCGTTGTGAGCGTGCGGCGCAGTACCAGATTCTCGCCAAAGACACGCGTTTGCCGCATTTCCCCCGTAATTTCGAGGACGTAGTCATCATCCTGCCAGTAGGTGCGGTAATTCGCCGACCGCGCTGGAATACTGCTGATGCGCCCATGCAGCGGCAGCGGCTCGCCGTTATCAACATTCGGCGCACCGTATTGATCCAGCCCGCAGGTCGCCAGCAACCCACCGGGGAACGCGCGCAGCCATTCCAACTGGTGATTCTCAGTGAATGCCGGGTGACTGTCACCGACTGACGACCGCCACGCCAGCGCCATGCCCTTGTACGCACAGCTCGAAATGTCGAGCGCACGGTCGGCGCTGACATGAAAGCTCAGGCCGCTGCCCGTCCAGACCTCGAACAAGCGCGCGCCCCGTTCGCTGCCGTCCGCCGCCTCAACCGGTTTGATGCCGGCAATCTGATCGACATGTCCCACCTGGCGAATGAGAGCAGCGCGAGTCCAGTTTTGCCCATAAATGGTTACCATCGCCCTAAGCCTCCTAAGTCTGCACTGGGTAATCTGCAAGTGGCTTAAGTTGACCCCATTCGGCGCTTTTCGCAACTGGCTCATGCAAATCGCCCGTTTAGCGCGACCAACATTGGGCAATCAAAGGGCGGGGACTGGATTTAGCGATTTTCAAAAGCTGCGTGGATGCGATTCGCGGTCAGATCGAGCTCGCCGCATGAAAGAGCGCACAGGTGTGCGCTCCACAATTACCGTTGATATTTATCGTTCGACCAGCGTACCCCGCCCCGTGGGACGGCTCAATCGCCCGCGGGCGCGACTGCTCGTTTTCGACTCAAGCCGAAATTACCCCGGTAGTTCGTCAGGAACTTCTGCAGGGCGATGAAGAAGAACAGCAGCATCCCGATCGCAATCTTCGTCCACCAGCTGTTGAGCGTACCATCGAAGTTGATGTATGTCTGAATCACGCCTTGGATCATCACGCCAATGAACGTCCCGGCGATATATCCCACCCCACCGGTGAGAAGTGTTCCACCAATGACCACGGCGGCGATTGCGTCCAGTTCCAGTCCAATCGTAGCACGCGGGTAGCCAGAGCGCGTGTAGAGGGTATACACTACGCCCGCCAGCGTCGCCAGCAAGCTGCTGAGCATATAGACCATAATGGTCGTGCGCCCCACCGGCACACCGAGCAGCAGCGCGGCGGTGCTGTTACCACCTAGTCCGTACACATTGCGCCCGAACCGCGTGTAATGCGCGAGCAGGATACCGACGAGCAGCACGATGAGGAACAAGACCGCGATCACGGTCAGGCGACCGCGATCCGGGAACACATAATAGATATCTGAGATCTGTGCGAAAAACGGATGCTCAATCGGGATCGACTCTTGCGAGAGGACGAACGCGCCGCCGCGCGCCAAAAACATGCCGGCGAGGGTAACGATGAAGGCCGGGATCTTGAAGTAGTGGATGACCGCGCCCATCGCCGCGCCGAACGCCGCGCCAATGACCAGCGCTATCCCGAAGGCTGCCAATGGGTGCATCCCCAGTTCGCCGATCAGCAGGGCGCACAACACGCCCGTAAACGCGATCACCGAGCCAACCGACAGATCGATGCCCCCTGAGATAATCACGAACGTCATGCCGACCGCCGCAATCCCCAAGAACGACTTATCAGTGAGGAAATTGGCGATCACGCGCGTGGTACCGAACGCGGGAAACCGCTGAAAGCCGATCAGATAGAGCGCCACGAAGACGACAAACGTGACGATCAGAGGGAAAATTCGCGATCTCATGAATGTCTCCTCAAACGCTGGAATAGGCGGGCGAACGGTCGGCGGAAGTCATCCGATTGCAGGAACAGGATCGCGAGGATGACGAGGGCTTGCACGATCAGGTTAAACGTCGGCGGCAGCCCGCTCACGAAAATGCCCGTCTGAATGCTCTGAATGATCAGCGCGCCGATCACGCTCAAGCCGAGATAGAACCGTCCGCCAGAGAGCAGCGTGCCGCCAATGACGACCGCCAGCACCGCATCGAGTTCCAGCCAGAGGCCGGCGTTGTTGGCGTCTGCCCCTTTGATATCAGCCGTGATGATCAGCCCGGCAACTGCCGCGCATAGACCAGAAATCACATAGACCAGCAGCTTGATCGCGCGGGCGTCGATGCCTGCGTAGTAACTGGCGCGGTCATTCGAACCAACCGACTCAATCAGCAGGCCGATGGCCGTCCGCCGGACGAAGACCAGCACGAGAATGAACACAAAGGCCGACAGCAGAATCGGGAAAGGCAACCCTAACACGACACCTTTGCCGATAAATTCCAGCGTTGGATTGTTGAAGACGGCGATCTGCCCTTCCGTGATCAACTGGGCGATCCCGCGCCCGACCACCATCAGGATCAACGTGGCGATGAACGGTTGGATGTCAAAAACGGCGACCAGCACGCCGTTCCACAGCCCGCACAGCAGCCCCGCGCCCAAACTGATGATGATCACGACGACCGGCGACAGCTCAGTTTCACTGATCAGCACGGCGGCGACCGCACCGCAAATGGCAATCACTGCCCCGACCGAGAGGTCGATGCCTTTGGTGGCGATCACGAGCGTCATGCCGATGGCGAGCAGCACCGTCGGCGCGCCACGATTGAAGATGTCGACCAAACTTCCCAGCAGTCGGCCTTCGACCAGCCGCACGTTGAAGAAATTCGGTGAAATCAACCAGTTGCCGAGCAAGATCAGCAGGAACGCCGCCAGCGGAAACAACAGCTTACGATTTGCCCGCAGCAGGCGCGCCACGCTGAAGCCCCGCGGTGCCGGCGCTTTCTCAAACGCAGTTTTGGTATCAACCATAGTTATTTTTCCGCAATGGCGCGCATCACGGTGGTTTCGTTGATGTCGTCGCCCGTGAGTTCGGTCAATTTCTGGCGGTCGCGCAGCACAACGACCCGGTTGCTGTAATCCACCACTTCGGAGAGTTCCGACGAGATGACCAGCAGGGCCAGCCCTTCGCTGCACAGCCGCTTGATGATGTTGATGATCTCCGCGTGCGCGCCGACATCGATCCCGCGCGTCGGTTCATCGAGGATTAGGAATTCTGGCTGGGCGGCGAGCCAGCGCGCGAGGATCACCTTTTGCTGATTGCCGCCGGACAGCTCGCCGACCGGTTTGCTTGAATCGGGTGTGACGATGCGCAGCGCGGTGATCATCTCCTGGGCGATCGCTTCCTGACGCGCCGTCGAGAGAAAGTCAAACCAGCCCTGTTTGGCTTGCAGCGCGAGGATGATATTTTCACGCACGGTCAGTTCCGGGATGATACCTTCGACTTTGCGATCTTCCGGGCACAGAGCGAAGCCGTGCCGGACGGCATCGCGCGGTGACTTGAGCGTGATGCGCTGCCCCTTAACCTGCACCTCGCCCGCATCACTGTGAACAATGCCAAATAAGAGCTGCGCCGCTTCGGTGCGACCAGAGCCGAGCAAGCCCGCCAGCCCGACGATCTCACCCTTTGCAATCCTGAGGTCGAACGGCTGAAGCATCCCCTTGCGCGCCAGACCCCGCGCTTGCACAAAAGCATCCGCGCTGATGGGTGGGGCGACGCTTTCGCCGGCCGCGGCGATCTCTGCGAACTCGCGTCCCAGCATCAGCGAAATCAACTGGCGTTTGGGCAGATCTTTCACAAGCTGCTCGCCGACCTTTTCGCCGTTACGCAGCACGGTGATGCGATCCGCAATCTGGTACACCTGATCGAGGAAATGGGTGATCAGGATGATGGCGATGCCCTGCGCGGTTAGCGTACGCATCACCTTGAACAACATTTGCACTTCCGCCGCATCGAGGCTGGCGGTGGGTTCGTCGAGGATGAGGACTTTCGCGGACATATCGATGCCGCGCGCAATGGCGACAATCTGTTGAATGGCGACGGAATAGGTAGAGAGCGTGCGCGTCACATCAATGTCGAGGTTGTAGGTCTGAAGCAGGGCTTTAGCCTGCGCGTTAACGCGGCGCATGTTGATGAAGCCGAAGCGGGTCGGCTGATGCCCGAGGTAGATATTCTCTGCGACCGAGAGCGTCGGTACGAGGTTGATTTCCTGATACACCGCGCTGATGCCGAGGCTCTGCGCGTCATGCGGGTTTTGCGGATGAATCGACTGGCCGTCCAGCAAGATCGTCCCGTCGTCCTTGTGGTACACCCCGGTGATCAGCTTAACCAGCGTAGATTTACCCGCGCCGTTCTCGCCTAACACCGCGTGGACTTCGCCCGCGTACAGATTGAAATCTACCTGCGCGAGCGCGTGCACGCTGCCAAAAGTCTTCGTTAGTTTCTGTGTCTGCAATAAAGGTACTTGATCGACCAAAACGTCTATCTCCGATCCGGTAGAGACTTGCAGCCGGACGTCCCTACGTCGTATCTAGTGGTCAAACTGCATTCCCCTCTCCGGCTGGAGAGGGGAATGAGGAGAGTTGGAACGGATATTTGTCTAGTTTATGAACCCGAGCGGGCCGCCAGTTCTTCGGCAGCGGTGTCGGGGAAGTAGATGCCACCCGCGACCGGGATCCACGCGGGGAGGGTTTCGCCAGCCAGGTAGGCGACAACCGCATCAAACGCGGGGCCACCCATGTTCGGGCTGAGTTCGACGGTGGCGTTCGCATCACCATCAACCATTGCCTGGAAGATGTCGGGGATTGCGTCGACCGAAATCGTCAGGATATCCTGTGCGGGGTCGAGACCCGCTTCTTTCATCGCTTCGATCGCGCCGATGAGCATATCGTCATTGTGCGCCCACACCGCGCAAATCGTGCTGGGGTCCACGGCATTGAGGAAGCTTTCCATAACTTCCTTGCCATTCGTCCGGGTGAAGTCGCCCGACTGGGACTGGACGATCTGCATGTTGGGGAACAGCGCGATCACGTCGTTGAAGCCCTGCTGACGATCCAGCGCGGCGCTCGAACCGACCGTGCCTTGCAGTTCGACGATGTCGCACTGACCAGCGGTCGCCTGTACGAGCCATGCGGCTGCCAACCGGCCTTCATGCACGAAGTCCGACGACACGCGGGTGATATACAGCGAGGGATCGGCGGTCACATTGCGGTCGACGATGACGACGGGGATTTCGTTGTCAGCGGCTTCTTGCAGGACTTCGTCCCAACCGGTTTCGACGACGGGGGCGAGGATAATCGCATCAACGCCTTGCGCGATGAAGGAACGCAGCGCGGCGATCTGGTTTTCCTGACGCTGCTGGCCATCGGAGAACAGCAGGTTAATGCCCCGCGCTTCGGCTTCCGCGATCACCGCTTCGGTGAACGAGGTGCGCCACGCGCTTTCCGAACCGACCTGCGAGAAACCAATTGTCAAGCCCGCGCCGCCGCCCTCTTGCGCGAAAGCGGTGGCGAACACACCGAACATCACCAACATCAGAACCAAAACTGAAAAGAGTAGTTTGCGCGAACGCATGAGACATTTTCCCCTTATGTGTAGGTCAAAAGCATTTTGGGTACCCATAACCTCAGTATAGAGAGTCCCCGGTCAGAGCTTTTCATCCGCCAAGATGATTTATTTTTCAACTTTAGGATGAACGACCTGCTGCTATGCTCCGCTATACTAAAGGAATAGGCTGAGGAAGGACCATGCTCCCAAGATATTCCCGACGACTGCAAACCAAGTTAATCATCGCGTTCGTCGTCGTTTTATTAATCCCGACCGGCATCATCAGCTTCTACAGTCTGCGCACGGCCGCCAGCACGCTCATCCAGAAGATCGGCGCGGAAGAGTTACGTTCGCTCGTCTCACAGGCGAACGACATTGAAAAGCGGCTGATCGGCGTGAAAGAAGATCTGATCTTCCTGAGCCTCGCCCCACCTACCCGCCGCTACGCCGCCGTAATCAACGGCGCGGTTGACCCCACCAACCAGTATCGCGACGCCCAGATCGCCCTCATCCTCACCTTTCTGGAACATTCCGAGAATCAGTACATCGACTTTCGTATTCTTGATCTGGCCGGGCAGGAGCTGCTGCACGTCAGCAGTACGGGCGAACTGATTCCGCCCGTGCAGGGGCAGAGCTTCGCCGGAGAAGCCTACTTCAATCAGGCGATCGGGCTGCCGACCAATCAGGTGTATATCTCCGATTACGACCTCAGTCGGACCAATGGCATGATCGACATGCCCTACGTGCCCATCCTCTATTACTCCGTCCCGCTGGAACTGGACGGCGCGAATGTCGCCGTGTTGATCGCGCAGGTCAGCCTGACGCCGCTGTTCACTGAGATGACGAGCCACAGCACTTCGCCCCTGTATCTGGTCAACCGGGACGGCAGTTATCTGATCAATCCTTCCCCCGCGAAGCAGTTCGGGCGTATGCTCAACAGTCTCGTCACCTTTGATAACGAACGTTCACGGGAAGATGTGATCGCCATGTTCGGCGAAAATCAGGGCATCATCACCGAATCGAGCGATCACCCGGATTCACTGCAAGTCTTCGTTCATATTCGCCCGGAGACACAAATCTCGATTCGTTGGCTGCTGTTCCGCGTGATTCCGGTGAGCAGCATCGTCGGCGAAGTCAACGCGACGCAGCAGGTGGCCATTCTGCTGGCGCTGATATCGCTGCTCGTGGCCATCCTCGTCGCGCTGCTGCTCACACGCGGCATCGTGCGCCCGGTACGCCAGCTCGCGGAGGTCGCCGACAATGTGCGCATGGGCAACTGGGATGTTTCCGTACCGGGGACAGGCGGGCGCGATGAGATCGGGCACCTGGCCGACGCCTTTGACGGGATGCTCCGCGAACTGAAAAGCGTGTACGGCGACCTCGAAGATCGGGTAACCCACCGCACGGCGGAACTCTCCGCCGCCAACATCAAACTGAGTGAAGCCCAGCGCAAAGCCGAAGAAGCCAGCCGCGCCAAATCGCAGTTCCTCTCCAACATGAGCCATGAACTGCGCACGCCGCTCAACGTCATCATCGGCTACTCGCATTCGATGCTGGTCATGCCGCAGATGTTCAAGAATGAGTCGATGCCGGAGATTTACCGCCCCTACCTCAAACTGATCGAGGACAACGGGCATTATCTCGTCGGGCTGATCAACGACATCCTCGACCTGAGCAAAATCGAAGCGGGCAAGTTGGAACTCACCTGCACAACCATCGACCTACCGGAGATTTTTCGCGGTGTGCTAGCGACCGCTACCGGTCTGCTCAAAGACAAAACCTTGCAGCTGCGCCCTGACTACCCGGAAACCATGCCGACCGTCTGGGCTGACCCGATTCGCGTGCGGCAGGTGATCCTCAATCTGCTCTCGAACGCGATCAAGTTCACGACGACCGGGAGTGTCACCCTGAAAGCCGAAGTCGTCGATGAATGGGTGGCGATCTCCGTGATCGATACGGGTGTGGGCATCGCCGAAGATGCGCGTTCGACCATCTTCGACCGCTTCCATCAGATCAGCACCCAGTCATTCACGGAAATCGTCGGTACGGGCTTAGGGCTGGATATCAGCAAGCAAATCAGCCAGATGCACGGCGGCGACCTCCACGTAACCAGCGCCATCGGCAAAGGCAGCACTTTCACCTTCACCCTGCCCATCGCCACGCTGGAACAGCTTGAACTGGAAAAAACACCGGTTCAGATCAATGAGGCGTTCACCGTGTTTGATCGCGGCAGCCTGCCGACTGATAAAGTCAATTCGATTTTGCTGGTCGAAGATGAAGTCAGCATGCGTGAGCTGCTGCGGCGCGCGCTGGAAGCTGCTGGCTACATCGTCATTGATACGCACGATGGCGGACAGGTGATGGAACTCGCGCTTGGCCTTGTGCCCCATGTGATCATTCTGGATATGAATTTGCCCCACGTGAGCGGGTGGGATGTGATCACGCAATTGAAAAGTGACGCGACCACCGCGGATATTCCCGTCATCGTCCACACGGCCTCAAGCGACCGCCAACGCGCGCAAGCCTTAGGCATCACCGACTTCGTCGCCAAGCCCGCCACGCCCGAAGCAGTGATCTACGCGGTGAAGAAGGTGCTGGCCCAGGGCAATGAGGCAAGTTCGGACGGCTAGAAAGTTGGTTCGTATGGGTTACATTTTGCTGGTTGAAGACAACCAAGACAACGCCAATATGATTACACACATCCTCGAATCGGAACGCTACGAGGTGCGGCATTTTAATCGCGGTCTGCCTGCCGCCCATGCTGCGCGGCAGGATCGGCCGGATCTGATCGTGATGGATTTCAACCTGCCCGACGTGGATGGTCGCGTGCTAACGCTGCTGCTGGTGCAGCAGTTGGGCGGCGGCCTCAAAGCCCCGCCGATCATCGCGTGCACGGCGCGCGTCGGCACGGTTGAAGCGAAACTGGCAGAACAATCGGGCTGTTCCGCGTTCCTGAGTAAACCTTTTGCGCCGGAAAACCTGCTCACGTTGGTGCATCAGTTTGTCCCACCCCCGTCAAGCGGCTGACGCCAACATGCGTTATCTTTATTAAAAAGGTTTGTCTGGAATATGGGGTTCTTATGGATCGTCGGGCATTTCTCAAACATTCCTTACTCGCGGGCGGCTTAGCGCCATTCTTGCCCTTGATCGACAAGCTGCCTGTCTCCCAAAGTGCGACTCCTTTACGCGCCGCGATGATGAATGACGGTCTCGTCGTGAGTTGGGGCGCACAGGGGCGGCTGGCTGCCGAACAAATGGGCCGTTGGTTGGGCGTGGATATTGAGTGGTTTGATGGCAACCTCGACCTCAATCAGCAGCGCGCGAATATGGCTGAAATCGCCAACCGGGATTGGGATTTCGTCGCCGTGCAGCCCGGCAGTATCGGGACGCTGGTCGAATCCACCGAAATTCTGACGAACCGGGGCATCCCCGTCGTCGACATGGACACGCTGATCGCGCCCTTCCCCCTCCTGCAAGAGATCGGCATCCTCACGTTTATCACCCCGGATAACGTCATGATGGCGGAAAGCGTCGTGCAAACGCTCGTCGATAAGATGGGGGGCGCGGGCAAGATCGCGCATACGTGGGGACGCCAAGGGCATACCGGTGCGCAGGGGCGCGCGCAGGGCTTCTACAATGTCATCCGCCGCTATCCCGACATCGAAGTCGTGGATGATCAACCCGGCGACTGGAACGTCGCGCTGACAACCGATATCTGGCAGACGCTGCTCAACCGCCATCCCGATTTGCGCGCTGGTTTTTTGCACAATGATGATATGGCGCTGGCGGCGCGCAGCGTGGTCGAGCGCCACGGGATGCAGGATCAGGTTATCCTCGGCGGCGTTGATGCCATGATCCCCGCGATTCAGGCCGTCAGCGAAGGGCGTCTGGTCGCCACGGCGCGCAATTCTTCGCCGCGCGTACACGGTTGGGCGGTGCTGGCGGGCTTCTATGCCGCCGTCATGGGCCTCGACCAGGCGCGGCAGGACATCCCGCCGATGATCGTCGCCGATGGCCCGCTCATCACGCTGGAGATCGAAACGGATCCCGAACTAGCAAATGAACCCTGGAAAATTCGTGGTTATGGACGGAATAATCTTTCTTCGTACATTTGGGCAGAAGAGCAGCTCGTTTTTTGATCGCCGCTTGTCGGTCGGCAGCCTGAAAATCGTAATCGCGGTGCTCGGTGCGGGCGTGCTGCTGGCGCTGCTGCTGCTCACTGCCTACAGTTCGAGCCGCATCACGCCGCTGGCCGACGAGTTCGCGCACATCGAACGCATCAGCGCCGCCACGCATGAGATCGCCGCGCTGCGCTGGCAAATCGAACGCTATCTCGGGACGGACGCCAATTTTGCTGCCGCCGAAAGCGGGGCGTTGAGCATTCAAGCGGCGGTCGAACGCCTCACCCAACTGATCGATGATTACGGCGTGCTGGATCGGCTCGATGAAGCCAGCACGGCCTACCTGAACCTGCTGCGCAGCTATCACAGCGTCAGCGCCTCGGCAAACTCCGGCGAGACACTCACGCTGCTCCGCGAACAGCTCGACACAGCGGCTGAGGATCTCAACCGCTTGGCGACCACCATCCGCACGAACAGTATGATCGCCGCCCAAGCCTCTGTTCAGCCGCTCACCCAACAAATGCTGATCCTCGCGGCATTGCTGTTGGTAGGTCTGCTCGGCCTGTTCGCAATCTGTTTGGTCTTTGTCAGTCGCATCAACCGGCACAGCGCGCGCATTCTGGGCACGATTCGCCAGGTCACGCAGCAGATCACCGATGGGCACTTTGATGCCCGCATCAACCTCACAGGCGAACATGACCGTGATGTGATGCAGTTGGGACAGGCGTTTAACCACCTGGCGGACAACCTGAACCTCGCGCTGCAAGCAGAAGTTGCGGCAACGGAACAGAACCGCTTGCAGCTCCTCAAGCTGGCGCGCCAGGAACGCATGACCGCCGTCCTCGAAGAACGTCAGCGCATCGCGCGGGAACTGCATGACAGTGTGAAACAGCAGTTGTTCAGCATCACTCTGTCAGCGGGCGCGGTACTGAATCTACTGCACGACGCGCCGCCGCTCGCCCGAACCCACCTCGAACACATCAAACAGGCGAGCCACTCCGCTCAATCCGAGATGACGATCCTCCTGCAGGAACTCGTCTCTGTCCCACTGCAAGACCGACGCCTCGAAGACGCGCTGCTCGACTATCTGAATCCACTGTGCCAGACGCACAGCCTCAAGCTGCTGTGGCGCACGGACGGCACGAACACGCTGTCGATCGCGCAGGAACACGCGCTGTTTCGCGCCGTACAGGAGGCCGTTGCGAATGTCGTACGGCACAGCGGCGCGACTGTACTGCGGGTGTCGCTGCGCTACGGCTTGATCACACAGGTGGTTGTGGAAGATAATGGAAGTGGATTCAAACTAGATTCGATTGCGCCCACCTCCAACGGCCTGGCGATGATGCGGACACGCCTCAAACGGGTTGGGGGGCGCTGTGAACTTCACAGCGAACCGGGGACGGGCACACGCCTGACGATTCACTTAGATTTGCGTAGAAGATAAGCTTATGACAACAACCAGTTCTCCTATTCGGATCATCATCGTCGACGATCATGGTATGGTGCGCTTTGGCCTGCGCGGCTACATCGAAACGATCCCGAGCTTGCAGGTGGTCGGCGAAGCGGGCAGTGCCGAGGAAGTACTCGAGCTGCTCACCACGGTCGAGGTGGATATCGTGTTGATGGATCTCGTCCTGCCGGGGATGTCTGGTGCAGAAGCGATTCAGCACATCAACGTTGACCACCCCCGCGTCCGCGTGATCGTTATGACCAGCTTCCTCGATGCCGGGCACGTCCTATCCGCCGTGCGGGCAGGTGCGGCGGGTTACCTCCTCAAGGACATTCTCCCCGAAGACCTTGTGCAAGCCATTCGCGCTGTCCACAACGGACAGTCGGTCATGCACCCGAAAGTTGTCACCCTCATCGCGGCGAATCTCCCCGCCGAGCAGCACTCCGAGCTCGATCTCGCCAAAAGCCTGAGCGAACGCGAATTGGCTGTGCTGCGTCTGTTGACGCGCGGCTTGCAAAATCACGAAATCGCCACCGAACTCTGTGTCACCGAAAACACGGTGCGTACGCATGTCAGCAACATCCTCACCAAGCTGGAAGTGCGCGACCGCACGCAGGCGGCGCTCTTTGGCGTCCGCTACTTCGAGGCGTTAGCCGAGTAGCTGGTTTTCCCTCAACGGCGCTAGCTGCAACCCTCATCTCAAGCAGATCCTTACTGATAAAGATATGTCTTTAACACCAAATTCACAAAACGTGAACTCTTCATGCATTGACGCTCACTTATCGAGTCAATTAAACTTTATAAACATTACAAGGAGTCGAAAAATGCGTAACGGAAAATATCTCGCAATAGTGTTCATTGCGCTATTTATGGGAACTATTTCAGTGTTCGCGCAGGACAGCACAGGCAGCGGACTCACCATCGGGTTTGCGCAGGTGGGCACGGAAAGCGCATGGCGCGCGGCCTTTACGGAAGCGACCCTCGCCGAAGCGCAGGCGCGCGGCATCAACCTGTTGTTCGCCGATGGACAAAATAATCAGGAAACGCAAATCGCCGCCTTACGTTCGTTCGTTCAGCAGGGCGTTGACGCGATCATCCTTGCGCCGGTCGTCGAAACGGGTTGGGATCAAGTGCTGCAAGAAGTGCAGGCAGCGAGCATTCCGCTGGTCATCGTCGACCGCAACGTGACCGCCGATCCATCGTTGTACTTTACGCGGGTGGCCTCCGATTTCGTTCACGAAGGTCGTTTGGCGGCAGCATGGTTAGCGCAAGCAACCGCAGGGAACTGCCAGATCATCGAACTGGAAGGTTCAATCGGTTCGAGCGCGGCGCGCGACCGTCAGATCGGCTTCGGCGAGGTGATCGCCCTGTTCCCCAACATGCAGATTCTGATTTCCCAGACGGGCGAATTCACCCGTGAAGGCGGCTATGCCGTTATGGATGGCATTCTTGCCTCGGAAGATATGTCACAGTTTTGCGCGGTGTGGTCACACAATGACGATATGGCGATCGGCGCGGCGCAGGCCATGAAGGATCACGGCATCGATCCGGGCAATGATCTGCTCATCGTCTCGGTCGACGCCATCCCGGACATCTTCCTCGCCATGATGAACGGCGACACCAACGCGACGGTGGAACTCAGCCCGTATATGGCCGCCCCCGCCTTCGATGCCATTGTCGCCTATCTCGCGGGGCAAGAAGTTCCACGTAACATTCCTGTAGCGGGCGGTCTGTACCTACCGGCTACCGCCGCCGATGAGTACGCTCGGCGTACACAGTAACGGAGTAGATGATCGATGCGCTGGTTGAGAGATCTCGGTTTAGGCGTCAAACTTAGTGCGCTGCTGCTGTTAGTGCTCGGCATTCTGCTCCTGCTGACTGCTTTTCTGTTAATCACGAACACGCAAGACCTGAACAAAGAAGTCGGGACGGAACGGATTACCGAGCAAACAGTGCTCGTTCAGCAGCGGATGGCTGAGGCGGAGCGCGAGCTAGCGGTTGATGTCAATTTCATCTCTTCCAGCGTGGCCTTCTTTCAGGCTGTCGGCCGCCGCAGCGTCGACGCCGTGACCGAAATCGTCACGCAGACGCAGCAGCAGCTCGGTTTTGATGATGTTGACGTCATTGACGGTGACGGCTCCGTGCTGGCAGATTATGGTGTCGAAGCCGAAGAGTCCGAGCTGTACGAGCTGCTGAATGCCACGTTGACTCAAGGGGCTGGCACCTACATCATCGTCGCTGAAGACGCCGGAGAACTCACGGTTCGTTTCACCGCGATGGCGCCTGTCATCAGCGCTACGGGCAATGTCCTCGGCGCTATCCAGATCAGCCGCTACATCGATTCCGACTTCCTCTCGCAGTTGTTCTTCGATCCAACGGGAGTGTTCGCCGGCCTCATCTATGAGGGACAGTTCGTGGCGCGCACCAACAACGTTGTCCCGTCTGAAGTGACGCCAACCAGTCTGGAACATGACATTGAATTCAGCCCGGACGAGGTCGCCCGGGCCGTGACTGGTGAAACCATCATCCTTAACAACCTGATTTTCAGCGATGTTCCGCACGCGGTGGCGTATGTGCCGCTGACGGCCAACGATCAGATCAGCCCTGCCGTGATGATGATCTTGTTTGAGTTGGACGAAATCTACGCCTTCCAGAATGCGACCCTTGTCAACACGATTGTGTCCTTTGCCCTGCTAACCGTGCTGGCCATCGCCTTCATTTACTTGGCCGTGTATCGGTTCGCGCTGCGTCCGATCAGCAATTTACGCGCCACAGCAGACAAAATGATCGCCGGAGAGTATGATCAACGCATCGTCGTCACCGGGCAAGACGAATTGGGGAAGCTCGCATTGACCTTCAACGAAATGGCGCTCGCGGTGCAGCAGCGTGAAATCAGTTTGCAGGCTGCGCGCGAACAAGCCGAACGCAGCGATCAGGTGAAGTCGGCCTTTCTCGCGAGCATGTCGCATGAACTGCGCACGCCGCTGAACGCCGTCCTTAATTTCACCCAATTCGTGATCGATGGCGATACCGGCCCCGTGAACGAGTTTCAGGTCGAATTACTCAGTCAGGTCGTCGGCAGCGGTAAACATCTGCTCAACCTGATCAATGACGTGCTCGACATGTCGAAAATTGAAGCGGGTTCGCTCAAGCTGTTCATCGAAGACAATATTGATGTGAACAAAATCCTCAACAACGTGATCGCGACAGGGAACGGGCTGCTCAACGGGAAACCCGTCGAAATTCGTGCGGACATCGCGCCGGAACTGCCGCTCATTCGCGCAGACGGTCAGCGGATCCTGCAAATTTTTCTCAATATCATGTCGAATGCCTGTAAGTTCACGAACAGCGGCACCATCAAAGTCGGGGCAGAACTGAAGGATGGTTCGCTCATCGTCGCCATCAGCGATACCGGCCCCGGAATCGCGCCCGAAGATCATGCAGTCGTGTTTGAGGCATTCAAGCAGACCAAAACCGGGTTGCTGCAAGGTGGCGGCACCGGTCTCGGCATGCCCATCGCGCGCAGTCTGGCCGAAGCACACGGCGGAAAGTTATGGCTGAGCAGCGACATTGGCAAGGGCAGCACGTTTTATGTTTCGCTGCCCGTTGAATCTCGTCAGTTGGTCCCCACGCTGACGCTTGAAGGAATGGTCCAATGAACCAACAGATTTCTGTACTCTACGTCGAAGACGATCCGCACAGCCGCACGCTGATGCGGATGCTGCTCAGCGGACGCATGAAACTGCCTAATGTCACTATTTTCGAAAACAGCGCAAACTTTCTGGCGAAAGTCGAGGCGCTTGACCCGAAGCCCGAGGTGATTTTCCTCGACATTCATATGCAGCCCGACGACGGCTTTGCCATGCTCGAAATGCTCCAGAAGCTCGATTGGGCGCAGAACACCCGCGTTGTGGCGCTGACGGCAAGCGTGATGAACGAGGAAGTAGCACGGTTGCGCGAGTCCGGTTTCAATGGCTGTCTCGCCAAACCGATCGATCTGACGACCTTCCCCGACACCTTCCAACGCATTGTCGAGGGCGAGGCGATCTGGCGCATCCTGAGCTAAGAAAGAAACAGGCTATGCTTCTCAAGGACAAGCACATCTTCATCGTTGAAGACAATGTGCAAAACCGCGTCATTTTCCAGATCTCGTTAATGAAACACGGCGCCGTCGTCGAGTTTGAGCGCTGGGGTAAGGACATCACCTATCATCTGGAACGTCACCCCCAGCTTGATTTGATCATTCTCGATTTGAGCCTACCTAAACAGGTTTCTGGCTTTGACATTTTTGGCGAAATTCGCGCTGTACCGGAATTCGCGAATGTGCCGATCATTGCCGTGTCCGCGATGGATCCCGCGATTGCGATCCCCGAAGCGCGGCTGCGTGGGTTTTCTGGATTTATCGCCAAGCCCATTGACGCGCACCAGTTCCCGGAACAGATCGCCCGGGTCATCAGTGGTGAACAAGTATGGTTCGTGGGGGAGAAGTAACGGTTATGAGTGATATTAACGCGCTGGTTATCGACGATAATTATCAAAATCTTCGCGTGCTCAGCCAACTATTGACACGAAATCACGTCAAATGTGTTGAGGTGGCTAATCCACTCAAGTTGAACGACGCCTTGGTGCAGATGCAGCGGGTGGATGTGGTCTTCCTCGACCTCGAAATGCCGGGTCTGGACGGATTCAGCGTGAAAAAGCTGCTCCGGGAGCAGTTGGGCCGCGTACCGATCATCGCCTATACCGTGCATGTGAGTGAAATCGACGTGGTGCGGCAGCACGGTTTTGATGGATTTCTCGGCAAACCGCTCGACAGTGCCCGGTTTCCGCACCAGCTCGCGCGCATCCTCAATGGCGAAGGGGTGTGGGAACGCGAGTAGATCCATGCGCAGCACCGCGGTGCGGTCGCTGCTATTTCCCAGCTACAAGCAAGCAGCGCCCATCACATGATGGGTGCTGTTGGTTTCTGGCGGCAACCCACAATCATCACGGCGCAAGGTGCGGGGTGATGGGCAGAACCTGTTCAAGGTGGAAACGCAAGAGGTCGTGGATCGAGTGCTGCGCCGTGAGCGCACTCGGCAGTTGATTCGCCAACCACAGCTGCACGAAACCGTGAATGCAGGACCAGATGCTGACCGCGATCATCTGTGTGTCACCCGCGACCACCAACCCTGCCGACTGGCAATCAGCCACCAGCGCGACCACCAGCGCAAAGCAGCGCCGAGACTGCTCCACATATTCCGGGTAATCCTTCTCAGCTTCAACCACACCCGAAAACGTTATTTTGAAATGATCTGGCTCATCGAGGGCGAATTGTAGGTACGCAGTGGCGGTGTCAAAGACCCGCGCGAGTGCGTCGGCGTCGCCGTACTGGGCAGCCGCCAGCTTCGCATACAGTTTAGCGTAACCTTCCGCTGCAATCGCAGCGATCAGCGCCTGTTTATCGGCAAAGTGGGCGTACGGAGCGGCGTGGCTCACACCAGCTTGCTTAGCCACGCTGCGCAGTGTGAGGGCTTGCACGCCCTCTTTGGACAGCAGCTCGATGCCCGCGCGAATGAGGGCGTTTTTGAGGTCGCCATGGTGATAGTTATGGTTCATACAGGGTATCGTAACGCAGTCGCTTGACGCTGTAAAGAATCCACCTTACAATCTTGACAATGTCAAGTTCCTTTGGAAACGCGCCGATGACTGACTACCATAGTGTCCAGCAGCAGGTGATCGACTATACGCATAAACTCGCCGCCGAAGGCTGGCTCAAAGGCACGGGCGGTAATGTGTCAATTCGCGTCGCCGGAGCTGATGCCCTCGCGATCACTCCTTCCAATCAAGATTACTTCGCCATGCGCGCCGCCGACATCTGTATCTACAGTCTTGACGGGACGCACATTCAGGGCGACCTGAAACCCTCCATCGAGATGGGCTTTCACAGCGCCGTGTATCAGGTGCGACCGGATGTCGGCTGTGTCATGCACACCCATCAGGATTTCGCCAGCGCCATCGCCTTGATCAACAAGCCGATTCCCGCCCTGTTCGATGAGCAGGTGCGCTTTCTCGGTCGGCGCGTTGATGTCATCCCCTACGCGCCCTCGGGCACGGGGCTGCTGGCGAAGCAGGTCAAGAAACACGTGCAGAATCATCACAACGCCTACATACTTAAGAATCATGGTGCGCTGTGCCTCGGCCCGACCCCGGAACGCGCGTATCACAATGTGCTGCTGCTGGAAAAAGCCGCGCTCAGTTACCTGCTGGCGCTCTATACCGAAGAGAAAATCGACAAAATCCCACTGCCCATCCGCGAAATAGCCTTCGCCAAACTGCGATCCGAACAGAAAAAGATCGAGCAGCAGCTCGGCCAAGTGAAAGGATGATTCATGGAACACGTGATGCTGCCGACGACCGACACGGCACAGAGCTACGCCATTTCCACGTGGCACGACACCGATGAGCTCTACCGCCAGTTGAATCAGCTCGTCAAACAGCCACTGCGCCCAATCCGCCGCGACAAAATGGCGGACTTTCTGCGCTACTTCGACGACCAGTGCCAGCGCTCAAAGGTGCTGATCGATGAAGCCAAGCAGTACATTCCCGGCGGCGTGCAGCATAACCTCGCCTTCAATTACCCCTTCCCGATTGCCATTCGCCGCGCCGAAGGTGCGTACTTGTGGGACGAAGACGGCAACCGCTACCTCGACTTTTTGCAGGCGGGTGGGCCGACCATCCTGGGCAGCAATTATGCGCCCGTGCGCGAAAAGCTCATCGATCTGATCCGCGAGTGCAGCCCCGTCACCGGACTCTTCCATGAATACGAGCTGCGGCTGGCACAGAAGATCAATCAACACATGCCCGGCGTCGAAATGTTCCGGATGCTGGGGTCAGGCACAGAAGCGGTCATGGCGGCAATCCGCGCAGCGCGCGTGCATACGGGCAAGCAGAAGATCATCAAGGTGGGCGGCGCGTATCACGGCTGGAGCGACCAGATGGTCTACGGGTTACATATCCCCGGCACGGGTCGCCACGAAGCGACGGGCATTCCCGCCGCCGCCAGTCAGCACACACAAGAATTCTACCCGAACAATCTCGCCCAACTCCGCCGGATGCTTACGCTCAACCGCCTGCGCGGCGGGACGGCCGCCGTGATCCTCGAACCGCTCGGGCCGGAAAGCGGCACGCGCCCCATCGCCATTGACTTCAACCAGAAGGTGCGCGAACTCTGCGACGAATTCGGCGCGCTGCTGATCTTTGATGAAGTCGTGACGGGTTTCCGCGTCGGTTTGGGCGGCGCACAGGGGTACTTCGGCGTCCAGCCCGACCTGACGGTCTTCGGCAAATGCATCACGGGCGGCTACCCGATGGCGGGCGGCGTCGGCGGCAAGCGCGAGATTATGCAGCACTTCGCGGCGGGGATCAGCGGGACGGGCGAACGCGCCTACGTCGGTGGGACGCTCTCCGCTAACCCGCTAAGCTGCGCGGCAGGCTACTTCGCCATCGAAGAAATGGAACGCACCAACGCGGCGGTGCTGGCGGGTCAAGCCGGGGATCGGCTCACGGCGGGACTAAAAGCGATCATTCAGCGGCTGGATCTGCCGTTCGTCGCCTATAATCAAGGCTCAATCGTGCATCTGGAAACCTCGGCGGTGATGCTGCTCGACTTCAAAAACCCGCTCAAACTGATGCGCGAGGTCAAGCCGCGCAAACATATGATGGAAGAAATGGGCGCGGCCTTCATGGCGCAGGGCATCGTGACGCTGGCGGGAAGCCGCATGTACACGAGCATTGCCGACACCGACGACGTGATCGACGACGCGTTGAAGCGCTTTGAAACCGTGCTGGCCTGCTGCACCTAGAGGCAACCCTGATGACCGCACCCTTGATCCTCGTCCACGATGTTGGCACTACCAGCAGCAAATCATGTTTGTACCGGTTGGGCGACCGCCTTGAGATCGTGGAGACGGTCATCGAAGACTATCCGCTGTATATTCTGGACAATGGCGGCATCGAACAAGACCCGGATCAGTGGTGGGCGGCGATCTGTCGCGGCACGCAGGCCGTGCTGCAGCGAGCGCAGATCGCGCCGGAAGCAGTTGCGGGGATGGCCTTTTGCGCACAAATGCAGGGCTTCGTTCCGGTCGATGCGGACGGCCACGCGCTCTGCCGCGCTATGAGCTATATGGATGCACGCGGCACGGCGCAGCGTCGTCGCTATCTGCATGATGGGCTGCTCAAAATCGAGGGGATGAACGCACTCAAACTGATCAGCGCGCTCCGCATCACGGGTGGCGCGTCCGCATCAGCGAAAGACCCGCTCTGGAAGTACCTGTGGCTGCGTGAGGAACGCCCTGATCTGTTTCAGGCCATGCGTTACTGGCTGGATGTCAAAGACTATCTGGTGCTGCGCTGCACGGGGAAATTCACCTTCGGCTATGACAGCGCACACGCGACCTTTCTCTTCGACACCCGCCCCAATCAACTACGCTGGCATGCGGGCTTGTGCCAGACCTATGATGTCAATATCAGCCACCTGCCGCCCGTCGTGCGCGCCACCGATCAGGTCGGCGGGCTGACGGCGCAGGCGGCGCAGGCTCTGGGGCTGCCGATCGGCCTGCCCGTCTTCGGCGGCGGCGGCGATCTCACGCTGATTTCCCTCGGCGCTGGCTGCCTCGACACGCACAGCACGCACATCTACATTGGAACATCCGGTTGGGTATGCGCCACCGTTGATAAGCGGATGACCGACATCAACGGCATGGTCGCATCGATTCTCGGAGCGATTCCGGGCCAATATAACTACATCTCCGAGCAGGAAACCTCCGGTCGCTGCTTACAGTGGATTCGCGACCACCTCGCGCTGGATGAAATCGGCGTGTATCTGGGACAGCAGACGATCGCCGACCGGGAAGCTGAGTACCGCTCGCTGTATGACTATCTGGGCAAAGTCGTTGAACAAACCGCCCCCGGCGCGAACGGCGTGATCTTTACACCGTGGCTGCATGGCAATCGCTCCCCGTTCGAAGACCCCTACGCGCGCGGTATGTTCTTCAACCTGAATCTGCAAACGGGCAAGCGCGAGATGATCCGCGCTGTGCTCGAAGGCGACGCTTATCACAAGCGGTGGATGCTGGAAACGGTCGAGAAAAATGTACCCTACAGCGCGACGGTGCGCTTTGTCGGCGGTGGGGCGCGTTCCGATACGTGGGGGCAAATCCTCGCAGACATCACCGGGCGCACCATCGAAGTGACCGAGCACCCCGAAAACGCAGGGGCGGCGGGCGCGGCGCTGGTCTGCGGAGTCGGCTTGGGTGCCATTCAATTTGCTGATCTTCGGCGCATCGTGCAGGTGGCGAAAACGTTCACGCCGCGCATGCAGTATCGCACCCTGTACGATCGGCAGTACGCCGTGTATCGCCAGCTCCATACACGCAACAAAGCCCTGTTCAAAGCCTTGAATGCCACCGTGGAGGACGCTGACTCATGACAAAAGCTGACTATCCCGTCTATGGTTATCGCTGGGTTGTCCTCGCCGTCTTTATGGCCGTCAACCTCACCATCCAAATCCTATGGATCAGCTACGCGCCCGTGACGAGTCTGGCCGCGCAGGTCTACGGTGTGAGTGATCTGGAAATCGGCTTGTTGGCGATGTCGTTCATGCTGGCCTTCATCCCCTTCTCGATTCCCGCCTCATGGGTGATCGATACTTCCGGCTTTCGGTTCGGCGTCGGCATCGGCGTGATCTTGATGTCCATCGGTGGGCTGCTGCGCGGTTTCGCGGGAACGGATTACACGATCGTGCTGCTCGCCACCTTCGCGATTGCCGTGGCGCAGCCGTTTCTGCTCAACGCGTGGACGAAAGTGCCCGCCAACTGGTTTGCAGTCGAAGAACGCGCGACGGCGGTCGGGCTGGTGACGCTGGCGAACCTCGTCGGCACGGCTATCGGCATGGTGCTGACGCCCGTGCTCAGCGAAACCCTCGCTCTCCCGACGATTCAGCTGGTGTACGGCGGTGTGACCGCCTTCTCAGCCGTGCTGTTTCTGATCTTCGCCCGTGAGAAACCGCCGACGCCACCCTGCGCGCCGGACCAAGCTGTGCGCGCGCTCATGCTCGATGGTCTGAAGCACGCGCTGCGGTCCCGCATGTTCCTGCTCGTACTGCTGGTGTCATTCGTTGGTCTCGGCATCTTCAACGGGATCAACACGTGGATCGAAGGGATTGTGCGGCTGCGCGGCTTCGCCTCTACCGACGCGGGCACGCTCGGCGCGCTCATGCTCGTCGGCGGCGTAATCGGTGCAGTGATCATCCCTGCGCTGTCTGACCGCCAGCGCAAACGCCAGCGTTACCTGCTGCTCGGCATTGCGCTGACGATCCCCGGCGTGATCGGGTTGACGTTCGCCACAGAATTCTGGCTGCTGCTCGTGTCGGCCTTCGCGCTCGGATTCTTCCTCGTGAGCACTATGCCCATCGCCATGCAGTACGCCGCCGAAATCACCTATCCCACACCGGAAGGCACATCCAACGGCTTGATTCAACTATTTGGGCAGGCCTCGGTAGTATTCGTGTTCATCATGAGCGTACTCAAAACGCCCGAAGACTCGTTTACGCCCTCGCTGCTGCTGGCCATCGGTCTGCTGGTGATGTGCGCGGTCGTGATCACACGACTGGAAGACACGTAATCGGCTGTCGTCGCTGCCGCTAAGGGAAGGCTAACCACAAATCTGGTGATACCTTAAGGGTACTCGGCAGGCTTAAGCCTTCTATATTGTCTCTTGCCCGCCTGTTTTTTCACCTTGTTCCCCGTGTACAGGCAGAATCATCACTGTCTGAGCGCTATTTACCCCAAACCACATCAACCCAAGTTTTACGTTCATCACATAATATTTATGCTAAAGTGATAAATACCAGCTCATGGGTAGAGATCTAATTCTTCAGACCGCACCCAGAGTATCAAAGGCGTAGCTCATGAAGACATCGAAGGCAAACCGCGACCTTGAAGCGCGTCAGAAGATTTCATCCCAGCAAAAACTACGCGAGTCAGAAGAACTTTATCATCTTATTCTAGCCAATAGTTCCGATGCAGTGTTTATTACCGACTCGACGGGCGCATTCACCTTCATTTGCCCGAATGTGAGCGTTATTTTCGGCTACACCGAACCTGAAGTTGCCGACCTGGGCACCATTGATAACCTGTTGGGATCAGCCCTGTTCGATCCGGATCTGCTCGCCCGACAGGGTGAGATCACGAATATCGAACGCCGCATCGAAGACCAGGCCCGGCAGCCGCACGATCTGCTCGTCACCGTGAAAGCCATCGCGATTGGACGGGGCACGGTGATGTACACCTGTCACGACATTACCGATCGCAAACAGGCTGAGGCGGATTTACAGAGCAGCGAGGAAAAATTCCGCTGTCTCGTGGACTGCATCGACGCAGATATCATCCTCGTCGATGCCATCGGGCAGATACAGTTTGCGAAC
This sequence comes from uncultured Chloroflexota bacterium, assembly GCA_937988705.1. GTDB lineage: Bacteria > Chloroflexota > Anaerolineae > Aggregatilineales > Phototrophicaceae > Flexifilum. Next base: position 11,098 of record CALKIA010000692.1, on the reverse strand, counting down.
CCGAGCGCGGCGCGGAATCTTGGGCTGGAACCGGCGGCGCTGGTCGGTCGCAATCTCTTCGACTTACTCCCACGAAACGTCGCCGCGCAGCAGCTCGAACTCATCCGTGAGGTACTGCGCACCGGCAGCCAACAGGTCACCCAGATATCTCTCAAGGTTGAGGGCGAAGAACGCTGGTTTCGGACGAGTATTCTGCCCGTTCACGACAGTTCCGGTCTCATCAAAGCCGCCCAGATTGTCGCCACCGATATTACCGACTTCAAAATCGCTGAAGTAGCCGTGAGGCAGAGCGAAACGCGCCTGCGTGGGCTGATCAATTCGCAGACAAACTACGTCCTGCACACTGACCTTGATGGCTGTTATACCTACACAAACGATAAATTTAGCCAGGACTTCGGCTGGCTGTACCCGGAGACCGGAATTGATGGCAGCTCCAGTCTGAACTCAATCCAGCCTTATCATCACGACCGAACGCTGGAAGCGGTCACGCAGTGCATGGCGGAACCGGGGAAAATCGTCAGAGTGGAGCTAGATAAACCGTGGCCGGATGGCACTACGCGCACCACTCTCTGGGAATTTGTGTGCCTGCCGGACGACCACGGACTGCCGTCCGAAATTCAGTGTATGGGCATTGACATCACCGAACGGGTCACTGTCGAACGCGCCCTGAGCGCCAGCGAACAGCGTTACCGGCAGATGTTTGAAGCCGTCAAACTCCCGAAGCTCATTCTCGACCCGGTTTCGGGCGCGGTGCTCGGTGCGAACCCGGCCGCCGTCGACTTCTACGGGTATAACCTCGACACACTGAAAACGATGAACATCACAGATATCAATGTCGCCTCGCCCGAAATGATTACCCAAAAAATGCAGGCGGTTTTGGCGGGGAAAACCGAGTACTGCGATTTTCCGCAGCTCCGCAGCGATGGCACCGTCCGCGCTGCGCAGGCCTACCCGACGATCATCGAACTGGACGGCAAGGAAGCGATCTACGTCACCTACATCGATGTCACGGAGCGGAATCAGGCCAAGGCTGAACTCCAAAGTGCCTACGCCTCGCTAGAGCAGCGTGTGACGGAACGCACCGTCGAACTGGAACGCACCAAAGACCGTATGGAAGCGATTTTTCAGCACAGCGGCGACAGCATCGTACTGCTACACGTCGAACAGGGGATTCAACAGGCGAACTATGTTTTTTGCGCAACATTTTGCCTTCCAGAATCCAATTGGATCGGTAAGAACCTGTCCGATTTCTTCCAGCAGGATAACGTGGACAGTATTGACGCTCAGGTTCAAGCCGTCGTTAACTCACACCAGATGCGGCAAATCGAAGCGTGGAGCACCGGTGCCCATGGCTCGCGCTTGGAGGTTGAGATCAGCATCGCCCCGGTGAATCGCTCCGAACAAGCAGTCAACAACCTGGTCTGTATCATCCGCGACATTACTGAGCGCAAACGGCTCGAACATACGTTGACCGAAAAGCTGAATGAGCTGGATCGGTTCTTCACGGTCGCGCTCGACCTGCTGTGTATTGCCGATACGAACGGGAATTTCCTTAAGGTAAACCGAGCATGGGAAACTATTCTCGGCTATTCAGCCGAGGAACTGGAAGGTCGAAGCTTCCTGGATTTCGTGCATCCGGATGACCTGCCAGCGACGCTTGACGCGATAACGAGTCTGTCTGATCAGCGGCAGGTACTGCAATTCATCAATCGGTATCGATCACAGGACGGCAGTTATCGCTTCATCGAATGGCGGTCTCATCCCTATCAGAATCTGATCTATGCGGCCGCTCGTGATATCACCGAGCGTAAGCACATTGAAGATGAGCTGCGTGACAGCGAGCAACGTTACCGCTCCACGCTCACCGCTATGTCCGAAGGGTTGATTGTGGTCGAGGCGGACGGCACAATCCAGCTGGCCAATGAGGCCGCCGAACGCATTCTGGGACTGACGCTCGCGCAAATCACCGATCAAGCTGACTTGCCCCCCGGTTGGCAGGCGATCCATGAGGATGGGTCGCCTTTCCCGATTGACGACTACCTCGCCGAGGCCGTCAAGGCCCCACGCAAGCATCTCGTCATGGGGGTAGTCAAACCTGACGCCACGTGTACATGGATTCTGATCAATGTGGAAACTCTAGACGCTGACGAAGGGCACGGCAGCGAGGCAATCATCACCTTCACCGACATCACCAACCTAAAACACACGCAGGCCGAGCTGGAAAGCAAGCATCAAAAAGAACTGGAAATCCAGAGCTATTTGAAGGCGCTGCACGAAACGACCATCATGCTCACCCGAACCAATACACTGGATGAGTTCTATCGACTGGTTGTGGAACAGGGGATAGCGGAGTTCGGCTTCGAGCGCGTAGGGATGCTACTGTGCAGCCCGGACACAACAATGGTACACGGCACATATGGAACCGATGCGCACGGACGGGTGGTCGACGAACATCATCTACGCTTTAGGCCCGGTGACCTAACCGGACTTTTGCAGAAGACGTTAGACCGTGGTCGGCGCTTCGCTTTTGAACCGGAAACTGACCTCTTTGAATTCCTCCAGCCGATTGGCAAAGGCCAAAATGCCGTCGCGGCACTCTGGAACGACGATCAGGTATTGGGTTGGTTGGCCATTGATAACGGAGTTCACCGTCAGCCGATCAGTCCCGTCCAGCTCGAAATCCTCGCGCTCTATGCGCTCACGGTCGGCTCGCTGATGGCCCGCAAACAGGCCGAGCAGCAGACACAAGAGCTATCGCAGCGGTTGGAATTGGCCACCCGCGCCGGCAGTATCGGCACATGGGATTGGCTCATCCGCGAACAACGAGTGATTTGGGATGAGGGGATGGAGCGCATCTATGGTGTAACCGCCGCCGAGGACACCGACCTTTTCAGCCGCCTCGCCCAACTGCTTCATCCGGACGATGTGCTGCGCGTGAGTGCGCAAGTCGATGCAACCGTGGCAACTGCCCAGCCCTTGAGCACTGAATTCCGCATTTTGCGGAACAAGGGCAGCGAATTGCGGTATGTGCAAACCAGCGCCATCGCCGTGCGCGGTGAAGACGGTCAGACGGGGCGGCTCGTTGGGGTCTGCCTCGATGTGACCAGTATTCGGCTCGCCGAACAGACGCTGCGCTCGGCGCTGGCCAAAGAAAAGGAACTGGGCGATCTGAAATCGCGCTTTGTTTCCATGGCATCCCATGAGTTTCGGACACCGCTGGCGGGAATCCTCGTCGCCGCTGACTCACTGGCAATCTATCGTGATCGGATGACACCGCCGCAGATCGACGCGCGCATTGACCGCATCCGTGAGCTTGTCGGGTATATGAAAGAACTGATGGAAGATGTGCTCCAACTCGCGCGTATTCAGGCGGATCGCGCCGAATTCCGTCCAGCGCTAGGGGATTTCCAGAGCTTTTGCCGGGAGATTATCGAGGATTTTGAAGGTCAGGAACAGTTCAGTGGGCGTATCGTCTATGACGGTCCGGACGAGCCGTTGCAGATCGCCTTTGACAAACGCCTCATGCGTCACGTCGTCACGAATCTGATTCATAATGCACTCAAGTACTCGCTCGACAACCAACGAGTGCATGTGTCAATACAGCAAACTGAAGCGCAGATCACCCTGTCAGTCCGCGATGAAGGGATTGGCATCCCCGACGCCGACCTCAAGCATCTATTCGAACCGTTCCACCGCGCCAGCAATGTCGGCAGCATCTCCGGGACCGGATTAGGCTTGAGCATCACCAAGCGCGCGGTGGAAGGTCATGGCGGGACGATCAGTGTCGAAAGTGCAATCGATCGCGGCACGACCTTCACAATTGTGCTGCCGAAAGTAGTCGCTGAGGCGTGAGCCGAGTCACAGCGTGGGGACGCCTTACAGGACGTCCCCACGCCCTAAATCCGGCGCACCCGAGCTGACGCGTCCCGCCAGTACCCCATTGAGTTCGGCTGATCCTTAATTCAGGTTGATTGGCCCACGGCCAACCAGCGAATTGCTTGCTGCCAGAGACGCGCATAACCAGCCCACGTCAAAAACGGCAGCGGACACCAGTGCGGGCCGATATCCGAAGCCCATGTCAGCGTGCGCCCCTGTCCGACATTCCGCACGGCCAGCAGCGGATGATCACCCGTCTTGAGCAGCAGTTCGGCATCGGGCTTGAGCGTGGTTTCGTTGTACCCCAGCAGCGCGGGGTAGTCGCCCTTGATGCCGTCGAGAATGGGGTGTTCCGCATTCACCACCTCAGTGATGATGCCTTCCGGCACTTCAACGCGGTCATCAAAGGTGTGGATATTCACCGGGAGAATGTCTTCAATGGCGGTGCGGTAGTACTTCGCCGAGGCGTAGATGCCCGCGTAGGACAGATACCCGCCAGCCATCGCCAGCCCACCCCCGTTTTCGACCCACGTCTTGAGCAGCTTGAGGCGATTGGGGACAGATTTGCCCTTCAGCCACGTGTCGGGATGCAGCAGCAGCGTATTCGCGCCAATGTCGCTGAGGATCACGACATCGTAGGCGTTCAATTCGTCCAGTGTCAGTGGAAAGCGCGCGGCCGCCACATGACTCGGGAGGTGTTCCAGCACAATATCGCTGCCCCGCAGCGCGCCTTCCAGATACTCGGTACCAACTTCATACACCGTGCTGGAAAAGAAATCCCACCCTTTGAAGTGCGTGCTGTTGGAAACCCACGACTCACCCGCCAGTAGTACCCGTATCTCACCCACGTTCAACTCCCCTGTTCAATGCACGATGCTTCGAGGAGCTAACATGTACCATCTTCACGCCCGACCCGCTACTGTTGCGCGCGTTCTTTCCAGATGGCGATGATTTCGGCTTGTGGCAGGCCGCGATCCGCGAACCAGTACTGCGGTTCATCGAGCCGCCACGGTTCATCTGAATAGTAGCCCACGTTCGCCTGCGTGAGCATGTTCCCGGCTTCATCATAATACTGACCGCGCATTTCTTGCAGCACTTGCAGCGCGTAATAGGCGGCTGCCCCATCGTCCCGCATGATGTTCGCCGCCGCCATGTTGTGCAAGTGCACCCCGACTTCAAAGGGTGACAGCGTCTGTGTATACGCTTCGACGGCCGCGTTGAACGTTTCCGCCGCCTCGTCGATCTCACCTGCCGCCACCAGCAGCAAACCGAGCTGCCCCTCCACGACGCCGCGCAGTTCCGGGTCGTCAGCTGCCTGCTCCACTGCCGAGCGCAGCAGCGTGTAAACGCGCTCACCATCGCCATTTTCCAGAGCGGCGCACGCCTCAGTGAGCGCGTCAAGACCGCGGTCGGTCAGACTGCACGGGCCGCCGCGCCAGTCGCGCCAGTCAAACAGCACCTGATTTTCGTCCCACTCGCCGAACTGCGGCACAAGCGCATCCGTGTTCACCTCGATGTCATCACTGCTCTGCAACACCAAAAGTGGGAAATCATTCGTTTCGACATTGGTCGTAATCGAACCATCGGCGTTATAGGCGATGACCGAAACCTCAATGCGCACCTGCTGCACCGTGGGTTCGTCATAGGTGAGCATCAAAGAGAGCGAATCGCTGCTGGTGGCCGGGGCGCTGCTCGTCGTCAGGTCACGTTCAGTGCTGTCATACTGCTGCCATTCGGCTTCATCGCTGGGGCGCGTGTACGCCCGCAGTCGAATCTGGGCATTACTCTGCGCTGTGGCAAACCACGTCGCATCATATTCCACAGCCATATAGAGCTGTCGTCCGGAGAGCAGCAGTACCGGGAGTTGTTCCGTCATGAACAACTGCATTTGCGCGTTGTCCCCCGCGGGAAAGATCACGCGGGGCGTCGCCTGTACGCGCCACACTCCGCCGAGCGAGTAATCGACGCTCGGAAACACACGCGGCGTCGGCGTTGGGGCAGGCGGTGTGGAGACTTCCACGCGCACGCCGCACCCGGTCAGAGACAGGAGGAGGATGATAACGATCAGATAGGCAGCCATATGGTGATGATCGTCCCTTTGCTAACCATGCTTTCGGCGCTGATGCTTCCGTGATGCAGTTCTACGATCTTCTTGACGATCGAAAGCCCCAACCCGCTCCCACTATCGTGTGGCCGTCCGCGCACCAGCGCTTCGAAGATTTTGTCAGGCAGCAGTTCAGGCGTAATCCCGTCGCCGGTGTCGATGATGCGGATCACGTATTGGTCGCCCGTTTTTTCCAGGCTGACCCGGATCATGGCGCCGCTTTGCGAGTACTTCAAGCTGTTATCGACCAGATTGCTCAGCGCGCGGGCCAGCAAATCCTGATCGCCTTCCAGCGACGCACTTTTCAGCGACGAATCGATCTCCAGCGTCTTGCCCTCACGGATGGCCCGTTCATCATGTTGAAAATACACCTCTTCGATGAGGTCGAGCAAATCCAGTTTTTGCAGGGCGGGCGGCACATACGAGAGGCGCGCATCAAACAGCAGGCTGTCAACCAAGCGCGTGAGCCGCTGCGCCTCATGCTCGATGGTATACGCGGTGGCGCGCCAATCGGTTGCACTGCTCTGGCCATCTTCGAGTGCGCGCAGGTTGCCCGCGTGGGCAATCACGGCGGCCAATGGATTGCGCATATCATGCACTATGCGGCGCATAAACCGCTCGTAGAACAGCGTGGCGGCATCCGACTCGTTTTGCAGCGGACGGGCAATCACACTGAACGCTCCGTCCGCTGCCGGGGCAACCTGCACACTGATGCGCTCGGATTCGCTCAACGTCAGGCTTTGCGAAGTGCTGCGGCGGCTGTCCGCCGCCCGCTGGAGCAAGCGCGTGACTTCGGCGCGCGGCGCGTTGTTCTGGAAGAGATAGCGCTTGCCCGCCGCGTTCGACCAGGTCAGGTTCAGCTTCGGGTCGAACAGCATCACCCCTTCGATCAACTGATCTTGGACCACGGCGAGAATCGTCAAGCGCCGCCGGTTAAACTCGGCGACATGTCCGGCCTGTCGCGCCAGATAGATGATGAGCAGTCCCGTGCCCAGCACCGCGCCCACAAACCACAGCAAGCCGATCACCTTGGGCGCAGTGATGAACACCAGCGCGATCGGATGATTTTGATTATCCGAAGCTAGGACCGGGAGGATCACCCAGACAAAGAGCAGCGCGAACACAGCTAAGGCCCATGTCTGCCAGCGGCGCGGGCGGCGATAGCTCACGCGCGCGATTGTGCCGCCTGTCACGAGGAGCGCCACCCAGGCCCAGCCATATGCATCCGCGTTTGCCAGACGCACGGTAACTTCCGCATCCAACGTAGCGAGAAGCATCGGCAGCCCGACCCACATAATCCCCAAAATGATTCCTGCTGCCAGCCATGCACGCCGCATTACAACACCAGTCGATAGCCTGTACCGTGGACGGTTTCGATCAATTCATCACGTTGCAGACGCAGTTTACGCCGCAGCGCCGCAATATGGCGGTCAACCGTGCGCTCGTAGCCGACCCATTCATAACCCCACACCTGATTCAGCAGTTGTTCCCGCGTCCACTCGCGCTGCGGGTTGCGCGCGAGAAACGCCAGCAGCGCGAATTCAATCGGCGTCAGGTCGATTTCCTGCTGGGCGCGGCTGACCCGGTAGCGCGTGAGGTCGATGTCGAGATCGCCGATGTGCAGCGCCTCAACGCTGTTGCTGCCCTGCGACTCTTTGCGTACATGTTGAATCGCGCTGAGCGTGGCCCGAATTTGCAGGATGAGCGCGTTCGCGTCCCACGGTTTGGTGACAAAGGCGATCGCCCCCTGCCCTAAGCTCTCGATCTGCCACTCGGGGTACGACGTCAGCATGATGACCGGGATGAACCGGTCCAGCGCGCGCACATGCCGCAGCACGTCCAATCCGCCCAGCGCGTTCGGGTTCGCCTCTTCCAGCACTACATCCAGCAGAATGAGGTCGGGGGCGGCCTCGGCGATACGTTTGAGCGTCTCCCCACCGTTCGCCGCGACGCGCACGTCAAAACCCGCCCGCCCCAGCAGCGTGGCCAGAGCGGAGCGGATCGATTCTTCGTCGTCCACAATCAGAATAGCGGATCGTTCACTCATAGGGTTGATTATAACGCTGTTTGCGTCATCCCGTTATCCGCTCACGCTGTAATCGACGACGGTCTGCATGGCGCTGTCGAGAATAACTTCCGCGAGCGCGGTTTCGCCTTCGAGAAACGTGATATGCCACAAGCCGTCGTCGGCCTGTTCGACTTCGGTCGTCCACGTCTTACCCGCCAGCGTATCAGAAACGGCCTGCGTCCGGAAGGCCAGCGCGACCGCTGCCGACTGCGCCATTGACTGCCATTCTTCATACGACAGCACATTCGGGAAATACACGCCGACAATCTGCGGATTGATGAGATCATCGGGGGTTGGGCCTTCGAAGCGAATGGCGAAGAACAGCGACTCTTCCCCCATATCCATGTAGACGCCCCACCAGCGATTCCAGCCATCGTAATCGACCCAGATGTCGTGCGCGGACGGGTCTTCAACCAGTTCAAGCACATCCGGCGACGTATTGAGGAATTCGCGCAGGGAATCATACGCCCGGTCTTTTTGGGCTTCGGACGCGCCGAAGTGGGCTTCAAAGCTGTAAATGCGGCGGGTTTCTGGGTTCACATCCGCCCACCCGAGATCTTCCCCCTCGCTGTCCCAGAACTGCACGCGCCAGACGTGATAGGCGTTGCCGGTATCATAGGCTTCGACCCGCCAGTCTTCGAGCTGCGCTAGTCCGCTGGCGAAGATCGGGTTGGACAGCGCGGTGTCAATCGCGTCTTGTTCGCTGACGACGGACTGCGCCATCAGGGCGGCGTTGTGCGCGAAGGAGCTGACAATCAGCACAAGCATGAGCGCAAGCGCGCGGTGGAAGAGACGTTTCATAGTTCACTCCTTGGACAGGGTTATTCGTATCGGTCGTTGGCAGTAGGGTGCGCGCGGGTTCCGCGCTGGGGCGGCACACTAGCTCCGCTCCCGGATCAAGCCACGCAGATTCGGCGTGTAGCCGGGGAAAATCTGGTCGAGCGCCGAATTACTCACGCGCTTGGTGAGGATTTCCGACAGCACATCGCGGTAATCAATGGTCACGGCGAGGTCGCCTTCGTCGAGCGCTTCGTCTTGCAGACCGCGCCAATCCGCGACCATGCCACCATTGACGCCGCCCCCCATCACGAACATAGCGCTGGCACGGCCGTGATCCGTCCCTGAACTGGCGTTTTCACTGGCGGTGCGCCCGAATTCGCTCATGGTGACGACCGTGACATTCGCCATGTAATCGCGCAGGTCGCTGTAGAAGGCCGCGAGTCCCTGACCGAATTCGACCAAGCGATTCGCCAGTTCACCGTCCACGCTGCCCTGTCCGTCGTGCGTATCCCACCCGCCGATGTCTACACAGCCCACTTCCAGCCCGACATCCGCCTTGATGAGCTGGGCGATCTGGCGCAAGCCCATCCCGAATTCCGTATCTGGATACTGCGCGCCGTAATCCGGTGAATAGTCGAGCGCCGACAATGCCGCCAGCTGCTCCATGGTGCCAAACACGCCGGAGGCCTGCACCGTGAGCGCGTCGATGGGTGCTTGCACGCTGTATAAGCCGGAAAGCGTGCGCTGAATCGCGCTAAGCTGATCGGTGCGCCCGGCGAGATGAAAATCGGTGATGGAGCGCAGCGCCAGCGCCGAGACCGGACCGCGCAGCGAACCCTGCAGCATTGACCCCATGCCAATCGCGCGGAAAGGCGAGTCATTTTGCCACGCGGCGGTTGTCAAATGGCGGTTGATCCAGCCCGTCCCGGTGAGTTTGTCGCCGGGAATGCCGCGTTCCATGTACTCCATTGCGTCGAAGTGGGAGCGCGTCGGGTCAGGCGACCCCGCGCCATGAATGACGGTGAGCGCCCCGGCGTCGAACACTTCTTTGAGCGGGCGCAGTGCCGGATGCAGCCCGAAGAAGCCATCAAGGTCAATGGCGCTGTTATCGCTGCCATCCGGTTCGCCGATCGCGATGGTCGGGCGGCGGTCGTAGTAGTTTGCGCCTTCGCCGAACGGCACGACGGCGTTCAAACCATCCATGCCGCCGCGCTGAAAAATCGCCACCAGCACATCCCGGTTAGCACGGTCGCCCTGCGCAAAGGCCATGCGCGGCATCCACGAGGGAAACAGATGCGTCCCTAACCCGATCACGGCGGCCTTGCCGGTTGCTTTCAAAAATCCACGTCGTGAAATGCTCATCTCATGCCCCTTGTTCTAAACTCGATGTGGTCTGGATCAGTGCCACTGGAAGTACGGCGAGGCCAGCACCAGCCCCACGAGGCCCGGCAGCTTATCGAACCGCGCGCTCTCGCTGAGCGGATCCGCGGGGTTGGCCTCCCGCGACACAAAGGTGATGAGCTGGTCTCGGTCGGCGGACGCCATCGGGAAGCCAAGAATCTGATTCGTGGCCGCATCGACCAGTTCGCCAGCGGTGGCCGCGGGCGGAACAACGCGGTCGAGGTTGAGCGCGACGCCGGGCAGATACCCTTCCCCGCCGAGCGACAGGAGCAGCGCGGCATTCCAGCGATGAAGCAGCGCGTTCGTGTTGATCCACGCGGCGGCTACGTCGGGATAGCCATTGGGCGGCTGCCAGCCATACGGAATGTGACCGAGCGGTTCCAGCAGGTAATACATCGTATCGATGCCTTCGATCTGCAGACCGGCGCTGAGCGTGCGCGTCATCGCGACCACGTATTCGAGCGGGCGACGGAATTTTTGTCCCACCGAACTCATGAACTCCGCCGAAAGCAGGATGTGCCGCAGCACCTGCCGCAGGTCGCCGTCCGTCGCGCTGAACACCTGGGTGGCGCTGTCCACGAGGCTGGCGGGCGGCGTGTCGCTCACGAAGCGGCGGATCAGCTTGGTGCTGATGAAGCGCGCCGTCGACGGGTGGCGAGCGAGGATGTCAAGCACTTGCAGCCCGTCCTCAATACCGCGCCCGGCGGGCAGCATATTGCCCAACACGGTCTTTTCGCCTGTGTCGTGCAGTCCCACGTCAAAAGTGAAGAAGCCATCCCAACCGGGACGATTCGTCCAGCCGGTGAAGGCGCGCGCCACTTCGACGACATCGGTCTCCGTGTAGCCGCCATCCACGCCGAGCGTGTGCA
>CALKIA010000691.1 GCA_937988705.1 uncultured Chloroflexota bacterium | reverse complement strand
AGCGCAAATTCGCAACGGTTTGTCTCAGCAGCACTCACATCGAAAATGAGCGTCGTGAATCGTGTAGGCTGTAGAAACAGGGTTCTTGCTTATCTCTCAATCCCATAGGTCAGGGGTAAGGCGCAGGGCCTGGCTGTAGCGATCCTTGAAATCGGGATGTGTGGTCAGTTCAACGTACCTAATTTGGCTGATCAGCTGTTGAGCCACCCGACGCTGATCCCGATTGAGCAGCATTTGCTTGGCGCCAATCCCTGATGCGTTTCCCACCTGCTGAATCCGGTCGAGGGGTAGCGGCGGTATGAGGCCGATGGTACGCGCGCTGACCGGATCAATATAGGTGCCAAATGCGCCGGCGAGCACGATGGTGTTGATGTTCATTTCTTCAATTTCCGCCATTTCGCACAGCAGCTTGATGCCGGCGCGAATGGCGCCTTTCGCCATCTGAATTTCGCCGATGTCGGCGCGGCTCAGGCTGATTGCCTGTTGGTTAGCGCTCTCCGCCGCGCTGACGACTTCGATCCACCCGCGGCTGCTCTCCCGCTTGACGAGCGGGTGCTGACGTTGAAACGCGCCAATTGGGGTGATGACGTTATGGTCACGCAGGACGGCAAGCGCATCGATCAAGCCTGAGCCGCAGATGCCAATCGGCGCGGCGTCGCCGATCGTCTGCCAGTGTAAACGTTCATCTGCCCAGGCGACCCTGTCAACCGCTCCGACTGCCGCCCGCATGCCGTGCTCGATATGGGCTCCCTCAAACGCCGGGCCAGAAGCGGCGGAACAACACCAGTGCTGACCCTGTGCAGTTAAACTGATTTCCGTATTCGTGCCAATGTCGAGATAGAGCACGACGCCATCCCGATCCTCAGCCTTGCTGGCGACGAGCATGGCGACATGATCCGCGCCGACAAAACCCGCGATACAGGGCGGACTGTAGACGCTGGCTCCTGGCGCGATCTGGATGGCGAGATCGCGCGCTGGCGCTGCGAGGGCAGATGTCACCGAGGGTACATAGGGCGCTAAGCCGAGGTGATCGACTGGCAACCCCCAAAACAGATGATGCATAGCGGTGTTGCCGACCGCACACACCGCGACAATCGCCGCTGCGCTAACCAACGCTTCCGCGCACAAGACGTTAATGAGCCGATTGACCTCATGGATCAGCGTGTGCTGCAATTGAAGGCCGCGAGCTGGATCGCGTAGGATGACCGCTAACCGAGACATGACATCTTCCCCGTACGCGATCTGCGGATTGGTCGATCCAATGGCTGCGAGCGTTTCCCCAGTGATCAGATCGATGAGATAAGCCGCGAGGCCGGTGGTGCCGATGTCAATGGCAAAGCCCAGCGGATGGGCAGCGGGTGGCAAAATCCCGATGACTCGATCCCGTTCAACAACGATCCGAACGCGCCATTGATGCTGGCGGGCGAGAGCGGGCAAACCCGCCAGCACAGGCGCGTCGATCTGCCACTGGGCTGCCCGGTTGCCCGCCAACCGCTCCCAGTCACCGCGCAGATCATGGATCGATGGGGGTGACGCCTGAAGATCGAAAACTTCAATCCCGGGCTGCAGTTGTTTCTTGACCTCTACTCCTTCGACTTGACTGTGCTGGACGACGATCAGGCTTTCGGGCGGAATATCGACCACGATATCTTCCGTGCCCGCCAGCACTTCCACCTGACAGGCTAGGCGCAGCCCGCTGTTGGTTTCGTGCGGGTAGAGCACGTCGAGTTCGGTCTCATTGAGCGGCGTGACTGTTCCCGCCTGAACTCGAACGCGGCAGTCCCCGCAGGTGCCTACCCCCCCGCACACCGAACTGATGCCGATGCCTTCTTTTCGGGCGATATCGAGCAGCTTGCTCCCTATTTCGGCAGGCACACGCCTGCCGAGCGGTTGGAAGACAAGGTGCCTCGTCATCCGATTGCAACCGGAAGCAAATATTGGTCGAGGCGTACCTTGTGCATTTCGAGCGTGGGTATGACTTCGGCGATCAGCTCAGCTTCATCTTCTGGGACGGCATCTAACTGCGCAGACAAGCGATCCAGCCACTTGGCCTCGGTGCGCGCGAGCTTAATTTCGCCGCTCCCCTGGGCGCGCCGCAGAATTTCCAGCGCTTTCAAACCAGCGGCGCGCGTTCGCAGGTAAGGTGTCGGCGCAGCGACAATCACCTGAGAGATTTCAATCACCACATCGGGACGCAGAATGTACGCCTGTGGATCGAGGCTGCCGTCCGACAGCACGAAGCAGTCGCGCAGGCTGTGCGCTGCGGTATCGCCTTGATTCGTTGCGGCGTTCATCAACCGGGTGGAATACAGCAGTTGTTCAACCGAAACGACCGGAGCCATGCCGCCCAGCAAGCGAACGTTCTGCACGGACTCGTTGCTCCACAAATCCGCCGTCGCTTTCGCGATATTGCCAATGGGAGAGAGATGCGCGCAGGCTGCTTCTGCGCCTTCCAACGCGATGGGGTAGCCTGTGATCGCCTTGATGAATGGGCCTTCGTAGGCGCAGTCCTTGCTGGGACCAACCGCCCCGCGCTCATACGCGATCAAGCTGCGCGGCACGGACATGGCGCGGATGAGTGCTGCCAGCACCCGGGGGATATTGTGTCCTTCTGCCAGCACCATCGCGGTATTCGCAAAACCGCATGCGGAATCGCCCGACGCGATAATGCCGTGTTCTTCGGAAATCCTGACGATGTGATCCCACAGGAATTCCATATCGCGGCTGGCGAGCACGCCGAGCGCAAACGCTATCGTCGGCACATCCGCATTGAGAATGGCATTATCGTGAATTTCTTTGCCGCCCGTTGATTCGATGGCGAGCATGTCCGCACCCTGAGCGGCGCTGCCTGCGAATGACAGCAGCATGTTGTCCCAGTACTTGCCCTCGCGCAGGAGCGGCGGACGCGCAAATTCACGAATGTCGTTTGGTGTCACGCGCAGACCGCCTTTTAAACCCTTCGCGGCGTATTGATCGAGCGCCTCACGTAAGATCTGCACGATCTCGATGCCCCATTCGGGCACGAGGGTCATATCGGGGAGCATCTCAAACTCGACGATCAGCCCGGGTGCATGCAATTCCAGCGCTCGGGTGCACACCGCGTTGATGATCTGAGTGTACTCCTGGCGGACCTGCGGCATCGTTTCACGCGTGATCGCCATGGGCGGCAGCGTGAAGTTGATTTCGGGATATACCACTCCATTCCCGATCTCCAGACCGTTTTTCAAACGGACGGGATGTGGACACCTACCGAAGATCAGGTCATCAGCGTGGGCGATGGCCAGCGTGTTGAAGGTCTTCATCAGATCAGCCTGCCTTGCCAAGCAGCTGCCGGGCAACCCGGACGGCTGAGGTGGCATCGGGAGCATAACCATCGGCGCCGATCTCATCGGCATAGCCCTGCGTGATCGGGGCGCCGCCGATCAGAACTTGCACCTGATCGCGCACGTTTTCGGTTTGCATGGCGTCGATGACCGTTTTCATGTTGGTCATGGTGGTCGTGAGCAAGGCGGACATGGCGACAATCTGCGCGCCGCTGCGTGCTGCCTCGATGAAGCGTTCAACCGGGACATCGATCCCCAAGTCCACAACTTCGAAACCGGCTCCTTCCAGCATCATAATCACCAGTGACTTACCGATGTCATGCAGATCGCCCTGCACCGTGCCAATTGCGATCTTACCAAGCGCCTGGACGCCCTGCGCCGCCAACAGCGGACGCAGAATTTTGAGCGCAGCGGTCATGGCGCGGGCCGCGATCAGCATTTCAGGTACAAAATATTCACCTTCCTCAAACAAGCGTCCGACTTCTTGCATGCCCGAGATCAAGGCGTCATTCAAAATGATATTAGGGTCGAGTTCAGCGGCGAGCCCTTCCTCGACTTTTTTGACGGTCGCTTTGGCATCGCCGTCAATCACTGCCTGCCGAATTTCTTCAAGAAGAGACATGTGATTTCTTCCTCTTAGGAGTGCGCTGCCGGAGCAGCACGAATAATGAGTTCATCATTTCCACGGACGATGTGATGGTGGGGCGGCACAATCAGAAAATCGGCTTCGTTCCACTGCCCGGTGATCAACGCCTCGACCAGACAAGGGTTGCCCGGCAGCGATTCAAAACGGAGACTACGCTGCGCGGCTTTCTCCTCGGCACGACGGCGATAGCTAGCGGAATCCGGCGCTGATGTTTCGATGTAGACCAGCCGTTGATAATGCGCGGCCCATGCGCCCAACGCGTCCATCAGGTAATCGGCGTTATCCTGCCCATATTTTTCGACGTACTGTTGATACAGACTGGCCGATGCACCCAGCGTAACTTCATCGCCCTGACGGTTGCGTTCGAGGTAATCCTGACTGCACCAGTACGTCCCCGGATAGGCGCTGATCTCCTGCTGATAGCGTTGACGACTGCCGAGGTAGAGGGTGATGCAGTCATGCGCGCGCGGGATGACGAGCGGCGTTTCGCGGGCGCACAGCCCCAATGTCCCATTCCCGCATAAACCGTACACCAGCAGGATGGCATCCACTTGATCGGGCGCGACCTCATCGATCTGCCGCTGAAGCTGCACCCGCAGCTGACTTGGCGTGTTGTGCAGCCCCTGATCGAGCAGGCGCACGGTGACAAGGCTGCGGGCGACAGCGGCGGCGGCATAGACCGCACGCGCCTGTGAACCGCACGTCAGCGCCAGATACTGCGCTGGCCGCTGCTGTGGATCAGTGTTCACGCTTACGCCTCAGCGCGGGCAGCGCGCAGGGCGAGATCGTACATCGCCAGCACGTTTTCGAGCGGCGTATCCGATTGGATGTGATGTGAACTGCACAGCAGATATCCACCGTCTTGGCCCAGTACGCGAATACGTTCGCTGACTTCACTACGGACTTCGTCCACGGTGCCTTTGGGCAGCGTTCGGATGATGTCAATGCCGCCGTGGAAGACCAATTGGTCGCCAAAATCGGCTTTCAGGCCGACAGGTTCCATACCTTTAGCGTCGGCTTGCACCGGATTGAGGACGTCGACACCCATGGCGATCAGATCGGGCAGGAGCGGACGCAGCGCGCCGTCGCTGTGATAGATCACCGTTTTGTTGTACTGCTTCGCCACGTCGATGATTCGCTCGTGGCAGGGACGAATGAACTCGCCCCACATGCCCCGCGAGATGAGTAGCGATTTCTGGCTGGCAACATCGTCGTAGAAATAGACGGCGTCGAGCTTGTCCCCGGCGATTTCAAGCACGCGCCGCGTATTCTCGACATAGATGTCGGTGAGGCGTTCCATAATGTATTTAGGGATGTCCGGTTCCATCGCCATATCGGTCAAGAAGCTGGACATGCCGCGCAGCTGCCAGGCGACCTCGAAGACGGAGCCAATGCGGAAGCGGATGTGATAGGGTTGTTCGCGATTCAAGTGGTCGATGACGGCGGGCAGGGGAGTGTAGTCCCACCAATCGGGATCGGGGAAGCGGTACGACTTAAGCTCGTCGACGGTGGTGGCATTCGCCAGCGGGTAACCGCAGTTTTCCTCATAGGCGCCGGTCGGGTTGCGCACAATGCGCATCTGCCGTCCGAAAATCTCGCGCATCGTGCCGTCGGGCAGCTTTTGACGCCACATGCGGCAAGGAGTGGAGCGGCTGAGGACGTCCCACCACTCAATGGTCGCACCCGGTTCAAGTGCGTCATCCGGCGGATTGCAGAACATATCGTAGGAGACGACGCGACAATCCACGTCGAGCAAGCGCAAGATTGCTTCACGACGCGGGTCAAAGTAGTCCGACTGGCCTACTGCCGCTGCATCTGGTTGGAAATGAACAAGCAGCTTATCCCACACTTCGTTGGTCGCCAGGAAATCGACCGGGCAGCGATCCGGCTGATGGTGGCTAAAAGCAGTAAGTACGCGCTCGCGTGGAGTAATTGAATTTGACATCACTCTGGTCCTTTCTAATTCGGATTATAGAGGTATATAGACCTCTGTATACAGTGTCAAACGTCATATCTTGCGCAACGTGCCCGGCTCAACGGGTATTGAATGTATATAGACATTCGTGTACATCGCTGTTATACTGCCGTTTGTCAAGCCATAACTTTTAAGAGGGATGCCAAAATGCTCAATCAACCGACCACGTATAGTCGGCAGGAATTGGCTGCTAAACTGCAATCGACCCTGGTGCGCCCAGACACGACGCGAGTCCAGCTTATTGAGCACATTGAAGCGTGTGCATATCACGGTTTCAATGCGGCGATGATCCCGATGGCCTATGTACCGCTGGCCCGTGAGATTCTGCACGGAACGCCGGTGAAAGTGGCGACGACGATCTGCTTTGGCACTGGCAATGAAACCGTATTCGCCAAAATTGCGCTGCTGCGCGAATGTCTCGCCCTGGGGGCCGACGAGGTGGACTACGAACCGCACATGAGCTTGTTCCTGTCGGGCGAGTTTGCGGCGTTTCAAGAGGAAAGTGCGCTGTTGGTGCAGGCGGCGGGCAGTCTGACGCTGAAGGCGATGCTTGAACTTGGCTACATCGACGCGCGCGCAGGCAAAATTCACGCTGCGCAGCTTCTGGAACAGGCGGGTGTGCCCTGGATCAAGAACTCCAGCGGCGGCGGTCATCGACCCGGACATGCCACTCCTGAAGAGATTCAACTGCTGCGCCAGAACTTGCGACCTGAGACTCATGTCAAAGCGTCCGGCGGAATCCGTACGTTGGAACAGGTACGCGCGCTGATCGATGCCGGTGCGGAACTGCTGGGCACAAGCAACGCAGTTGGCATCCTCGACGGATATGCCGACGATCAAACCGTCTACTAAACTAACGTGAGCTATAGATAAGCGGCATTTGCGTGTACCCCTCACCCCCAACCCCTCTCCCACGCACGTGGGGAGAGGGGAGACCAACAGCGCTTTTGCTGGCTCCCCTCCCTGAATTCGGGGAGGGGCTGGGGGTGGGGTGCGAGAAACGTTATCCCTAACTGACGCTAGATTAGGCACTGAGATCGGCGAGCTTTTTCTCGGCGAGCTGTTTCGCGCGTTCATAATCCCCGCCGAATAATGCCTGAATACTCTGCAAGTAGGTGGGTGTTGTGATGCCGGGGACGAGCGCCTTAGGCAGCTGCTGTCGTAAATCGAACGTCTTGCTCAACACGCGTACCAGCAGCCCGCTGACCTCATGGTAGCGAGCCCGCTCGACTGCGTTTTGCTGCAGCAGACGAAGCGCCGTCACTTCGGCTGCGTCTGCGATCCCACGAATCATCGTTTCCCCGGTTGGCGCGCTGGCAACCCCGCGCGGGTCGGCCCCGATCACCCCGTCTAAACGCACATCTCTCGGCACTGCATCCAACTGAACGAGATCGGGACGCAGCGCTAGCAGCAGCGAGGTTTCGCCGATCCCCGCATGATCCCCCGTGTACTCTTCACTGATCAGGTCATAGGTGGTGATCGGCAAGATCGTCACAGGTGAACGGCTCATCACGGTATGGGCGGCACGTTTGAGGATCAACGTCTGCTCGATGCCGAAATGCCCGGTAAAGGCGACGATCACGCGAAAGCCCATTTCGGCAAACTGCTCGAACACGGCGACTAGCAGCGGTTCGACCACGCTGATCGGCAGTTTGAGCGTGTAGGGGTAGGGTACTCCACCCGCTGCCCAGTAGGCGACAGGTGCAAGGACCGCATCCAGACGGTCGGCAATGCGTTCGCCCACGGCCTGAGCGACCATGCCATCCAGCCCGAGCGGTAAATGGTGACTGTGCCATTCCAATGTGCCGAACGAGAGGACGAGCACCGGCGTCGCTTGCAACCGCGCTTCGATTTCGGTGGGGAACAGTCGCTCAAAATGGTAGATCGTCATGCTGGCACCTCAAATTCGATGATCGGGCGGATACCGCGATCTGTGTCCAGCGTCGCGAAGACTTCTGGCACCTCGTCCAGCCGCACCGAGACGGTGTGCATTTCATCGAGGTGCAGCCGGCCATCGCTGTACCAATCGGCGAACAGCGGCAGATCAATCAGCGGACGGATGTTGCCGTAAATGCAGCCCATGATCTGCTGCTGTTGGCTCATGAAGCGCCGGGGATGAAAGGGCAGTGTCGCATCGCGCGCCGCCGCGCCCACGAGAATCAGCGTGCCGCCCCGCGCCAGCATATCTATACCGGAGAGCATGAGTGCGGGCAGACCGACCGCTTCAAACACATGATCGACGCCGCGCCCATCGGTGAGTTTACGCACCGTCGCAACGAGATCGGGCTGACTGCCGTGGAGTGCATGCGTTGCGCCGTACTGGCGCGCCAATTCCAGCCGCGACTCGTTCAAATCGATTGTGATAATCATGCCCGCATTGGCGAGGCGCGCGCCCTGCACAATGTTGAGCCCAATGCCACCTGCGCCTACGATGACCACACTGTCGCCGGGATGAATGTGCGCGGTGTGCAGCGCCGCGCCGACTCCGGTTGCGACCGCACAGCCGAGCATCGCCGCTTTCGTCAGCGGCATATCCTGACGGATGGGCACTGCGCCGCCCCCCGGGACGACAACGAGCGGGCAGAAGGTTCCCGCGTTCAACATCACGGCGAGCGGACTGTCGCCCCGAAACACGCGCGGAGCGGCCGTCCCTTGAATGTTCTCGCACAGGTCTGACCGCCCGCTCAGGCAGTGGCGGCACTGATTGCACTTCGGCTGCCAGTTGATGACCACATGGTCGCCGGGACGAACGTGCGTCACGCCTGCGCCGACCTGCTCCACGATGCCCGCGCCTTCGTGCCCCAAGACGACGGGCGTTACGCGCGCATCGCGCATATAGCTGATGTCGGTGTGGCAGATGCCACTGGCGACCATGCGCACCAGTACCTCGCCATGTTCAGGCGGGGCAACGCGCACCATTTCCAGTGTGGGCAGCGCGCCAAGCTGCCCTAACACCACCGCCGGAACGGAATATCCGCTCATTTACCTAGTTTCTTGGCGTAGTATTCCGGCGCGACGACCCCCGACTTGCTGAACCACTTCGGCACATCGACGCCCGAATAGAGCAAAATGTTGCCCCACGGATCGAAGGCGCCGGTGCGGACGATCACTTTGGCTTTGGCCGCCATCTCGCCGAGGATGGTCGCGTGCGGGATCATCTCATGGTCGGCATCGGGGAACAGCCGCTTCACTTTTTCGAGCAGCGGCTGGTTATTGGTCGACAGGTTATCGGCATAGGCGACCTTTTCGGCGATGAAGGCGTCCGAGACAGCCGTCAGCACCGTTTCGAGATCGGGCACATCCTGAACGATTGCCAGGTCGATGCGCCAAGCCGAGGACGGGATCGGGAAGCCCGCATCGCACACGATCATCAGGTCGCCATGCCCCATAGAGGCAATCGCATACGCCAGTTCGGAATTTAACAATTTACCGCGATTCATGAAAGATTCTCCTCAGTGCTAAGGTAATTGGTTAGGAAAGGCTGATTAACATCAGTCAGGGATAACATGTCTCTGATCCCACCCCCGGCCCCGCCCTGAATTCAGGGAGGAGAGACAGCAAAAGCGCCGTTTGTTGCCCCTCTCCCCGCTTGCTTAGGAGAAGGGCTGGGGTGAGGGGTATGTATTTATCCCTGACTGACGTTAAGCTAACAACTGTTCGACGGCGGCGCGGCGTGCCAACGACGGGATCACGCCGAGCTGCGTACACGCCAGCGCGCCGCACGCTGCGCCAAAGCGGACGGCTTCGACCAGCGGCTGGCCTTCGCCGAGCGCCACCGCCAAGCCGGAATTGAACGCGTCGCCCGCGCCCGTCGTATCGACCACATCCACTTTGAAGGCTGGCACGAATTGATCGAGCGTGTCGGTCAGGATCAGCACACCTTCTGAACCCATCGTGACGATCACATTCTTCACCCCGGCCTCCCGGAGTTGGCTGGCGAGCGTCCGCGTGGGCGTCGGGTCATCTGGCGGCAAGCCGAGCAGGATGCGCAGTTCACTTTCGTTGGGAGTCAGATAGTCGATGTAGGGGAAAATGCTCGGCGGCAGCTCGGCGGCAGGCGCGGGATTGAGGATCGTGAGTGCGCCATGTTGTTTGCCGAGCTCCATGCCCCGTAGGGCGGCCGCGACGGGAATTTCTAACACCGCCATGACGATGTCGCTCTTAGCGATCTGCGCTTCGGCTGTATCGACGTAGGCAGCATCCATCAGGTTATTTGCGCCCATGTCGAGGATGATGAAATTCTCGCCCTGAGGGTTGAGAATGATGAACCCGACCCCGGTCGGGCGCTGCGTCGTTTTGAGCAAATAGGTCGTATCGACGCCTTCCGCCGCATAGAGATCGGTGGCGATTTCCGCCAGCTTATCATCGCCAATGATACCGACCAGCGATGAGGATGCGCCCAAACGGGACGTGGCGACGGCCTGGTTCGAACCTTTGCCGCCCGGTCCCATATCGAAATCGCTGCCGATCAGGGTTTGGCCAAAAATCGGCATGACCGGCGTACGCAGGGTCAACCCGACTGCGAAACTGCCCACAACGGTAATGATAGGAGAGGTCATAGAGTCACCGCCTTGGTTCGGTTCGGCAGGGTTTGCCCCATCGCACAAGCGAGGATCGCTTCTTCGGTGGCTTCACTGCCGCTAAATTCGCCGTTAATTTCCCCCTGAAACATGACGAGGATACGGTCACACTGCCCGATTAATTCTGGCAGTTCAGAGGATACGATCACAATGGTGACCGCTTGGGCTGCCAGGTCTTGCATGATGCTGTAAATTTCGCTCTTAGCGCCTACGTCGATACCCCGGGTGGGTTCGTGCAGGATCAAAATCGCGGGCTGCGTCGCCAAGCCGCGTGCCAAGACGACTTTTTGCTGATTGCCACCACTCAGAGTGCGCAGCTTTTGCTGGTGACTGCTGATGCGTGTATCGAACTGCTGGACATACTGGGCACTCGTTTGGCGAATTTGATCCGACCTGAGAAAGCTCAGCCGGCTGATCCGTTCGAGTGACGCTGCGACCGTGTTGTTTTCTACACTCATCGTCAAGAACGCGCCGGAGCCGCGTCGATCGGCCGGGATGAGGGCCATGCCGTTCTGAATGGCGTCGGTCGGAGAACCGGACTTGATCGTTTTCCCCTGCACGCGGATGTGACCACTGCGCGGGGTCAGCCCGAAGATCGCCGACACGAGTTCATCTTTTCCCGAGTCCGGCAATCCCGCAAACCCGATGATCTCGCCTTTCGCAACCCGGAAGGACGTTGCTTTCAGCGCGGGAAGACTCGCAACCTGTTCGACTTCCAGCGCGATTTCCTGTGAGGGCGCCGCTTCGCTCGTGCGCCGGCGGAAATGATCAACCGCATGCCCGACCATCTGGTTGATGATCTTGTCCAGCGTGACGCCTTCATCATTCACCATCGTGCTGATATAGCGTCCATCGCGCATGACCGAGATCCGGTCGGCGATCTGGAGCACTTCTTCGAGCCGGTGCGAGACGTAAATGATCGTGACGCCCTTGCTTTTCAGCTGCTCAATCACTTCAAAAAGATGAGTAGTTTCTTCGTTGGTCAGGGCGGAATTGGGTTCGTCCAGAATTAACACGCGCACCTGCTGAGAGATCGCGCGCGCAATTTCGACTAACTGCTGCTGGGCAACCGACAGCTTGCCGACTTTCGTCTTCGGGTTGATGTGGTCCATGCCGAGCCGCCCCAGCGCGGCGCGAGCGGTTTCCTGCATGCGACCCCGGCGCGCCAACGAGAGTGCCGTTTGATTGGCGGCATTGGTGAGCATAATGTTTTCCGCCACGCTGAGGTTCATGCACAGCGCGAGTTCCTGATACACGACCCTGATGCCCGCATGTTGACTGACGGCGGGTGAGGCCAGCGTGATCGGCTTGCCATCCAGCAGAATTTCGCCTTTATCCGGCTGAAGATCGCCCGCAAGGATATTCATCAGGGTGCTTTTGCCTGCGCCATTTTCGCCTAAAACGGCATGGATTTCGCCGGGCAAAAAGCTCATGCTGACATCATTCAGCGCCAGCACACCGGGGAACTGCTTGGAAATGTGATGGAGCTCAATAATCGGTACGGGTTGCGACATAAGCGGATCTTTCATTTTCGCAATAATGCTGTCATTCGAGAGAGAGGCGTTTCAGGAGATCGCCCGCGTGGACGATCTCCCGAAAGCGCGGTGGGCGGCGGTGAACCACCGCCCACCAACCGAATTCTGGCCGATTACGACCCGGCGACTTCGCCGATATTCTCTTGCGTGTAAATGCCGACGCCCGTATCGAGGTTGCTGATGGTCTCGCCGTTGAGGAACTGGACGAGCAGGTTGACCGCTTCGAAGCCCTGACGTTCGGGGGCTTGGTCGATGGTCGCCTGAACCGCGCCGTCGATCACCAGCTGCACGGTGTCATCGAGCAGGTCGAAGCCGACAACCTTGACGGTGCCGACTGCGTCGTTGCGCGTGACCCATTCGCCAGCCGCCGGGGTGGAGCAGCATTCGAGTGACAGGATACCCGTCACGTCAGGATTGGCGAGCATGGCGTTTTCGATGGCCGCATAGATTTCCTGCGGGTCGGTGCCGGTGTTGACGGTCTGAATAACTTCAATGCCGGGGAACGCAGCGAGGGCTTCCCGCGCACCGGACTCGCGGTCAATCGACCACTGGGCGGCGGCGTCCAGCGTAGTGATGAGGATCTTGCCTTCACCGTTGAGGACATCGCCCATCAACTGACCAGCTTCGCGTCCGCTCTGGACGAGGTCTTGTCCGGCGAAGACGAGGCGGGCGCTGTCCGGGTTGTCGGTGTTGAAGGTGATGACGGGGATGCCGGCTTCGGTGACCCGGTCGATCAGCGGGGCCAGCGCGTCCGTGCTGACGGAAGAAATCGCCAGGCCGTCCATTTGGTCGAGCAGGGTTTCGATTTCACTGATCTGCGCATCCGCATCCGCACCCACCGGGCCGATGAACTGCGCACTCACGCCCAATTCCGCGATGGCGCGTTCAACGCCTGCGCGGATGAACGGCGCAAATTCGTTGGATACGTCGTGATAGGACACGTAGATGTTCAGCGGTTCGCCCGCAGCGATCTTCGCCTGAATGCGTTCGGCCAAGGCGAAATCTGCCACATTGACGCCTTCAGTGGGTTCTGCCGTCGGGTTGAGGACTTCGTTAATGTTCTCTTGCGTGTAAATGCCGACGCCCGTATCGAGATTGCTGATGGTCTCGCCATTCAGGAACTGGACGAGCAGGTTGACTGCTTCGAAGCCCTGACGTTCGGGGGCTTGGTCGATGGTGGCCTGAACCGCGCCGTCAACGACCAACTGCACGGTGTCATCCAGCAGGTCGAAGCCGACGACCTTGACGGTGCCGACCGCGTCGTTGCGGGTGACCCATTCGCCAGCGGCGGGGGTGGAGCAGCATTCGAGCGAGAGGATGCCGGTCACGTCGGGGTTCGCGAGCATGGCGTTTTCGATGGCCGCATAGATTTCCTGCGGGTCGGTGCCGGTGTTGACGGTCTGAATAACTTCAATGCCGGGGAACGCAGCGAGGGCTTCCCGCGCACCGGACTCGCGGTCAATCGACCACTGGGCGGCGGCGTCCAGCGTAGTGATGAGGATCTTGCCTTCACCGTTGAGGACATCGCCCATCAACTGACCAGCTTCGCGTCCGCTCTGGACAAGGTCTTGTCCGGCGAAGACGAGGCGGGCGCTGTCCGGATTGTCAGTGTTGAAGGTGATGACGGGGATCCCGGCTTCGGTGACCCGGTCGATCAGCGGGGCCAGCGCGTCCGTGCTGACGGATGAAATCGCCAGACCGTCCATCTGGTCCATCAGAGTTTCGATTTCGCTGATCTGCGCATCCGCATCGGCCCCGACCGGGCCGATGAACTGCGCACTCACGCCCAATTCCGCGATAGCGCGTTCAACGCCCGCGCGGATGAATGGTGCGAATTCGTTGGAGACGTCGTGATAGGACACGTAGATGTTCAGCGCTTCACCGGCATCGATTTTCGCCTGAATGCGTTCTGCCAAGGCGAAATCTGCCACATTGACGCCTTCATCCTGGGCGGAAACGACCATGACAAAGGGGAGAAGCGTCAACAAGACCAATAGTACAGAGAACAACTTTCTGAGATTCATTTGAAATACTCCTCATGAATGCACGTAACTTAATTGCGCAAATCAAACGGAAGGTGTCAATAGTTTCCGTAGAACTGCCATAGGGCGGCAAAGTTATTTATGATGCGCGGCGGTTGGCTGTCCATTTATCAATTGCCACCGCAATGATGATCACCAAACCAATGATGAGTTCCTGCGCGAACGGCGAAATGCCCAGGAGGACCAACCCATTGCGCAGCACGCCGATGATCAGCACGCCAAGGATTGTACCCGGAATGGTACCCTCCCCGCCGGAGAGTGACGCGCCTCCGACAATGGTTGCCGCGATCACGTCGAGTTCCAAGCCTAAGCCGGTACGTCCCGCTTGACCGCTCGGCAAGAACGCCATACTCAAGATGCCTGCCAGCGCGGCGAACGTCCCCATAATCATGAACGCCCACACCTTGACGGAGAAGACGCGAATGCCGGAGACGCGGGCGGCTTTTTGTCCGCCGCCCACTGCGTAAACGCGGAAGCCGAACGTCGTCAGCGAGAGGACGATACCGCCGAGAATCGCGACAATGATGAAGAAGACAAGCTGCATGGGGATTTGACCGAACAGGTAACCCTGACCGATGAACTCGAACTGCTCCAACACATCAGGGAGTACGCCCTGACGGATATTGACTGTCACTGGTTGCCCATCGGTGATGAGCAGGGCAGCGCCGCGAACAATACTCAACATCCCTAATGTGGTGATGAACGAGGGAAGTTTTCCGTAGGTGGACAGCACGCCGTTGATCATGCCGATCCCGACGCCAATCAGTAAGCCGACCACAATTGCGGGGATCATCGTCCACTGCTGAACGAGCAGCATGCCCGTCACCAGACCGGAGAGGGCATACGTCGACCCAACGGAGAGATCAACCTCGCCGGAGATCAAGACGAAGGTCATGCCGACCGCCATAATGCCGATCAGCGATACTTGTCGCCCGACATTGAGCAGGTTACGAGTGCTTAGAAACGCATCTGATGTGAGTGCTAGAAACACGCACATCAGGATCAAGGCGATGAAGACACCTGCTTCTCTGGCAGCAAACAGGTTGCGGAGACGCCACCCTGTTTGTAGAGCAGGTGTACTACGAGAATTTGAAGCTTGCATAAGAGATTTATTCCTTATTTGATGAGCGTTTGGCCGAGGATGAGCCCCGGCTGGCTCACACCAACGTCAAACGGCGGTTCGCTTTGGCTACCATCGCCTCGGTCACGGCATAGATGGCTTGCCTGTCCGTTTCGACTGCTTCCGCAACGACCTGCTCAACCAGCTGATCGCAGCGATTATGAAGTGTTTCCCGGTCAGGCAGCGACGGGAATTTCTCGCGCAGCGCCGTTAACCACTTGCTGCCGTAATGCGCGTGGATTGTTTCGTCTGCCCAGTCGAATTCCATGTCGTGCTGACTCACATCGTCGTGATAACTGGCGAAGGCCGCCGCACGATCATGTTTCTTACCAATGTTCTTTGTTTCAAAGTAATGCAGCATCCCGAGTCGGATAATGGGGTCTTGCCCGCGGGCCGCGTCAAAAATATAGGTGCCAAGCGGCAGTTCTTCGGGCTGGAAACCCCAACCGATGAGGCGGGCATAGCCCATTTGCGTGTGCCGCGCTTCGTCATAGGTCCAACGGGCGGCATCGAGCACAAATTCCCAATCGAGCGCGTCGGCGAAGAAAT
>CALKIA010000690.1 GCA_937988705.1 uncultured Chloroflexota bacterium | reverse complement strand
CGACCGGCTTTGTTGCTGGTGCCACCTTTATCGCCGTGCTGCGCGCGAAAATGGATGCGATTACCAAAGGGCGCGAGCGTGTTCATCTTCGGGTTGACCGTGAAGACGATATCGCCACCGTCGCCACCATCGCCGCCCGCTGGCCCGCCGTGCGGCACAAATTTCTCGCGGCGAAAAGCGATGAGACCATCGCCACCATTGCCACTCTGCACAAAAATCTTGACTTGATCGATCATGATCGTCCTAACATTCGACTTCTGGGAGCATATCAGGCTGTCCGGCCCGATACCACGCGATCGTGCGCCGTGCGCCCTCAATAAACGGCGTCGGCACAAATCCGAGTTCGCGCTGCGCTTTTTCACTGGAAACGCGCCAGTCATTATACACATAAGACCGCAAGGTGATCGGGTAGAACGGTTCCTGCCGTGTGACATACGCCACGCCCGTCAGCAACCGCGCGAACGCCTCACCCAGCCAATCAGGGATGTTGAGTCGCGGATACCAGAGCTGCGCCTCACGCGTGATGATGTCAAAAGCCGCTTTGTGCGTCAGCGTTTCACCGCACACGTTGTAGATTTCCCCCGGGCGCCCCGCCGTCAACGCGCGGACAATCGCCTGCGCGACATCGCCAATATACGCTGGAAATGTAATATAGCTCCCACCGTTGATCTGCATGATGATTCCGCGCATGGGGTCTCTGAAGAACAAGCGATTGAATGCATACGTACCAAACGGGCCATAGAACGCACCGGGGCGCAGCACTATGAGTGGAACGCCGTGCTCGGCATGATAGCGCAGGGCGAGCTGTTCCGCTTTGTACTTGCTGCGCTGATAGTTATCCGTGGGTTGCGCCGGATGCAGCTCGTCAACGATACCCGACGGCGTGCCGATCAGTGCGACTGTCGAGATATAAAGCACACGCTGCCCATCGACGACTGCCTTGAGAAGGTTTTCCGTTCCGCCAACGTTGGTCTCATCAAACAGCGCCTGTTCGCCCCAGAAGCGGAAGAGCCCCGCCGCGTGGATGACATAGGCACAACCGCGCATGGCTGTCCGCAAACTAGCAGCGTCGAGCACATCGCCCTGAACAATTTCAACATTCGGATAGCGTTTGAGCCACAGGTGAGCATCCGGGTGCCGCGCCAGGACCCGGACGTGATGCCCGGCCCGGCACAGCGCCGGAATGAGATGGCGACCTAAGAAGCCGGTCCCGCCCGTAACAAATGTGGTGGAGGTCACAACCTTGCCTGACTGGTAAAGCGGCGCGGTATTTGGACGGGCGGAGACTTAATAATCGCGTCCAAATGAAGTGGGCATATTCCCGGTCTCGCGGATGCGTCGGCGGGCGCTGCCCCACCCCGCCGGGAGTTCCTGCACGAAGTGATCGATTTTCCAGCGCCGAGACCGCAAATCATAGTGCATGCGGTAGACGACTGCACCGTCACCCAGATCCTGCGTGTTGAGGCGCTGCTGGGTTTCGCGGTTATAGGTGGCCATCCGGCGTCCTGTCTGATGATCGACGATTAAGCAATCACCGCCCTGCTGGCTAAAGTGTCGCACTTCGATCGTATGATCGCAGCGCAGTACACCGACCAGGTGTGGCAGCACAGCATCCCGCGTGGTCATAAGCGCTTGTTGATGTCGTTTGAGGAACGAACCGTTGAGGTACGCGGGTGCTTCTGACCACTGCGCCGCCCACGATTCAAAAGTGCTGTCATGCAGCCAGTTAACGGCCTCAAAATAATGAAGACGTACCTGCTGTACGACTTCTTCTGGTGCCATCCATTCCGCCTCCGCATTCGTGCGGCGCATTTTGCTTTCCCACGGTACTTGAGACATGGCAGACGCTCATTATCAGACGGTATATTCTGAATGAGTCTACTTGTCGGGCCTCCAAAACACAATGGGAGTTTAGCTCTTGAGGGCTGTCCACACATTCTGCCGCAGCTGCGGCAGCTTAATCGGTTTGACCAGATAGCTATCAACTTTGGCTATCGTCAGCGCGAATACCTGATCGGCTTCCGTCGCGTTCGGTTCCGCCAGTACAATGACATGAATAGGCGACACAGCCCCGATTTCACGGACTTTGGCGATCAACTCATAGCCGTGCATGTCCGGCAGTTGGAGCTCCATTACGACAATGTTCGCTGGCTGTTCTTCGAGACTGAGCAGCGCATCGCCGCCTGTATGCGCCGTGCAGACATCCATCGTCAGCGCACCCAGCATCTGGCAGATGGTGTGTGATTCGCGGTCATCTTTTACGAGGACCATCACCCGCTTTCCGGCAAACAGGGCGATATCCGTCTGCGCGGCGATGATCTCATCGAGATTCAGATGATCCATCTCCGGCGTTTTGAGCGCGACATCCGCCCGCGACATCTCGATAAAAGCGACAGCGGTATCTTTGAACAGATCCGGCGCAGCGCCGCTTAACAGGCGCTGCACCGCCTCGGCATCCTTCAACTGCGCGAACGGTTGCTCATCTTTATTGAAGATGGCTACGACCCCATCATGTTCAGTCGCCCAGTACTGGTCAATCAGGCCGAGCGACTGTAGCTGAACCAATACCTCGTCAAACCGCTCGACGGGGAGGGTGGTGTTCAGATAGTACGAGCGGACGCGGCTCATTGATCTTTCCTGCGTCCGCAGCATACCAAAGCGGTTATTCTCCGGAAGGGCATACACCCACACATACGTCCGGTTGTAGTGTTCAATCACGCCCGCAGTTTTCAGGCGCTCCAGCTCAAAATCGTGAATCAGATGACCAAAATCATGCTGGGTGTACGGGCGATACGTTCCCGACATCAAGTCCTGAACGGTATGCTCGCTCCACTGAACGACAAAGTTGCCATCACCCAGCACGAAGATCTGATAACGCGGGATCGCCGCTCCGTTGTAGATCCTGTTCATAGCGCCCGCGTCAATCGAGGTTGACGAAATACGATGCCGCCGAGCGGTCAATCATGTCCTTGCTCAACACGGGCGGTTTGTTCAAGTACGTAGCAATATCCAGCAGCTGATTAATCAGGTCACGTGGATGCACTGCGCGCAGCGCGCGATTTTTGCTGATGTACCACTCCTTGAGCAGGTATGCCAGCGCCTGTTCGTCATACTTGACACCCTTCGCGGTGCACACGCGTTTGAAAATATCGCGGAACTGCTCGTAGGTCGGATCGGTAATCTCGATCTTATGACGAATACGGCGGAGAAATGCTTCGTCCACCAAGTCGCGCGGGTCGATGTTCGTGGAGAACACGATCAGCACAAAGAACGGAATTTCGATCTTACGTCCGGTCGCCAGCGTCAAAAAGTCGATGCCTTTTTCGAGCGGGACGATCCAGCGGTTGAGCAGATCGCGCGGGCGCACCTGCTGACGGCCAAAGTCATCGATCAGGAACATGCCGCCATTGGCTTTAACCTGGAACGGCGCTTCGTAGTACTTGTTAATCGTATCGTACACGAGGTCGAGGCCGCTGAGCGTAAGTTCGCCACCCACCATGATCATCGGTCGGCGAATGCGCACCCAGCGCGGATCCATCACGACGCCGGTGCCCAGCTTGGTCGACATATCGTCGGCGAGTTCATGGTTGACGTTATCGAACACGCGCACGATCTGGCCGTCAACATCAAATGCGTACGGAATCCAGATGGTATCGCCGAGCACGAGGCGGCCAACCTGTTCCGCGACCGTCGTCTTCCCGTTGCCGGGAGGCCCGTACAGAAACATCGAGCGACCCGAGTTGATCGCCGGGCCAATGCGGGCCAGCATCTCTTCGGAGATCACAAGGTGATCCGTCACCGACTTCATCTGCTCTTCGTGAACGAGGAGGCGTTCCTTATTCTGTGAACGCAGCGAGGCGATATACTGCTGGAGAGTCACGGGAGCCGGTCCGGCGTACTGCGAGCGTTCCAGTGCTTCACGGGCTTTGGCCGCACCCGCGTTCGAAATCAGATATTGGAAGCTGGCTTCACCTAAACCGCCAGACCCCTTGACCTCGATAAATTTCTCGCGCTTCAAAAAGTCAATGACGCTGTCGAGCACACCCGTAAACGGGAGTTTGACGATGTCGGCGATGGTATGGCCAGACATATAGCCGCCAAAGTACAACACTTTCAGTACCAGTTCAGCGACCGCCAATAAATTCAGTCCAGTGTCGTTCAGTGAGGTGAGCGGCGGAGGCGACCATGCGCCACCGAGTTCACCGGTGTTTGGCCGCGGTGGCTGGTTAGGATTCGGCTTGGGCTGAATTCGATTGATTGGAGGATTGCTCATCGATTGATCCCTCAGTCGTATAAGGAGGCTGGTTGACGCATTATCGCATGCCCATTATAACTCGGGTTTGGATTCCGCATGTCACGTGTTCATTGAGACTAGGACAAAAATCTTGCCCAAACACCCGTACTGTAGTAAAGTTACGCTCCATTAGGTCACATACCCACTGCGTTGAGCTGAAGCATGATGATAGACCAAATCCAATGGTTAGGGCACGGAAGTTTCCTCATTCAGGGCTCCCCCCTGATCTACATCAATCCATGGCGGATTCTCCGGACGGATCGACCTGCTGATGTCATTCTCGTCAGCCATGACCACTATGATCGATGTTCGCTGGCCGACATCAACAAACTGCGTGGTGACCAGACCCTCATCATCGGGAACGAACGGGTCGCACAGGAAATTCCGGGCTGCACCGTACTGCTCCCGTGGCAAAGCATCGCCGTCGACCGCGTGTGCATCAAAGGTGTCCCAGCCTACTCGCCTAACGATCCGCGCCATGCGGTGACTGATGGCGGACTGGGCTTCGTTATTTCCGTCAACTACTATGATATCTACTACGCGGGTGATACCGGCTTCATCCCAGAAATGGCATCCATTCACCCGGACATCGCCATTTTGCCAATTGATGGCAAGGGTACTCTCTCGCCCGAGCAAGCCGCGCAGGTCACCGACCAGATGCGCCCGCACTGGGTCATCCCCTGCAATTGGGGCATGAGTTCGTCGGGTGCGAATTGGGTCGACGCGCAGATCTTTCAGCGCGAAGTCGGGAACAAAGCCGAAGTCATGCTGCTCACCCCTGACCGTTAGGCGCTCACCAGTCCGCGGAATTAAAAAGGACGAGCCTGAGCCCGTCCTTTTTTGTTGCATTTAGGTTGTTTATGCCGCGGTGTCGAGCGGCTTATTGATATTATGCTCGTCCCAAGTGACGCGATCACCATCACTGTTGAACACCAGCGGGTTCGACACGCCGGTGACCACGTCGGCATCAATCACCACGCGGTGAATGTCGTTGCGCCCCGGTGCTTCGAACATCACGTCGAGCAGGCGGCTTTCAATGATCGAGCGGAGACCACGCGCGCCGGTACCGCGTTTCAACGCGATATCTGCCGCCGCACCAAGCGCCGATTCATCAAATGAGAGTTCCAGCCCGTCCAGCGCCAGCAACTGCTGGTACTGCTTGACGAGCGCGTTCTTCGGCTCGACGAGGATGCGAATGAGCGCCGCCTTATCCAGCGGTTCCACGTTGACCAGCACCGGCAGACGACCCACGAATTCGGGGATCAGGCCGTACTGAATCAGGTCTTCCGGTGCGACATGATGCAGCAATTCGCTCTTGTCGGTGATGTTGACCCGCTCCTCAGTGTGTTGCGCCTGAAAGCCGATCGCGCCCTTGCCACCAACGCGCTTGCCGATCACATCTTCGATCCCGGCGAACGTGCCGCCGCAGATGAACAGGATGCCCGACGTATCAACCTGCAAGAATTCCTGATGCGGGTGCTTGCGACCGCCCTGCGGCGGCACATTGGCCAGCGTGCCCTCTACAATCTTGAGCAGCGCCTGCTGCACGCCTTCGCCGGACACATCACGCGTGATCGATGGGTTGTCCGCTGACTTGCGCGCGATCTTATCGATCTCATCGATGTAGACAATGCCCTTTTCAGCGCGGGCGATATCCCCATCCGCCGCCTGAATCAAGCGCAGCAAAATGTTCTCGACATCTTCGCCGACGTACCCCGCCTCGGTGAGGGAGGTCGCATCGGCAATGCAGAACGGCACATCGAGGACGCGGGCGAGCGTTTGCGCGAGGAGCGTCTTGCCGCTCCCCGTTGGCCCGACGATCAGGATGTTGCTTTTCTCCAACTCCACGCCGTTCGCTACGCTGCCATTGCGAATGCGTTTGTAGTGGTTGTACACCGCCACGCTCAGCACACGCTTGGCATGTTCCTGACCGACGACATACTCGTCAAGGTGCGCCATGATTTCACGGGGCAGCGGCAGTCGCTCCAGATTAATCCCCAGATCATCATGTCCATAGTTCGGGTTTTCCTCGAACAGGATGCGTTGGCACAATTCAACGCAGTTATCGCAGATGAACACCCCATCGGGTCCCGCGATCAGACGTTCAACTTCGTCGTGACCGCGCCGGCAGAATGAACAGCGTTGGTTCGTTGGCGAAAAATTCACTTCGTTAATGCTCCCACAGCCGGAACTTTTGTACTTTCCAGCACCGAGTCGATCAGGCCGTACTCGACGCCCTGCTTGGCACTGAAATAGATATCACGGTCGGTATCGCGTTCAATCACATCGAGTTCACGCCCGGTGTGGAACACAAGAATCTGATTGAGACGTTCCTTCAAGCGCATAATTTCATTCGCCTGAATAACGATGTCCGACGCCTGACCCTGCGCGCCGCCCAGAGGCTGGTGCATATGAATGGTAGCGTTCGGCAGCGCATAGCGCAAACCCTTCGCACCCGCGGTCAGCAGCACCGTGCCAAAGCTCGCCGTGATCCCGACCGCGGTCGTGGCCACGGGCGCGCTGATCTGCTGCATCGTGTCGTAGATTGCCATACCGGAATACACCACCCCACCGGGCGAATTGATGAACATCTGAATCTGGCGTTCCGGATCCTGGCTCTGGAGGAACAGCAGCTGCGCCACCATCAGGTTCGCGATCTGGTCATTAATCGGGGTGCCGAGGAGAATGATGCGCTCCTTCAGCAGCAGGGAGTAAATGTCATACGCGCGTTCACCGCGGCTGCCCTGCTCAATCACCATAGGGATAACGTTTTGCGGGTACATTAGGCAGACTCCTCTTTGTCTTCCGTACTCTCAGTGTTTGTGTCGCTTCCCGCTTCTGTCGTGGAAGTCTCCGCCGCCGGGGTTTCCCCCTTAGCGATGGTCATAATGCGATCGATCACTGCATCGCGCAGGAGATCGTTCCGCACGCTGTCGCGCATCTGCGGCGTATCAAACATCTTGCGAATTTCGTCCTGACGATCCGCCCCAAACCGTTCAATGACCCGATCGATTTCGGCGTTGATACTCTCATCGGACACCTGTAGTGCCTCAGAACTTACCAACTGGCGCAAAACTAACTGCCGCTGAACCGTCTGCACCGCCA
Organism: uncultured Chloroflexota bacterium; assembly: GCA_937988705.1. GTDB lineage: Bacteria > Chloroflexota > Anaerolineae > Aggregatilineales > Phototrophicaceae > Flexifilum. The sequence continues at coordinate 41,154 of CALKIA010000690.1, read as the reverse complement.
TCGGGCGATAGTCGGTATACAAATCATCAGTCGATTTCTTGTAAATCGACATATAGTCTTTGAGCGTCATCCCCTGCCGCCGCAGCCGTTGATCGAGGTCTTGCAAGAAGTCCTCAACCTGATCCGCAACCATCGCTTCGGGGAACCCAATCTCTGCCTTTTCGACCAGCGCATCAATCGTCCGCCGCAGAAATTCTTCACGGTAACGATCAGATTCGGACTTTTCGAGGTTTTCGCGAACGCGCATGCGCAGTTCCAACAGAGACAGCGGCTTTTCTTCGTCTTTGGTGACGCGCGCGGCGAAGTCGTCGGTCAGATCCGGCAGCGTCACCACTTCGATCTTCTTGACGACCGTCGTGAAATGCACCTTCTTACCGGAGGCGTCGGCATACTTCTCAACGTCTTCCGGCACGCTCAACTCGAACATCCGCGTATCGCCAGCGACCGCGCCGAGGTGCGCATCATTGAAACCGGGAACGGGTTCGCCATCGGCGTCCAGAATGAACGTCGCATCATGCTCATGGATGAACGGTTCACCGTGCTGGTGATCGTGCGTATCGGCTACTTCTTCGCCGTCTTCGCCCTCTTCACCTTCGTGCTCGTGTTCCTCGCCCTCTTCTATAATGTGCGAGTGAATATCGAGCGTGACGCGATTGCCCATCACGACGGGCTGGAAGCTCGCTTCGACGACGGCTTGTTCCTCGCGCAGATTACGCAGCGCGAGATCTACATCCCGATCGGCCACGGTCGGAGCCGCAAAATCGAGGCGGAATGACGCGTAATCCTTGAGATCGACCGTCGGCTGAAGCGGCACGGCGTACACGAACGCCGGTGGATCCGCCTTAAAATCGACCAGCGAGCCAGGACCATAGGGATCGAGTCCGGACTCGGGCAGCGCCTCTTTGTAGATGTCATTGCTCAACAGTTCGACGGCTTCTTCCAAAATCGCCGCTTCGCCAACATAGTTGGACACGAGGCGATATGGCGCTTTACCTTTGCGGAAACCGGGGATGTTGACTTTTTTGGAAATTTCTTGCGCGGCTTGTTTTTTTGCCTGGTCGAGACGTTCACCATCCAATTCGACGGTGACACGAGCGGTATGATCTTCAAGACGTTCCGTTTGAATGTTCAAGAGACTATCCTTCGCAGAAGCGATTGCTTGCCATTATAGCAATTGAGTGTTAGAGAATTATATGTGGGAGAAGCGGCACTCATCAGCCTGACCATCGCCCTCATACTCCATTCTTTCGCTTCACCAATTGACTAAAGCAGATTCATAATACTGATCATTGTACAACAGTCGCACTAGTAGAACAGGGGAAATTCGGGCGCGGGGGAGGCAACTGGCGGATCTCTCCGCGTCGCAGGCCTGTGTTGGGGCAAGATACGCGAACTAGGTACACGTCGTTTGCTGACAAAACCGATTTCCAGTACGCTAAATGCATCGACTGCGGATGCTTCCGCACGGACAATTTAGGGGGAAATCAGATGGCGGCGCAAAGCTGGACCTATGAATCGTTGGCGCAAGCAGACAGTACTACCCTTGAACAAGTCCTCCTCACCGGTACACCTCCCGATCCGGAACAACTGAATGGCTACATCTACTGTGGCTGGAACCACGAATGGATCGGGCATCTTTCGGGTAAAAAGTTCAAAAAGGGTTTTTGGAAAAAAGACGGCCGGAATTTTGGGTACAACGAGATTGTCATTCCGGACTACCAAGAATATCGCGGTGACTGGAAAGTCAGGCTGTGGCAAGGCCGACCCATCCAGCTCGGCTACTTCCGAACGAGCCTAATTGCACAAGAACCGCCGCAGCCCCTGTACGAGCCGTATCAGCATCTGGGGCACTTCAACTACAACATTGACATCAACACCGGGCTCAACCTCCCCTTTCGCTTCATCCGCGATATGGTGGTGCTGCCCAATGCGGACGATCACAGTTTGATGCTGTGCAAAGCCTACCTGCAAGGCTTCCATTGGCTCAATGTGTTTTACTGTTACTTCCTGCTCGGGCATCGCCAACCGATTGAGTACTTGCCGTACTGGGCGCAAGAGAACGAGAGGGTGTGATGCAGCCCGACATTCTCTTTCAGCCGCTGGAATTTCGCAATCTGACCGTCAAGAACCGGGTCTTTCGCTCGAATATATCGGGTCGCTTCGACAACTATGATGGTTCAGGAACGCAGGCGCGCATCAACTGGGAACTCAAGTTCGCCCGCGGTGGCGTTGGCGCCATCATGTCGTCCTTCGTGCCCGTATCGATTCGCGGCCGGATTATTCCTAACTATGCGACGATCCACCGCGATGAGGCGATCCCCTTCTGGCGCCGACTGGGCGCAGCGGTTCACGAACACGACTGCCGTTACATCCTGCAGTTGAGTCATTCGGGACGCCAGCAAGACGCGGGCGGGGTGGAGAATTTAGGCAAGAAGGCCTTGAGCTCCACCAGTCGAACCGAATCCTTTCATGGTTTCCAATGTCAGGCCATGACAAAAGCTGAAATCAAGTCGACTATCCAGGATTTTGCCGCCGGAGCCCGACGGGCGCGCGGGGCCGGACTGGATGGCGTCGAGCTTCACGGCGCCAACGGCTACCTGATCACGCAGTTCCTCAGTTCCGGCATTAATGATCGCGAAGACGAATACGGCGGCTCGCTGGAAAACCGCGCCCGCTTCGTTCTGGAAATCGTCCATGCGATTCGTCAGGAAGTGGGGAATGATTTTCATCTCCAGATGAAGATCAGCGCCGTTGATGACAACAACGCCGTCATTCCTTGGGAAAAGCGTGGCAACAGCCTCGAGGACTCGGTTCAGATCTGCCAATGGCTGGAGGCGGCGGGAGTCGATGCGATCCATGTGTCGGCCGGGAGCTTATTCCCCCATCCACGTAATCCCATCGGTGGTTTTCCGGCGGACGACGTGCTGCGCGCCTACGACTCGATCATCTCCAGTGGTCTCTACACGTTCCGCAACTTTCTGCTGCTGCGCTACCCGCCGGGGCGGACCATTTTTCAACTGCTGTGGAATCGGGCCAAGGGCAAGATCATCGAAGGGGTCAACGTTGAGAATGCCCGCGCAATCAAGCGGGCCGTCAATATCCCGGTCATCTGCACCGGGGGCTTTCAGACGGCTTCGGTCATCCGGCGAGTCATCAATGATGGTGACTGTGATGCCGTGTCGATTGCGCGTTCCTTGATCGCCAATCCGGATCTCATGCAAATGTTCGCTGCCGGCCAAGACCGCCCAGCCAATCCGTGCACCTACTGCAACAAATGTTTGGTCAATATTCTGGAGAATCCGATCGGATGTTATGAAGTATCCCGCTTCGGCGGGGACTATGACGCGATGATTCGTCAGGTAATGTCTGTTTTTGAGACAACCGGCTTCGAATAGCGACTTTCGCTCCCCCACTTTTCGTACAAAAATCGGCTGTCTGCACAGCCGATTTTCCTTTAGAAGAACGAACTTCAGGAAAGCAGGTCGTTTGCCAAGTGGGGCTTGGTAACCATCGTTCTCTTGGCGCGTTCCTTATGACTGCGGTTTGATGTTCTGGTTGATATGGAACAGGTTGTTCGAGTCGTATTTCGCTTTAATCGCACTAAGGCGCTCATAGTTATCTCGGTAGGCGGCTTTGACCCGATCTTCGCCTTCTTCCATCATCATATTCACATATGCTCCACCCGCCGAATGTGGATGCAGAGCCGTCCAGTAGTCCTGCGCCCACTGAATCATCCGCGGGTTGTTCGCAGGATCAGGGTCAACGCCGACGATGACCTGGGCGAAATTAGCATCCCGAAAGCTCCATGCCGTTTCATTTTTGCTGACACGGTGGGCGGCTCCATTGATGGGATACAGATGCATGGTCGAATGTCCGGTCGGAAGCTGTTCCGCGTGTTTCAGGTGCAGATCAACCGCCTGATCCGGGATCTCCTTAACAAAGTCGGCGCGCCAATACCACTGCAAACCCGGCGGATATAACGCATCAAATAGGCTTTGCAGCGCGGGCCAGGGTATTTTCCCGACAAAATCCATCAAGGGAGTCGCCCACCCGCGGATCGGCGCGAAAACTTCTTCCGCCCGCTGCGGGTCACCCGTGTAACACCAGGTCACGACGCAAACCTTCTTGAGGTGATGTTCCTGTGGGAACATCGGCACCGGCGGCACATGGTGGAAGCCAAACCAGCCGTTGATATTCTCGGAGGCGTTCATGATCAGATCACGCCAGCGTTTCATGACGGTTGACGCCTGATCGAGCGACCAGAACATTGGACCGCCATACACGGTATTCACCGGGTTTGACCTGAACAGGAAGGAGGTAACGACGCCGAAGTTACCGCCGCCACCGCGCACCGCCCAAAACAGATCGGCGTTCGAGTCAGCGCTCGCCGTCACGCAGCGACCATCCGCCAACACAATGTCCACCGCCAGCAGGTTATCAATGGTCAGACCGTATTTTCGTGTGAGATAACCCAGACCGCCGCCAAGCGTCAATCCACCTACGCCAGTCGTGGAGATGAAACCACTGGGTACTGCTACACCAAACGGATGCGTCGCATGATCCACGTCCCCCCAGACACAGCCCCCCTCGACGCGCACAGTTCCAGCCTGTGTATCAACATGAACTCCTTTCATCAGGGACAGGTCAATCACCAGTCCATCATCTACCAGACTTAAGCCAGCGCCATTGTGTCCACCACCGCGGATCGCCAGCGGAAGCGGTGTGTCGCGGGCAAAGTTCACCGCAGCGATCACGTCAGCCACATTAACGCAGCGAACAATCAGCGCGGGGTGACGGTCGATCATCCCGTTGTAAATCCGGCAGGCTTCGGGATACCCTGTATCGTCGGGGAGCAGAAGCTGCCCGCGTAACTGACTGCGCAGCGCCTGCACACGCTCCAGATCGAGGACTGATTGGTTGATCATCTCTGCACTCCTGAGTTGAGATACCAGATATTTCCTGTCCTCAGCGTAGGTCAATTGCGGGTGTAGGTCTTCCTTCGAAAGAGTGGTGCGAAGAATGGGACAAAGAATGGGAACACGTCCCAAAATCGTGTAATATGCAACTAAAGGATCATACATCTGCACGGTAGGGACAAGGAAACGTGCTAATGGCCGGGAACGCAGCGTCGCCCGATCCACTCAACGAACGGGAGCAAGAGATTCTCGAGCGTCTCGCTAACGGCTTGTCCGATCAGCAAATCGCCGATGATCTCTTTCTGAGCCTGCATACGGTCAAGTGGTATAACCGCCAGATCTACAGCAAACTGGGCGTGACGAGCCGGACGCAGGCCGTTGCCCAGGCCAGAGCGTCGGGACTGTTTCATGAGTCAGATCAGTCTGTAGCCCCGCCTCCGCCTATTCAGCTAAGCCATCGAACACCAGTCCGAACACGGTCACAGATCGAACAGCGCGTCTATTTCACCAAGAGCTTCGACGGGGCGCGGATCGCTTTTGCCATTGCGGGGAACGGTCCGCCCTTTGTCAAAGAACCCACGTTTATGAGCCATCTAGAATATGATTGGGAGAGTCCGATCTGGCGGCACTGGTTAGAGGAATTTACGCGCGATCACACCCTCATTCGTTACGATAAACGCGGCACCGGGTTGTCGGATTGGAATGTGGCGGATTTATCGTTCGAAGCGTGGGTGCACGATCTGGAAGCCGTAGTCAACGCCATCGGACTGCGTCAGTTCCCCCTGTTCGCCAATTCGCAGGGTGGCACCGTAGCCGTTGCCTATGCTGTTCGGCATCCCGAGCAAGTCAGTCGCCTGCTGCTCTTCGGTGCCTATGCCCGAGGCTGGTTGAACCGGGACCTCACGGATACGCAGATCGAAGAAGAGCGGGTGTTGGTAAGCCTAATGCGGATCGGCTGGGGGCGCGAGAATCCCGCCTTCCGCCAAGTGTTTGCTACTCAGTTACGTCCTGACGCAACCGTTGAAGAACTGCGGGCATTTGACGAGCTGATGCGCATCTCGACCTCGCCAGAAAACGCCGCTCGTCTTGAAAGTGAGATGCACCATACTGATATTCGCGCCATTGCCCCGCTCGTGACCACGCCAACCCTCGTCTTGCATGCCAACCGGGATGCGGCCGTTCCATTTGAGGAGGGGCGCCTACTCGCCTCTTTAATTCCACATGCCGAGTTTTTCGCGCTGGAAAGCAAGAATCACATTCTGACGGAAGATGAACCGGCCTGGAACAAGTTTGTGAGCGCCTTTCGCCGCTTCCTTGCGGAATGAGGAAATCTACCCAACAGTGGGATTTGCTTACTCTAGATCATCCAGAGTGGCCGTTTGGCAGCGGTGGTCTAGCGCATTAAGCAGTAACGTCACGAACGCGACTTGAACGCGCAACTTCGCTTACTAACGCAAAATCGGCTGAAAACTCAGCCGATTTTGCTCTCAAGACAGACTCAATGGGGAAAAAGGGACTCGAACCCTCACCTCGTAAGAGACATGATCCTAAGTCATGCGCGTCTGCCAATTCCGCCATTCCCCCTCAGGAAATTGAATTATAGTCAAGGCGATCCATCGCTACAAGGGCAAGTTCCCCTTCAGCCCTGTGCTCCCGTCTTCGCCTTCCCCTTCTGCCACCTTAGACAAAATTGCGTTGATCATCATTTGCGCGAATTGAAATAAGCCCTGCATCTGGGCGATGCGCTCGACATAGAGTTCGGCCAATTGTTGATCGCTTTCGCCCATCGCCGGCATCGCCGATTGCAGCCGCTGAATGTTGGCGTTCATCACCGACAGCGCGCGATCAACATCGCGCATTTCGCGCCCCTTGAGGATATTGGTGATAATCGTCCAGAAGTCGGTTTCCGCTTCATAGAACTTGCGGCGCCCACCGCTGCCCCGCACCCACACCTGACGCACCATGCCCAGATTCTCGAGCGTGCGCATGTTCATGCTGGCGTTCGCCTTCGAAATGTCGAGGCGTTCGACCAGATCATCCAAGCAGAGTGGCTTATCGCTCAAGAGCATCGCCGCATACATCTGCCCCATAACCTTGCTGAAGCCGAAGTAGTCGGAAAGCTGCCCAAGTCCGTCCAGCATACTCTCGTGGACAGTACCCAGCAGCGCCTCAGTCCCTTGCTCTTTACCGTTCGGTTTTACCGACATGCCGCAGCCTTTAAGAACTCATGCGGGGAATAATCTTAACGGACATTGTAGCATCCTTAAGGACAGAGAACAACGTTCATTCAACCGTCAGCAACGTAATAATCGACTATCGAGGCCTACTCATAGCGCAGCGCATCGATCGGGTTGAGCGCCGCCGCGCGATTCGCCGGATAAATCCCGAAAAAGACGCCGATGGCAATCGAGATGAGCGTGGCCAGCAGCACGCTCGACAGTTGAACGCGCACCTGCAAATCGGCGGATAGCGCGGATACCGCCAGCGATCCCGCGAAGGCAATCCCGATGCCGAACGCGCCCCCCAGCAGCGAGAGCACCGTCGCTTCGGTCAGGAATTGCAGCTGAATATCGCGCTTTTGCGCCCCGACCGCCTTGCGTAAGCCAATTTCGCGGGTGCGCTCGGTCACGGTCACGAGCATGATATTCATGATGCCGATGCCGCCGACCAGCAGCGAAATCCCGGCGATGATCCCGAGAAAGATCGTCAGCAAGCTCGTGATTTGCCCTACCGACTCCAGCAAGTCGGTCTGGGTGAAGATCTGAAAGGAATCTTCATCACGGAAGCTGATGTTCCGGGCCTCACGCAGGGCAGCGCGGACCTGAGCCGCCACCAGATCGATGCTGTCGGCGTCGCGCGCCTGCACGAGCACATTCGTCACACGCTTACGCCCGCTGGCGTCTTCACCGGTATTCAGACGACTTTGCGCGGTTGTAATCGGAATCCAGATGAGGTCATTGTCGTCGCCCCCGAAACCGCTGCCGCCCGCCTCGGCCATCACCCCGACGACGCGAAAGGTCACCTCGCTAACGCGAATATCCTGGCCAATCGGATAAGTGTCCGGGAACAATCGTTCTACGACTGTCAGCCCGATCACCGCGACCCGCGCCTCGCTTTCGACATCCGTGCGTTCCAGAAAGCGTCCCGCGATCACATCGCGGTTGCGCATGGGCACAAACGACTCGGTCACGCCCCGCATCCGACCATTCGCCTGCCGCCCGTCAACCGAGACGGGGCGGCTGAAATTCAACTGAGGCATGACGTTAAGCGCATCCGGTACACGGGATAGATCGCGCAGCGTGTCATAGTCGCGCATGGTCATCATCTGACTTGCGCCACCCGCGCGCGCATCCGCCAGCGACACATCACGCTGCGACACCAGCATGAGATTCGTACCTAGACCGAGAAATTGATTGCGCACAAAGGTTTCGACGGCTTGACCGAGGGACACCAGCACGATCACAGCGGCAACCCCGATCGTAATGCCGAGCATGGTGAGGATTGTCCGCAGCTTATTCGAGTGCAGCCCGATGAGCGCGATCCGCGTATTCTCGATGATCATGTTATTCGAACCTCAGCGCGTCAATCGGGCGCATTTTGGCGGCGCGACTGGCGGGGTACAACCCGAAGAACACGCCGATGAAGGTGCTGACGACGGTCGCCAGCACCACCGCATCCCCGGTGACACTCAATGTCAGGTCAGGGACGAGCTGCCCGCCAATCCACGTGAGTAACCAGCCCAACGCCACCCCGAGAGCTCCACCCAACGCGGACAGGATCACGCTTTCGATCAGAAATTGCAGCATGATATCGCTGCCGCGCGCGCCGACCGCCTTGCGCAATCCAATTTCGCGGGTGCGCTCCGTCACCGACACGAGCATGATGTTCATGATGCCGATGCCGCCAACGAGCAGCGACACGCCTGCGATCAAGCTGAGGAACACAGTCAGCACGCCCGTGATCGAGCCGAGCGAGTTCAAGAGTTCCGCTTGGCTGATGATGCTGTAATCCTGCTCGCCTTGAAACGTGATGGCATGGGCCTGATCGAGGTAGGCTTCGATCTCGCGCACCGCTTGATCCATGCGATCCTCAGACACCGCTTGAATGTTGAGAATGTCAACGCGATAGCCGCCGTCGCGGGTACGGGCGCGATCCATACGCGTCTGCGCGGTACTGATCGGGATGAAGATAATCTCGTTCTGATCACCCAACACGCCGATACCTCCGCCCTGCTCTGCCATGACGCCGATGACCGTGAACACCCGCTCGTTGATGCGAATGGTCCGACCGACCGGATCGAACGTTTTGTCACCATAGATCGCCTCGACCACGGTTGTTCCCAACACCGCGACCCGCGCGGTGCTGTCCACATCTTCCGCGCTGATGAACGCGCCTTTGTCCGTCGTCCAACTGCGCACGTCATCCCAATTGGGCGTCACTCCGCTGACACCGAGTTGAATGCTGACCGCCTCGCCCACCACAAGCGCCGGCACGACAAATTCCTGCGACAGCTGGCCAACGCTCGGCGCGACGGACGGGTTATCCAGCGCCTCCGCCTCAATGGTAGACAGCGGCTGAATCGTCGTGCGCGTGCCATTGGCAGGGGCGCTGGAAAAGACGAACAGCAAGTTCGAGCCGAGCCCCTGGAATTCCGCGGCGATGAAGTTCTCCACACCGCGGCCAAGGCTCACCAGCCCGATCACTGCCCCTACGCCAATGATAATCCCTAAGGTCGTCAGCAGCGCGCGCAGGCGGTTGGTTAGCAGGCCATCAAGGGCAATCCGGACACTCTCACCAATGTTCATGTGAACCTAGTTGTACTCTTCCTGCTGACCGCCGTAGTACGCATCCTGCAAAATTTCTTCCATCTCATCGGCCAGCGAGGGGCGCTCAGAAGCACCCGCCACCAACGGATTTTTCACCTGTTGGTCGGCAATGATGCTCCCATCGCGCAGCATGATCACGCGATTAGTGTGCCGCGCAATCCAGGGATCGTGGGTGACGAACACCACCGTGATCTTTTGTTCGCGATTAAGGCGCTGGAAGATCTGCATGACTTCGGTGCCCGACCGCGAGTCGAGGTTGCCCGTCGGCTCATCGGCGAGGATCATGGCGGGTTCGTTGACCAGCGACCGCGCGATCGCCACGCGCTGCTGCTGGCCACCGGATAGTTCGCTGGGTAGATGATTAAGACGTTCGCCCAATCCGACCGATTCCAGCGCGGCTTTGGCTTTCTTCTGCCTTCCGCTCACGCCCGCGTACATCAGGGGCAGTTCGACTTGCCGCAGCGCCGAGGTTCGTTTCAACAAATTGAAGCTTTGAAAGACAAAGCCGATCTTCTTGTTCCGGACGCGGGCTAGCTCGCTTTCGCTCAGGCGGCTGACGTTCACTCCGTCGAGGAAATAGTCGCCGGAAGTCGGCTGGTCGAGCGCGCCGAGGATATTCATCAGCGTACTTTTGCCGCTGCCCGATGGCCCCATGATGGAAACGAACTCGCCTTCCATGATTTTGAGGTTGACGCCGCGCAACGCATGCACTTCAACATCGCCCATCTTGTACATCTTGGCGATCTCCCGCACATCGATCACGGCTTTGGGCTCGCTACTCGGCGGCGGGGCTGCTTCTCGTTTGAAGAGTTTGAACATCGATTAGAATCCCCGGATCGGATCGAATGTGCCACGCGGGATCAACACAATGGTCGTGCCAGCCTCGACGCCGCTCACGATCTGGCTGGCGATCTCATTCCGCAGCCCCAGCGTCACCTCGACTTCGCGGAAGCTGTTGACCCCCTCTTGCACCGTGATGTACGCTTTGGCCGTCACGCGATCCAGTCGGATGAAGCGGTTCGGCACCATCAGCACAGCGCGCAGTTCATTGACGATAATCGTCGCGGTCGCCGTCATACCTACCCGGACCGGCTGGTCGGTCGCGTCCAGTGCTACGCGGACGGGATACGTCACCAACTGCCCGACGGTCGTCGGCAGCAGGTTGATGCGCACCACATGACCCGTCAGCAGCGCATCAGGCAGCGCATCGAAGTCAAGTTCGACTAGTTGATCGACGGCGAGATCGACGACATCCGTTTCATCCGTCGCGATCTCCACATAGTAACCGCTCGTGTCGACCAGCAGCATGGCCGCGGCCTGGGACGGCGGGAATTCACCGACCACTAGATTGTTCCGCGCGATTACGCTGTCGAACGGAGCAACCAGCACGGCACGATCAAGGCTCGCCTGTGCTGATTCGACCGTCAATTCGGCCTGCCGCAGACCAATGTCTGCCAGCTGCAAGTCGCGTTCGCTCGCGCCGTTCGTCAGCCGATCCAGTGCAATCTGCGCGGCAGTCGCGGCTGCTTGCGCCGAGGACATCCCCGCCGTATCACCGCCCCGCGACCGGGTCGCGGTGTAATTCGAGTCCGCAATCGCGACGCCATAGGCCGCTTGATCCAGTCCGGCCTCGAAGCTGCTCACGTCGACATTCACCGAGGGGATCAAACCGGAAAGCGCCGCGTTCGCCTGATCGATGATGTCCTGCGGGACATTGTCGCCCCCATTCGGCAGCAAACCGCTCACATCGACGCTCGGCCCAGACGTATTCGCGGCAATATCCCGCTGCAGCTGCGCCTGCCACAGTTGATTCCGCGCCAATTCCGACTGGACATAGGCGATCTGCTGATCTTGCGCCGATACGCCCGTCGACGCCGCGGCATTCAACGCCGCCAACGCGCTGTTAAGCGCCGCCTGCGCGACGGCGAGGTCTTCAGGTCGTGGCGGGCTGGTCAGCAAGGCATACGCGCGCTGCTGCACCTCCAGCGCGAGCAGCGCCTCATTGAGCAGCGCCTCTGCTTGTGTGGTGTCAAGGCGAGCCAGCACATCCCCGGCGCGCACCGCGGCCCCTTCCACGACAAGGATCTCGGTCACAGTTCCGGTCGACTCGAACAGGAGCGGGACTTGCCGCTGTGGCGTGACTGCCCCGGTCGCGCTCACGGTCACGCGCAGATTACCGCGCTCGACAATCGTTTGATCCAGCACCTGAACCGCTTCGTCGGTCGCACTCTGCTGCGCTTGCTGCAGTTCACGCGCGCCCAACAAAGCCCCCGCGACCACCACCGCAATCACAGTGTAAGTGAGAAATTTCCGCATAGTGTTCCTTAGCCCCCGAAGATCGAAAGGTTGTCGCCTGCGAGGTCGACGGCAATCACCGCACCTTCTTCCAGTCCGGCGCTCACTTCACTGACCTCTTGCCCCTGTAACCCGAGGGTCACTGGCACTTCGAGGAGTGTTCCATCCGTTTGCAGCACATTCACGTAAGCAGCGCCTGCCGCACGATCGAGTCGGATGTACTGGTTGGGGACGATCAACGCATCAGCCTGCGCCTCGACGACAATGTTTGCCTCGGCGGTCATGCCCACGCGCATCCGAGGATCCGTCTGTTCGACATGCAGTTGGACATCAAAACTGACGACGCCCCCTTCATTGGTGGCAACCAGGGAGATGCTGTCCACCATACCGGGAATCTCGAGATCGGGCAGCGCGTCCAGCGTGATCCGCGCGGGCAACCCCACGCGGATTGGGCGCACATCAATTTCATCCACCTGCACCGTCAGGTGCAGCGGCGCGGCGTCCGTGAGTTCAAGCACGGCGAAACCCGGCGCAACCAGCGCGCCAATTTCCGCATTCACGGCGCTAATTACGCCATCAAAGGGTGCGACCAAGCGGACCCGATCCCAGCCTGCTTGCGCCTCATCCAGCGCCAATTGCGCACGTTCGACCGCGGCTTGGGCGCGATCAATTTCGGCCTGCGTTGGCCCGGCTATCAGCCGATCGAGTTCCGCTTGTGCTTGCTGGACGCGGGCGGACGCTGCGCCGACTGCGGCCGGATTTCCCGCCTGTAACCGTTCGAGATTCAACCGCGCGATCTCGGCATTGAAGCTCGCCTGCCCGATACGAGCGTCCAGCAAATCATACGCCGCCGGCGGTTGATCGCCGGGAGCCGTCGCCCGCGCCGTTTGCGCCGCGGCCAATGCTTCTTGCGCCTGCTGATACGACAGCTGTGCGGTCTGAATATCTGCGCCCGATACCGCATTCCGTACGGCGGCGACTCCACTTTGCGCTGCGGTCACGTTCGCCTGCGCGACGGTGATCTCGCCCGCATCCGGGCCATCGAGCACATCATCCAGCTGGATCTGCGCCGACACCAGCGCCAGTTCCGCCTGTTCATAGGCAATTCGCAGGGGGGTATCCGCTTGTACCATGAGCGTAGCGCCAGCAGTGACCCCCTGCCCGACCGTAACTGGAATTTCCGTAATGCGACCGGGAATGGTGAAACTGAGTGCCGCCGTTTGATCGGGCTGCATCGTCCCTATGGCGGATACCGAAAGTTCAACCGCGCCGCGCCCGACTACATACTGCTCATACTGGGGTGCGGAACTCGCACTGCTCTGGGCTTGATTGGCTCGGACTCCGAAGGCCACAAGCGGCAGTCCAATCGTAATCACGCTGAGTACAAAGATGGATCGCCTAACTGACATACTGTGCGAACGCCCAACCTTCCACCATACTGACGCTATCCACTGATTCTACATGAAATTGTCTTCACTTTATTTTCTCAATGTTAAAACTGTGCTGGCGTGAAGGTAGGCTTAATGGTACTATAGAAGTTGTCACATCTTTCACAATCACCATCGGCTGTTAGGAGAACCGCTCATTATGCCGTCCAGTATTCCCGACATTGTGATCAGTCGCCTGCCGGTCTACCTACGGGCGCTCGAACGTCTGTCGCAAGAAGGTCAGGAAGTGACCTCTTCGCATGAGCTTGGCAAGCGTTTGGGCATTAGTTCGGCACAGATTCGCAAGGATTTGTCGCACTTCGGCGGGTTCGGGAAACAGGGAACTGGTTACCGAATTGCGTATCTCAGAGAACAACTGCGGCAGGTCTTGAACGTAGAGCGTGATTGGGAAGTAGCGCTCGTCGGCGCAGGTGACTTAGGTAATGCCGTTGCCCGGTATCGGGGCTTTTCCAATCGCGGCTTTCATATCGCCTGTGTTTTCGACAGCTCTACGGATAAGATCGGCAAGAGTATTGCCGAGTTTTTGATTCAGCCGCTCGATACCATGCACACGATTATCGCTGAGCGTGGCATCAAGATTGCGATGGTCGCGGTACCGGCTGAGTCCGCACAGTCCGTTGCTGATACGCTCATCGCTGCCGGAGTCCGCGCCATCCTCAACTATGCGCCGATCAACCTGAATGTACCGGATAATGTCCATGTGCAGTACATCGACCCCGTCATTCACTTACAGCGCATGACCTACTATCTTGAATAGTCAGCTCCACACACTCTGAGTGATCCGGCGCAGAATGGCCGGGTCATTCAGTGCACGCCCTGCCCCAATCGCCACCGCGATCATGGCATTGTCTGCACGGTACACGGGGACGCCCGTCTCGCGAGTCAGGTATTGATCCAGTCCGCGCAGCATCGCGCCGCCGCCAGTCAACACAATCCCACGATCAATAATGTCGGCGGCCAGTTCGGGCAGAGTGTTCCCCAACACCGCCTTGACCACGGCTGAAATCTCCCGCAAAGGTTCTTCAATCGCTTCTACGATTTCGCCTGTGCTCACCGTGATTGTGCGCGGCAGGCCGCTCACATTGTCGCGCCCCTGCACATCCATCGTGAGTTCTTCCAGCAAAGATACCGCCGCGCCGACCTGTATCTTGACCGACTCCGCGGACGGCTGACCAATGGTCAGGTTGTATTTGCGGCGAATGTAGCTGATGATGGCGTCGTCCATCTTCAAGCCACCCACGCGACCGCTCTCGGCGCGCACGATGTTGTTCATGGTCATGACGGCTGCTTCGGTGATGCCACCGCCAACATTCACCACCATATCCCCGGCGGGCGTGCTCACGGGCAGCCCGGCCCCAATCGCTGCCGCCAGTGGTTCGGGAATGAGGATCGCTTCACGCGCGCCCGCATCCATAGCCACATCGTGCACCGCCCGTTTCTCGACGCTGTTCGCGCCATAGGGCACGGTGATCATGATCGTCGGCTTGAACAAGCGCACGCGTCCGGCAATCTTGTTGAAAAACTGGCGCAGCATGAAGACGGTGACATCATAATCGGCGACTACGCCGTTTTGCAGCGGGCGGACCAACTGAATATCTTCGTCGTCCACTTTGCCGAGCATCTCACGCGCGGGCTGACCGATTTCCACGACCGATTGATCCTCTACTGTCATCGCGACCAGCGTCGGTTCCTGCAAGACGATCTGATCGTTGTCGGAGATCAGCGTGTTAATCGTTCCTAAGTCCACACCCAAGCGTTTATCGAACAGTCCCATAGCGACCCTTACTGGTTCTAGCGCGGTGATCGGGGATGTATTATAGCAAAACAAAACGCCCGATGGGAAAACTCCCATCGGGCGCATGTCTGGTTACGGAGAAAGTCTAGTCGTTTTCGCCCGTATCTTCGATGATGCGCATCACCGTCGATCCACGTGACTGCACCTTACGCTGAATCTTCAGCGCCAGTTCAGCGCGCCGCAGCGCCAGGGCCGCCGCGCGATTTTCTTCGGGCGGAACGCCTTCTTGCAGCATCTTGGCCGCGTTGGCTCGCGCCGCTTCCATCGCCGCCTCGTCAATTTCATACGACGATTCGGCCAGGTCAGCGAGGACAACGACCTTATCCGGACGCACATCGACCACGCCGCCGTAGATGGCGAAGCGTTCTTCGGCGCGCCCCTTGCGGATGATCAACTCACCGAAGGTGAGCGTGGTCAGGACGGGCGCATGCCGCGGCAGCACGCCCATTTCGCCTTCCGCCGCTGGAACAAGCACCATATCGGCTTCCGGCTCGGAGAAGACCACTTTTTCCTGCGTGACAACCTCGACCGCGATTGGCATCAGTTTACTCTTGCCGCAGCGCTTCGTCGTGACGTGCCAGCACGTCTTCGATAGGCCCTGCCATGTAAAACAGCTGTTCCGAGATGTGATCGACTTCGCCGTCGAGGATCATGCGGAAGCCGCGCACGGTGTCCTTGATCTTGACGTACTTGCCTTCGCGACCGGTGAACTGTTCCGCCACCTTCATTGGCTGGCTGAGGAACAATTCGATCTTACGAGCCCGGGCGACCAACAGCTTGTCGTCGTCCGACAGTTCGTCGATACCGAGAATGGCGATGATATCCTGCAGATCCTTGTAGCGCTGGAGGATTTGCTGGACTTCACGCGCCACGCGGTAGTGATCGTCACCGACGACCAGCGGATCGAGAATCTTGCTGGTGCTGCCGAGCGGATCAACGGCGGGGAACAGACCGCGCGACGCAATCGAGCGTTCGAGCGCAATCGTACCGTCAAGGTGCGCGAACACCGCGACCGGGGCAGGATCGGAATAGTCATCGGCGGGCACATACACGGCCTGCATCGACGTAATCGAGCCTGTCTGCGTGGAGGTAATGCGTTCCTGTAACTGGCCCATCTCGTCGGCCAGCGTCGGCTGGTAACCGACCGCCGAAGGCATACGACCGAGAAGCGCCGACACTTCCGCGCCTGCCAGTGAGTAACGGAAAATGTTGTCGATGAAGAGCAGCACATCACGACCTTCGTCACGGAAGTGTTCTGCCATGGCGAGGCCAGAGAGCGCCACGCGCAGACGCACGCCGGGGGGCTCGTTCATCTGGCCAAAGACCATCGCGAGTTTGTCCAGCACGCCTGCTTCTTTCATTTCGTAGTAGAGCGCCGTGCCTTCACGAGTACGTTCACCCACGCCCGCGAACACCGACAGACCAGAGTGCTGCGTCGCAATCGAGTTGATCAGCTCCTGAATCGTGACCGTCTTGCCCACGCCCGCGCCGCCGAAAATACCCGTCTTGCCGCCCTTGGTCATGGGCGCAATCAAATCGATGACCTTCATACCCGTTTCGAACACTTCGATGCGGGTGGTCTGTTCTTCAAAGTCCGGCGCCGTGTTGTGAATCGGGCGGCGGGTGGTGTCGTCTGGGACATCAGCGCCGAGGTCAATCGGGCGACCGAGCACATTGAACACGCGTCCGAGCGACGCCGGGCCAACAGGCACCGTGATCGGCGAGCCCGTCGCAAAGGCGGTGACGCCGCGCTTCAGGCCATCGGTCGTGTCCATCGCGACGGTGCGGACGGCATTATGACCGAGGTGCATCTGCACTTCGAGAATCAGGTCTTCTTCGTCTGCACGTTCAATGCGCAGAGCGTCGTAAATATTCGGCAGCTGCCCGTGCGGAAAATCGACATCGACCACCGCGCCGAGTACCTGCGACACAACCCCTTGAATTTCAGCCATCTATATCTCCCCAGTCCTGCCGCTAGACCACCGCGTGTGCCGCGAGATCCGCTTCAATATTCCCAGCCAGCTTGTCAATCGAATTTTGCAGCGCCTCTGCGCCGCCCACAATATCGAGGATTTCGCTCGTGATGCCTGCCTGACGCGCCTTGTTGTAGACCAGTGTGAGGTCTTCGACCAGCGTCGACGCATTGTCCGACGCATTGCGCATGGCGACCATGCGCGCTGAATGTTCACTCGCCTGGCTTTCCAGAATCGCCTGATACATTTGCAGCAGCGTGAAGCGCGGAACAATTTCATCAAGAATCGCGGTGGCGCTTGGTTCGTACTCGTAGTCCGCCGCCCCACTCGAAACATGCGGCGCATTCTTGATCAATTCCGCGACCACCTGATCGTCCGTCTCATACGGCGAGAGCGGGAGCAGGCGCGTCACGCGCGGACGCTGAGTCAGCAGGTTCACAAAGTCGGTGTAGGCAATGAATACTTCATCGACCGTGCCATTCAGGAATTCTTCGGTGGCGAGCCGCACAATTGGCGAAATCTGTGCCAACGTCGTTTCGGCGGGGTTGGAGAACTCCGCCACGACGTTTTCGCGGACGCGGATGAGCGAGTCACGGCCCTTGCGACCGATCGTCACAAAGCGCGCCGGTGTGCCCAACCGTTCTTCAAAGCGCCGCGCCACGCGCAAGATGTTTGTGTTGAACGCCCCGGCCAGCCCACGATCTGAGGTGATGAGGATCACCATCGTGTTCTTGACTTCGGAACGCGCGGTCAACAGGGGATGCAGTGACGTCCCCGTCATCGAGTTTTGCACATTGAGCAGAATTTCCCACGCTTTTTCAGCGAAGGCGCGGCTGGCAAGCACACGAGCTTGCGCCTTACGCACTCTCGAAGCGGAAACCGCCTCAAGCGCGCGTGTGATCTGCCCAATGTTTTTCACACTGCGAATACGTTTCTTTACTTCGCGTGCGGTTGCCATAGGTTAACTCCAGCTGGCGGTAAACTGTTCGATGGCGCTCCGCAGTGCCTTTTCCTGCTCTTCGGGCAGGGTCTTGGTGGATTCAATGAAGTCAGCAACGGCGGCATACTGGCTGTGATAAGCCCGCTGCCAGGCAACCTGCCATTCCTTCACGCGCTCCACCGGCACGGAGTCCAGCAGACCACGCGTACCAGCGAACAATACGGCCACTTGGTCGGACAGCGACAGCGGCTGATACTGCGGCTGCTTGAGCAGTTCGGTCAGGCGCAGACCACGATCGAGCTGACGCTGCGTCGCTTTGTCGAGATCAGAACCGAACTGGGCGAAGGCTGCCAACGACCGGAACTGCGCGAGATCGAGGCGCAAACCACCAGCGACGCGCTTCATCGCTTTGGTCTGGGCGTCACCACCAACGCGGCTCACGCTGATACCGACGTTGATCGCAGGACGTTGACCCGCGTTGAAGAGTTCAGTTTCAAGGAAAATCTGGCCGTCCGTAATCGAAATCACGTTCGTCGGCACGTAGGCCGACACGTCGCCGAGCAGCGTTTCGATGACTGGAAGTGCGGTCAAGCTGCCGCCGCCACGCGCCTGCGACAACTGCGCCGCGCGCTCGAGCAAACGGCTGTGTAGATAGAACACGTCGCCGGGGTACGCTTCACGACCCGGAGGACGACGCATCAGTAGGGATACCTGACGGTACGCCCACGCGTGCTTCGACAGATCGTCATACACGATCAGCGCGTCCTTACCGTTTTCCATGAACCACTCGCCAATCGCGCAGCCAGCATACGGGGCGATGTACTGGAGAGCTGCCGCTTCCGAGGCGGTCGCCACGACGATGGTCGTGTATTCCATCGCGCCATTTTCTTCGAGCAGCGCCACCAGACGGGCGATTTCACCGCGCCGTTTGCCGATGGCGACATAGATGCAGTAGAGGTCCTTGCCCTTCTGGTTGATGATCGTGTCAATAGCAATCGCCGTCTTGCCGGTCTGACGGTCACCAATGATCAGCTCACGCTGACCACGTCCAATCGGCGTCATCGAATCGATGGCGACGATACCGGTTTGCACCGGGCGGTTCACGTTCTGGCGCTGCATAACACCGGGGGCGATGCGTTCGACGTTGTAGTATTCCGTCTTGCCGGCCGTTTCGCTGATGGGACCGCGACCGTCAACCGGTTCACCGAGCGCGTTCACGACGCGACCGACGAGACCCATGCCCACCGGCACCGAAGCGATACGACCGAGCGGGCGGACTTCGTCACCTTCATTGATGGTGTCATAATCGCCCATGATGATGATACCGACGTTATCACGTTCCAGGTTGAACGCGATCCCGGCGACGCCATTGCTAAAGCGAACCAGTTCGCTATAGCGGATATTGCGCAAACCAGCGACGCGCGCGATGCCGTCGCCAATTTCTTCAACATACCCGACCTCGACCGCTTCGATCTCAGGGGTATAGTCTTGCACTTGCTTCAGCAGGGACTCAAACATATTGCTGGAGATGTCCGCCATCTGGGTCTCCTCGATAGAGATAAACGATGCATTCAAACGCGCAGAGCGTCAGAAAGACCAACCGTAAGATTTATGTAACGCTGTGCGAAAACGTAATGCTGTAATTCTACCTTATCCAGTGCTACCTGTCCACTTTTTCACAAACGAAGATCAGCATATTACGACCGTGCGCACAAAACGCTCATCTGTTAATTTACTCATCTTCACTCTCCTCTTTTCGCTTCTGGCCCTTGCCCAATGCGACCGATCGTTGGAACGCCGCCCACACCGCCCGTGAAATTACGGTCCGCAAACCACCCTTCTCAAGCTGGTAGATTGCTTCGGCGGATGTGCCGCCGGGGCTGGTCACCTGATTGCGCAACTGCGCCGGGTGCAGGCCGGAATGCATGGCATAATCGACCGATCCGCGCACCGTTTTCAGTACCAGACGTTCGGCGTCTCGGCGCGAAAAGCCCATATGCACGCCCGCATCGATCAGTGCTTCCATAAACAGAAACACATACGCTGGCCCAGTGCCGCTGAGCGCCGTCGCCATGTCAAGAAACTTCTCATCGTCGACGTACATCTCTTCGCCGAGCGCACCGAGCAGCGCGCGCGCTTCGTCGCGGCTGCCGTCGGGAACTTCTGGCGTTGCTGTCCACACGGTGATCCCTTCGCCGATCTGCGCGGGGGTATTCGGCATCGCACGAACGATATTCGGGTTGAACAGGCCTTCGGCCAGCGCACCAATTTTGACACCTGCCAGAATGCTGAGCACCATGCTGGCGCGGCTACCCTTTCCATTCAGCGAGTGGAAGACCTGCCCCACCACCTGCGGCTTGGTCGAAATCACGATGATATCCGCGTTTTCGACGACCGTCGCGTTATCGGTGCTGAAGCGCAATCCGTAGCGGTTGACCAACTCCGCGCCGCGATCTTCGCGCGGGTCAGCCGCCGAGATCTGCGCGCCTGTCAGCAATTTCTGGGTGATCAAGCCGTTGATCATGGCCTCGGCCATAACCCCACTGCCGATGAATGCGATGCGTTTGTCCTGTAACGGCACGCTGCTTGTCTCCTTATTCGAATAGACTGTTGACGGTAACTTCAAATCCGGGGATTACGTCGCCACCCGTGAGTAGGCCATCACCCTGCACTTCAATCTCTGTGTGATCTGCCTGATAGATCTGAACAACTTTGCGTTCCAAATCAAACACCCAGACCAGACGCACACCATCCTTCAGATAGGCTTTAATCTTCTGGGTAACCTGCGAGTAGCTATCGGTGGGTGAGACAATTTCAACTGCCAGATCCGGCACCAAAACAAACGGTTTGTGACCGTAATCAGAGTCTGCCGACTTGTAGGCCGCAAGTCGCGCGGACACGAAATACATGAGATCGGGTACGCGCGACCCTTTCACCCACTGCCGTTCGTGCGTCAGGACAAAGGGTGTATCCACATAGACTTTGCCAATTTTACGTGCCGCAATAAAACCAATGAGCGCAGTCAGCAGATTCGACTGAACATCCCCATGGTCAGCCATCGTCGGGCTCAAGAGTTTACGCTCCCCGTCAATGATCTCAAATGGCTGTTGGTCGTACTGTTCGATGAATTCCTCAATCGTCATCAGCCCTTCGGTGATGTGCGTATCGACCATCGAAGCCCCCTACTCTAACTAACTGTGCTGATATGGGTACTGCTCACGCCACAGCGCAGCAGCGGCTTGCACGCGATCTTCATGCACGTCGACGCCAATGCCCAAGCCAGTTGGTACATTGAGACGACTGCCCGGCTGGAGTTCAAACGGAGGTTCGCTCAAATCCTGTGCATAGTAGCGGCTGGTGGCAGAAATATCGCATGGAAGCGTAACCCCCGGCAGCGACGCAAAGGCGACATTCGCCGCACGCCCGATGCCCGTCTCCATCAGTCCACCGATCCACAGCGGTGTGTTGTGTTCCACACACACCTTGTAAATTTCAAGGCTCTCGGCGTAACCGCTCACCCGGGCTGGCTTCAGGTTGATGATCTTGCACGCGCCCAGTTCGAGCGCCATCCGGGTATCATCCGCCGAGAGAATGCTCTCGTCGAGGCAAATGCGCGTGGTCATCTGCGGCTGCAATTTGCTGTGTTCATAGATGTCGTCGTGGCCGAGCGGCTGTTCCAGCATCAGCAGGTTGAACTCGTCCATTTGCTTGAGGTGTTCGGCGTCCGCCAGCGTATACGCGCTGTTGGCATCCAGCATCAGCAGGATGTCAGGGAATATCTGGCGCACGCCCCGCGCCAATTCCACATCCCAACCCGGCTCAATCTTCAGCTTGATGCGCCCATAACCCTCACCAACGCGCTTGGAGATGACACTAATCGTCTCCTCGACCGTCGGCTTGATGCCGATGCTCACGCCTACATTGGCGTAACCGCGGGAGGCGTGACCAGCGGGCAAATGCGCGGCGAACGCTTGCGCGAGCGACTGGCCGTTCGCCTGCGCCAGCGCGTCCCAGACTGCTGATTCGACGGCGTGCTTCGCCATCGGATGTCCACGGGTTGCGCTCAGCAGCGCCGGGACATCGGTCGCATCGCTGATACGCTTGCCCAGCAACGCGGGGGCGAGGAATTCGCTCAACACGTGCATAGCCGTGCCCATGGTCTCGTAACTGTAGCCGGGATGAATCTCGGCACCACATTCGCCCCACCCCGTAAAACCTTCATCGGTGTGCAACGCAGCGATGATCGCTGTTTTGAACGGTTCTTCGCCAAAACTCGTGCGGAGATTTTCGACAAAGGGCATCGCTACTGGGAATAGCTGAATATCTTTAACTGTGATCGCGCGTGACATGGTTAAGGCCTTAGCTCATCGAAAAGGATTCAAATTGTGGCCCGTTGTAGCTCAACAGGTAGAAAGCACGTTCGCGCCCCTCATGCTGATCGTGGAGGAAGTCGGTCACGATGAACCCGCGCTCGAACAGGTACTGGAACTGTTCACGGATATGCAGCCGCCATGTGTGGTGCAGATCGGGGTCGGCAGTTTCAATGACCGGGGTATTCGTCGGAATTTCCAGCAGCGCGAGGCTGCCCGTCGGGCGCAGCACCTCAGCCGGCGGCGTGACAAATCCGTTCGGCAGCACAATCGTCGGATTGAGAATCGGCGTTTCGGCTTCGAAGTAATGCGCGAGGCTGAGGTCGGCACGTCGCCCATACAGGCGTTCTTCCACGCGGCGATTTGTCACCCACCATTCGACCAACAGACGATCTGATGATCCCAGCTTGGCTAAGCCGCCTTCGCTCCCGATGCCGTAGTAGTCTTGAAGATACTGGTGGCTGATGGCACACAGTTTGCGAATGTTCAGGTGCGCATTGGCCGAGAGCAGCGGATCGAACGTCCACACGACCAACCGGATCCCCTGAGTGATCGCCAGACTGCGCTGCGCCCGCTTGAGGCGATAGCCAATCCCGCCGCCGCGATATTCGGGCAGAACAACCATGCGTTTCGAGACGATTTGCAGGTTGGCCATCGCCGGACGGTCAGACTCTTCCATATTCGTGCCCAGAAAACCGACCAGCACACCAACCATGCGGTCGCCGTCAAAGGCGGCCAGCACATGTCCGCCGTGATTGGCTAACGAAAACAACATGTGCGCGGGGATCACCGACTCGATGTCGTTGCCCCAGTAGATCTTCTGTAAATCGACCGCCGCCCGCATCTCCGAGAGTGCGTGCAGCGGTCGAATCTCGATTTCTCGACTTGCCATGCAACCACCTTTCTCAAAGAACACGTGGACGGCGGCGCAATGAATAACGCAGCATATCCAGCGCGTAATGTCGTTTGGGGATATAAGTCAGCAAAGTATCTTCCAAACGTCGGGGATGAATGCCGAAATACTGAAACGCTGTCCCTAACCGCGCCGTCCGATTCGTCGCCAGAATATCCAGCCACTGGGATGTCATCAACGAACGCGGCAGAATCCGGTCAACGACGGCAGTCAGCCAGCGAAGCGCGTACGGCGGTACGCTGATGACCATGCGTTGCTTGCCGGATACGCGCATAATCGTGCGCAGGAGGTCAGACAACGTAATGTATTCCGCACCACCAATCTCCACCATCGTATCCACAACATCCACGGTTTCGAGGCTGGCGACAATGGCATCGACCAGATCATCAATGTAGATCGGGTGCAGCACAATTTCACCTCGACCGGGCATCATGAAAAACAACGGGTTTCCTGCC
This sequence comes from uncultured Chloroflexota bacterium, assembly GCA_937988705.1. GTDB lineage: Bacteria > Chloroflexota > Anaerolineae > Aggregatilineales > Phototrophicaceae > Flexifilum. Next base: position 17,223 of record CALKIA010000690.1, on the reverse strand, counting down.
ATTTGCATGATGATATGGTTGATGAACGCATCTTCTTCGCCGAATACAATCCCGGAGCGCAAAATCGTATACGCGAGGCCGCTCGCTTTGATGGTCTCTTCGACCTGCCCTTTGACCCGCAGCAGCGTGTAGGCCGTCGATGGGGATGCCCCCAGCTGGCTCACCGTGATGATACGCCCCACCCGCGCCGCCCGCGCCGCCGTGATCAACTGACGGGTTCCAGCCAATTCAATGCGTTCGAGTTCGCGCCGCCGCCCCCACCACAAGGCGTTTTCGAGGTGAATGACGACATGGACCCCGGTCACCGCTTTGAACAGCGCTTCTTCGTCAAGGATGCTGCCCGTCACAATTTCCGGCGGATTTTCCCAGGGCAGCTTCTGGGCACGATGTTCAGGCAGCAGCAAACGCACATGGTAGCCCCTAGCCATCAAGCACGTGACTACATGCCGTCCGATAAACCCGGTTCCGCCCGTGACTAGTATCACTCGACCCTGCCTCCGTAAAGCGGCGATTATAGCATAACCTTTTAGCAGAGTAACGACTAAGGTTGGCCGGGGTTTCATCTTGTGTACCGGTAGAATTTTGCTACCCTTATACGAAAAAGTAAATCAAAAAGCCGCGTGCTTTTTGTTAGGAGAGACGATGGTGCAACAACGACGAGTTGTCGTAACCGGGATGGGAATCCTCTGTCCTACCGGGAATACTGTAGAAGAAGCGTGGGCAAACGCTGCGGCGGGCAAAACGGGTATTCGAACCATCCAGCGGTTTGACACGTCGCACCTGGAAAATCATTTTGGTGGCGAAGTCAAGAACTTTGATCCCGAAGAGTTTCTAGGCCGTCGTGAGGCCCGCCGTACCGACCGTGTGACGCAAATGGCGTTGTATGCCGCAAAGCAAGCCATCGAGGACTCGGGTATCGAGATCACGGATGACAACCGCTATGAGATCGCAGCGGTCATCGGTTCGGGGATTGGCGGCATCTCCTCGATCTTTGACAGCATCAAGTCCTTCCTTGAAAAAGGGCCGAAAGCCGTCAGCCCGCTCATGGTGCCGATGATGCTCCCTGATGCGCCATCGAGCAAGATCTCGATGACCTACGGTATCCGCGGGCCGAACTTCGCAATTTCTACGGCGTGTGCCACCGGGAATAACTGCATCGGCGAAGCGACCGAGATTATCCGCCGCGGCCAGGCGAAAATCGCCGTCGCGGGGAGTTCGGAAGCCGGTCTGGTCGAAGTAGCGATCGCCAGCTTCAACAACATGACGGCGATTTCCCGTCGCAATGATGATCCGGAACGCGCCAGTCGCCCCTTCGACAAAGACCGTGATGGCTTTGTCGTGGCCGAAGGGTCCGCGATCCTTATCCTCGAAGATCTGGAACACGCCCTAGCGCGCGGAGCGAAGATCTACGCGGAAATCCTGGGCTACGGCCACACCTCGGACGCGTATCATGTCACCGCGCCGCTGGAAACGGGTGAAGGCGCCGCGACCGCGATTCAGTTCGCGCTAGAAGATGCAGAATTGACTCCGGCAGACATCCACTACATCAACGCACATGGCACGAGCACCCCGCTCAACGACAAGAGCGAAACCCTGGCGCTCAAGCGCGCGCTCGGCGAACAAGCCTACGAAATCCCCATCAGCTCGACCAAGTCGGTGACGGGGCATCTCATGGGCGCAGCCGGTTCCGTTGAAGCCGTGTTCACGATCATGGCTATGAAGAACAACTTCGTGCCACCGACCATCAATCTCACAAATCAAGATCCGGAATGCGACCTGAACTACACGCCGAATGTGGGCGTTCCGCGTCAGATTGAGATTGCGATGAGTAATTCATTTGGGTTCGGCGGGCATAACGCGGTGTTGATCTTTGGTAAGTACCACTCGAATGGCCATGCATAAACGCGGCACTGCGCCGCCTCCTGTGAGCTCCTGTTACGCGCATATCGTCGGCTGGGGCATGGCCGTCCCGGAAGGCGTGATGACGAATGATGATCTGTCGGCCATCGTCGAAACCACCGACGAGTGGATTCGTCAGCGCACGGGTATCCGTGAACGGCACATTGCCAGTGATAAAGAAACGACGGCGACTCTCGGTCTGAAGGCGGCTCAGCGCGCGCTCGAAGTCGCCGATATCCTGCCACTTGAGCTGGATATGATCATCGTCGCTACATCGACGCCAGAAAACATCTTCCCGAGCACCGCCAGCTTAATCCAATCGTGGTTGGGCGCGAACAAAGCGGGCGCGTTCGACCTGAGCGCGGCCTGTTCCGGGTTCGTCTACGCGGTGGATATGGCCACGCAGGCGATCCGCTCCGGGCGCTCACAAAAGGCACTCGTGATCGGCGCGGAAACCATGTCGCGCGTGCTCGACTGGTCCGATCGCGGTACATGTATCCTGTTTGGGGATGGCGCAGGGGCGGTCGTGCTGGCTGCGAGTCCGGTCGAAGGTGGGGTGCTCTCCGCCGTGCTGCGCTCAGATGGCTCAGGCAGCGATTTGCTCGGAATTCCGACATTTGGCAGCCATGACATGGCGCAGCTCGAGACTCTGCCCAACGGCCATAAAATGGGCAAGATGCATATGAACGGCGGCGAGGTTTTCAAGTTCGCCAGCCGCGTCATTGGCGAAAGCATTAATCAGGCGCTCGATATTGCCGGGTTGACCATCAAAGATCTGGCGCTGATCGTGCCGCATCAGGCAAATCTGCGCATCATCTCCGCGGCAGCGCGCAGCCTCAAGGTTGAGGAGAGTTTGTTCTTCGTCAATCTGGATCGCTATGGCAATACGTCGGCGGCATCGATCCCGATTGCGCTCGTCGAGGCAATTCAGCAGGGACGCATCAAAGAGAATGACCATATCGCGTTCGTTGGGTTTGGCGGCGGTTTGACCTGGGCTTCGATGATCGTCAAATGGGGCGCGCCAAAGCCAGAAGATCGCACACGAATGCTCAATCGCCAGCGCCGTGAGGCCATCTATGCGTTCGCCTTTTGGCGTTCGCGCTTGATCCGCCTCAGCCGCCAGTTCAATGATCTGGTGAACCGCATCCGGCCCAAGCAAGGGCGCTTACAACGGTTACGCCGCCGGATTGACACTGAAGAACTCGAATAAAAGAAACGCCCGACTCGGCTAGAGTCGGGCGTTTTGTTGCGCAGCGAATCAGACGTTCGTTAGCGCCGTCGATTGGCGAGACTAACAAAATACAGCAGTTGCAGCACGGAGGTGATCGCTGCGGCAACGTAAGTAAGGGCTGCCGCCGTCAAGACCTGCCGTGCGCCGCTCGCATCTTCCGACGAGGTCAGCAAACCCGATTGCTGCAGCAGCGCCATCCCGCGGCGGCTGGCATCAATCTCAACGGGCAGGGTCAAAATCATGAATACCACCATCACCGCGAACAACGCAATCCCGGCCCAGATCAATCCGGTCATGCGTAAGAACAGCCCCGCGAAGATCATCAGATAGCCGATCTGCGGGGCGAAGGTTACGGCGGGGACAAGAAACTGGCGAGCAGCAATCAACGGCGACCGCTGCTGATACTGCTGCACATGGCCAAGTTCATGGGCGACAACGGCCATCGCCGCGACCGAGGGCGTCGTCGCAATGCCCTGCGATAGACGCACAATGTTGCTGCCGGGGTCAAAATGGTCGGTGAGCTGTCCCGGCGTACCCTCCAGCGGCAGCTGCTGAACATCAGTGCGGCTGAAGATGGTGCGTGCCACGTCAACGCCGGTCGCGCCCGCGCTGTTGCGGACTTTGCCCCACTTGTTATACGCCGAGCGGACGAAAAATTGGGCACCCAGCGACAAAATCAGGGTTGGGATAAACACCAGCAGAAGATAGTTAGAATCGAATATCATCGTCAGCACCCTCTACGGTCAATACACATCTTAATATACGCCTACAACTACAAGAAATCTCTCAGAAATTCGTAAAACTCATGTAATCTTCAGGCGGCTGAGAGAAGCATTGCGCCTCACGCGCCCAGTGTAGCCGTCAGACCTTCCCGCGTATTCAGCCGCCACGGCAGCAAGCAGTTATCGAGCAGACGCGGTCGCCCGATCTGCACCGCCACTGACAGGAGCAGCGGCTCATCCGCTGGCTCATGCACACCGACGAGGCTGTGCGGATCGTTGACCGCCACATATTCGATTTCGGCTTGCGCTTCAGACTTGAGCACACTCTTGGCCACGGCCCGTAAACTCGCGGGTGTGCGTTCGCCCTCGTCGTAGGCCTGTGCCGCGGCCACCAATGCCCGGTAGATAACGCTGGCGGCGGGCCGCTGCTCGGGCGTCAGGTAGACGTTGCGCGAACTCATGGCGAGGCCATCGGCTTCCCGGATCGTCGGAATGACAACCACATCGACCGGGAAATTCAAATCGGTCACCATGCGGCGGATGACAACTACCTGCTGCGCATCCTTCTGACCAAAATACGCGCTAGCGGGCTGCGTCAGGTTGAACAGCTTGCTCACAATCGTTGCCACACCGCGAAAGTGATTCGGACGCAGATCACCTTCCAGACCCTGCGTCACCTGATCAACCTTGACGAAGGTCTGAAAATTTGGTGGGTACATATTGGCGGGCGTCGGCGTGAAAACCACGTCAACCCCCAACGATTCCAGCAGGGCCAGGTCGCGCGCCAAGTCACGCGGATAGGCGGAAAAATCCTCGTTAGGGGCAAATTGCGTCGGGTTAACAAAGATCGTTGTGATCACAGCATCGTTATCGGCGCGCGCTTGCCGCGCCAGTGTCAGATGCCCTTCGTGCAGCGCCCCCATCGTCGGCACCACGCCGACACGTCCGCTCAACGCTTTGCGCGCTTTCTGCAGCGCCTCAATGCTGTCAATCACCTGCATGTTCATCCGTCCCGTTGATTTGCAGCGCCGCTAACACATCGTCTTTCATGGTGAAGCTGTTTTCAGCGGCGGGGAATGTTCCCGCGCGCACATCACGTGCATAGCTGCCGACCGCCTCGCGAATCGCCCCGCCCAGCTCCGCATAGTGCTTGGTATGGCGGGGCTGGAAATCCTCGAACAAGCCGAGGATATCGTGGAACACCTGTACCTGACCATCACACGCAGGCCCGGCCCCAATGCCGATCGTCGGGATGTGCAGTTGGTGGGTGATCATTTCGGCCAACGGCACGGGAACGGACTCGACCACGACGGCGAAAGCTCCCGCTTCCTCAACGGCGTGCGCATCGCGCAGTAACTGACGCGCGCCGTCCAAATCACGCCCCTGCACCCGCATCCCACCCACCTTGTAGACGCTTTGCGGCTGCAAACCAATGTGCGCCATCACCGGGATACCGGCCTGTGTCACCCGCTGGATCGTCTCGGCGAGGTATTCGCCACCTTCCATTTTCACAGCACCGACGCCGCTGGCCTGCATCAACCGTCCGGCATTCGTCAGCGCCTGCTCAACGCTCACGTTGTAGCTCATGAAGGGCATGTCGCCCACGATCAACGCGGTTTTCGTCACCCGCGTGACAATCTCCGCGTGATATATAATGTGATCGAGGGTGACCGGCACCGGCACATCGTGACCCTGAATCACCATGCCCAACGAATCACCGACGAGTAATATGGGAACGCCCGCCGCTTCGCTTAAGCGCGCGCTCGTCGCGTCATAGGCCGTGATCATGACGATGGGTTCATGATCAGCTTTCATCTTCTGAATATCACGGATGCTCACTCGCATGGTACCCTCGCAACAGCATCTCTATCCTGTCAGTAGATAAACCCCGTGCTTCAAGCAGAGGATACGACTGGCGGGCCAGCGCGACATAGATCTCCGCCAACGCCGGGTCGTCTGCCGCCAGCGCCCGCAGGTGCGATCCGATGGTGGTCACATCCGCCCGCGTGAGCGGCCCCGTCAGCGCATCCGGAATGCCTTTCGTCCGCAGATTCTCGACCGTCCCGGCGACCAACGCATTCAGCGCGGCATCCGCCGTTTCGCGGCCTGCCCCCAGGCGGATGAGGAGCGCTTCGGCTGCGGCATACAGGGTCACCGCGTAGTTACTGGCGATCACCAATGCCGCATGATACAGTGCCTTTTGACCCGGTGGGATTCGGATCGGATAGCCGTTCAGCGCCGCCACCAATTCAATCAGCCAGTCATGCAAACGCGGATCACTCGCTTCGACAGCGAACGCAGCACCGGGCAGCTTTTGCACCGCCGTTTCGACATCGGCAAACGGAAAAGCCGGATGCAGCGTCCCGATCAGCGCGCCCTGTTCGCTCAGAAGTGCGAGCGCCGTGCTGTCCTTCGATCCACAGGTATGCACCGCGGCTTTCTCAGACCAGTCCGCAGTCGTTAGCCCCGCGGCAACCGTTTCGACGACATCATCCGGGACGGCGATCACGGTCAAGTCAGCATATTTCGGAACCAACTCAGCCGACGCGACAGCGTGCGCTCCCACTCGGTCAGCCAGAGCCGCCGCGCGCTCCGGGCTGCGGCTGTACACCGCACCGATCTGATACCCGCGTTCAAACCATAGACGAGCAAGGGTTCCGCCGACCTTACCCGCCCCGATAATGCCGATAGTAACCGCTATGATCCGCGCTCCGTTCCTAGTGGTGTCGGCGTAGGAATCGGTTCGCTGATGTAGATGGTGACCGTACAGGAAGCCCGAACAGCAGTCGTGATGTCGAACACGGTTAAGCGGAATTCATATTCCCCCGGCGCGTAGTACGCGGGAACGAACTGACCTAACGCCGCTTGCTGGGGCACAGCCTGCGTCCCATCCACACCAATAATGGCAAAGTTTCCCGAAGTCGACTCGCCTTTGAGTTCAAACCGGTAGAAGGAGAAATTCTCTGTATTCGCTACACCGACCACGGTGATCGGCTCGAAGATGACCATACCGTTAGCAGGAATGGCCAGCCCCGCCTCTGGGGAAGCGCATTGGGCGGGCGGAGCATTGGGCACAATCGTACCAACAGGCGTAGGCGTTAAGGTCGGCGTCGGCAAAATCTGCTGCGCCGGGTCAACTTCACCGAGCTGAACGCCGCTGGGATCGATCACCAACCCACCAGAGGGCGGCGACGGTACAGGCGTCCGGAAATCGCCATCCTGCGCGACGCTCACGATGCTGACTTCCAAGTTCAGTGTACCGCGCAGCGTCGGCGCGACAACCTGCTGCAAGCCAATGACGATTAGCACCAGCTCAAACAAGAGGATCACCACTGTACCCGCATTAGCCCGGTTATAGCGCGCGACCTCGCGTTCCAGCTCGAAGTGGGTCGCCCGGTACGAACCATTCGCCCGCAGCCACCACCGCAGCGCCAGAAAGATCAACACGCCGAGGACAATGTACAGCCCGGTTGAAATTTGCTCGATGAAGAAAACTAACCCGGCAATCATCGCATTGACCGCAGAACTCCGCGCAAAATGGTTTCCAGCTTCGGTACAAGGATGCGACTCGCGTCGAGGACTTCGGCGTGATTCGTCTCCATCGTCGTATCAATCGCGTCGATGCATTCGTTCGTGATGCCGGAGAATGCCAGCACCCGCATTCCGGCATGACGCGCAACCAGCACTTCGTGAACAGTCGACATGCCGACGGCATCGCCGCCGATCATCCGCAGCATGCGGATTTCGGCGGGCGATTCGAACTGTGGCCCGGAAAGACACACATACACGCCCTGCTGCAAGCGAATGGTGTTTTCTTCCGCAACTTTGACCGTCTGCGCGCGCAGGTGGCGGTCATAGGTTTGTGCCAGCCCGACGAAACGTTCGCCGAGCGTCGGGTCATTCGGCCCCATCAGGGGGTTATTGCCGCCCATACCGACGAAATTGATATGATCGGTGATCAGCATCACATCGCCGACGCGAAAGCTCGTATTCAGCCCGCCCGCCGCATTCGTGAGGATCAGCGTTTTCACGCCGAGCATTTGCATCACGCGAATCGGAAACGTAATCTGCTGGGCCGAATACCCTTCGTAGAGGTGGGCGCGCCCCTTTTGCGTGATGACCGGAACGCCTTCCAAACGGCCGAGCACGAGTTCACCCGCATGGCCTTCGACGGTGGATTGCGGAAAACCAGGAATATCCTGATACGGTATTTCAACGCGATCTTCTAAGACATCGGCTAGTACATTTAGGCCAGAACCGAGTACGAGCCCCACCTGCACGGGAAGATCGGTTCGACTGCGAATAACGGCCGCTGCTTTCTCGTAATCTGCTCGTGTAAATGCCATCGCTGCCATGACTCCTTTTCCCCCATTATACCTTAGGTCCGGCAGGCGTTACGATGTCCAAAGGAAGATAAACTATGCACAGACCGCGAATTGTGGTTACAATGTTGAGAGATCATCTGGTATAGGGGTCACGGGGAAATGAGCGCAGAACGGGCCATGTTTCATTACGCCGATGCGTACAAAAAACTCTATAAACGGCTGCCCAAAGATCTGCGGGCACTGGATAGTAACTGGGTTATCGTCAACGGGGCGCGCATTCAAGTGAGCGAACTTGAGCATCTGACCGCCCGTTTACAGCATGAGTACGATCAGGCGACCGTGCAGAAGAAGAACATGGTGTCCCGCTTGATCAACTGGTTTAAACAGTAGGTTAGGTTAACCCGGCTCGGCCGCGCTCCTCGCGGTAATCGTCCGGTGTATCGACGTCGCGCAGCACGCTGTCGGTGTCCACGGTGATGTGGGTCACACCATAGCGGTTGATGACCTCTCGCGGCGCTCCAGATTTCGGAAGATCGTAAATTTCTTGCCAGTAGCGCCGATCAATCAGGATCGGATGTCCGCGCCGCATTTGATAGCTCGGCGCGATGATCTCCCCCTGCCCCTCCGCATACGCCATGAGCAGCTGATCGACTACGCGCGGCTCAATCCGCGGTTGGTCGCCCAGCACAACCAGCGCAGCGGCCACATGCGCCGGCAGCGCCCGCAGCCCCACTTTGAGCGAAGATAGCATCTCCCCCGCTTCAAAGTCGCGGTTGTGGCTCGTGATCGCGCCGGCGCGTTCGGCAGCAGCGCGGACATCATCGGCGCGATTCCCTGTCACAACCACGATGGGATCGACCCGCGCCAGCACGAGCTGGTGCAAAATGTGTTCGAGAATCGTCCGTCCACCCACCCACGGCAGCAGGACCTTCATATCGCCCATACGGCGCGACATCCCCGCCGCCAGGACCACCGCCCCAACTGTTCGCTGCACTTCGCTCACCGGATCACTGCTCCTGGTTGAACCAAGCGCCGCACCCGAAACGCGCGGCGACTTGAGAATAAGTCTGGCAATCAGGCGCGCTCGCGCCCGCTGATAGCCGGTCGGCGGCGTCGCATTGAGCCATGCCACAACACGCGCCCGGTCCGGTACGCCTTTGAGTCCGAGCTCATCGTCGCGCAGCACCTGCGCAATCCACGGCGACTTGATCGGTGTGCCGGGGTAAAAACCAAATTTGTCAATCATCGCCTGTGCGTTGTAGACGTGATCATCGTCTAACGGTTGGCCGAGCGCCGTCAGCGAGGCGACCGGCACAACCAGCGACGTTTCTGGTGGGATGACTGGTTCGTGGGGAAACGGCGCTTTGAAGGGCATCCGCCGCGAGCCATCGGCTTCGATAATCAGCGCATCCGCATCAACCGAATCCAACAACCATGACACGGAATTCACGCCATAAGCTTTGCCACCACGCACACCGCTGTATACGAACGCAAAGCGCTGCTGTTCCAGAGCCGCGGAAATCGCTCCCGCGTCCGGTTTGACCGCTTGCGGCATCAGGCGTAGTTCGTCCTCGGCAATCCGCGTGGTGGTCGTTGTCAGCACGCGCCAACCTTCATCCGCCAGTTCGTGCGCCAGCGCGATCAGTGTGGACGTCTTGCCGCCCGCGCCCGTCAGCGCGACCACCTCGCCGCGCGTAATCCGGAAGGCGGCGCGCAGCTTCATCGCAGCACAGCCCGCACCGCGGGAGCGGACAGAACCGCTTCGAGCGCCGCGCCGCCCACCGCCAGCGATTTGTCCGAAAGCGTGAAGCAGTGTTCGATTTTACCCCGCGGATCGAGATCGCCAACCTTCATCCCGGCTCGTACCTCAACCCGAGGATGCATGAGGCCGCGCAGCATCCCGGTAAACGCCGCGGTGATCGGTACGCCGTTCACCGCAGCGATGATCTGTCCCTCTTGAATCACGTCACCGATGCCATAGCGCGCCTCAATATGCCCATCCACAGGTGCGCGCAGCACCCGCGTATGCGTCTTGCTCATGATACTACCCGGCTCACCCGTATCCGGCTCGGCGCGCCCCGTGCGCATTACACGTCCAAGATTGTGTCCCCGATTAGTTTCGATCACGACATGGCAGTCCTCGCCCGCGGTGAAGCCGGGTCCGAACGCGATCACCAGTGGCGCAGCCTTGCTTGTGGTATCGAGATTACGCTTTTCCATCCGTGCATCGATCACAACCGTTGGCTTCAGTGTCGGGATTGATGCCCCTAACGGGTCGATCAATACTGGCACTTCACCCGCAGCCAGCACGAGTGGTATAACGTCCAGATCGGCGACTAGGCGGCTCGTCACGCCTTCGACTGTCCGCGTACCGCTGTAAACCGCGTCGCCAAAACAGACTGTACGGCGGACGAGCAAGGGCGCGGCGAGTTCCAGCACCAGAACGGGAAACCCCGCCTGTATCAGCCGATAGATCGCGCCGCTCGCCAGATCGCCACCGCCGCGCACGACGATGTAAGCCTGCTCAAAGAACGCCAATGCCTTGCTCCCGCAGCTTCTTCACCACGCGATCCGGGATCAGGGGCAGATCGTCGATCCACACGCCGGTAGCATCATGAACAGCCGCTGCAATCGCTGGCGCCAGTGGGACAAACGGCATTTCGGCCATACCACGCGCCCCGAACGGCCCAATCGGATCGGCGTATTCCAGCACCACCGATTTGACTTCGATAGGAATATCCAGGACCGTCGGGATCAGATACGTGGAAAGATAGGGATTACGGATACGTCCATCTACTGAGACGAGATGTTCCATAACGGTATAGCCCAACGCCTGAATGACCGCGCCTTCGATTTGCCCCTGTACCTGCTGCGGGTTGACGGCTTTGCCGACATCATTGGCACTGACTATGCGCACCACACGCACGAAGCCCGTCTCAATGTCGACTTCGACTTCGACCGCCTGTGCGACATAGCCGTAAGCGAAATTGGGGTCAGATTTCCCGGTCAGCGGATCATAGGGCGTTGTTTTCGGCGGACGATACTGGAAAGTCGCCTTGGCGGGGCGTTCCTCGCGCGCCCAGGCCGCGCACGCCGCCGCTGCCGCTCCGCGAATCGCATTGCCGGCCATGAAGGTCAAGCGCGATGCCGAGGCGCTGCCCGACGTCAGCGTTTCCGCCGTATCATGCCCGATAAATTTCACACATTGAATCGGCACACCGATCGCATCTGCGGCCATCTGCACCATCACCGTGTGTGCGCCCTGACCAACATCCGCGCCACCGTGCCGCACAATGGCCTGCTCGATGTGCGTGTCCCCGTACAGTTCGACGGTTGCCCAGCTCTGCTCCGGCGCACCGAAGCTGTAGCCAACGTTCTTAAACCCGCACGCGAAGCCGATGCCCCGCTTCAGAGCCGGGTTATCCGGCTGCGTAACGGTCTGCCGCCGCCAACCATTCTCGTGCACCCAGTAGCTTTCCAGTGCCGCCTGTTCGATCACCTGCGGCATGGTCACGCCCGGCGGCAGCGGCGTTCCCACTGAGAGGAAGCTGCCCTCGCGCACAGAATTGCGTAAACGAATTTCCACCGGATCAAGGTTCAGCGCTTCGGCTAGGCGATTCATCAACCCTTCGGCGGCAAAACAGGCTTGCGGCGCACCAAAGCCGCGGAACGCACCCGTCGGGATATTATTCGTCAGCACAGTATAGGTGTCTGTGTGCACATTCTCACACTCATACGGCCCAGTCGCCATGAGATTCGAATTGGCCAGCACCTTATTCGAGGTGTAATTGTACGCCCCCGCATCCCCGACGATCCGCGCCTCCATCGCCACCAGCTTACCTTCACCGGTCGCGCCCCATTTCGCCTTCACGGTAATCGGGTGGCGCTTGTGGTGATAGTTGATCGACTCTTCCCGGCTCCAGATGATTTTGACCGGACGCCGCAGTTGATACGCTGCCAATGCCAGCACAATTTGCACGGACATGTCCTCACGTCCGCCAAACGCGCCGCCAATTGCTGGATAGATCACGCGCACCTGATCTTCGGGCAAATTCAGGGCGTGGGCGATAAGCTGGAGATCCTCATGCGTCCATTGCCCGGCCACGATCACCGTGACGCGCCCCTGCTCGTCGAGATAGCCGAGTCCGGCTTCCGGCTGCAAATAGGCGTGTTCCTGATAGCCCGTGCTGTACTCACCTTCGACGACCACAGCGGCCTGTGCCCAACCCGCCGCCAGATCGCCTTTGCGGATGCGATAATAGGCCTGAATGTTATTCGGCACATCCTCATGCACCAGCGGCGCGCCGTCAAGCAGCGCGGCTTCCGGGTCAAAGACAGCGGGCAAATCCTCGTATTCGACGTGGATCAGCTTCACCGCTTCCGCCGCGATCGCTTCCGTTTCTGCGACCACCAATGCGATATTGTCCATGTAGCAGCGGACGATGTCCGCATCGGCGATAATGCTGCCCGGACCACACAGCACCGGCTGGTCCTTGATCATCAACCCGTATTCGTTGACCGGCACATCCTTCGCCGTGAAGACCCGCACAACGCCCGGCAGGGTTTCCGCGGCGCTCGTATCTATCGACCGGATGCGGGCGTGTGCGCGGTCACTGAAGCGGATCTTCATCCACAACTGACCATCCATATTGAAATCGCCGGGGTACAGCGCCGTCCCCGTGACTTTACTCGGTGCATCAAAGCGGCGGATGCTTTGCCCGACCGCAGGTAATTGTTCCACCATGACATTTCCTTCCCTTTGCTAGGTTGCCGTTACCAACGGCTTCACCGACCGCATCCGCTCCGCTTCCTTGCTCATGATGCGATGCAGAATGGCGACGGAAGTCGCATAAGTGGGGTCGATGCCCGCATAGCTAAGATTCGTCCCCAGGTTCTTGCCTTTGGTGAACGGGGTATCCGATGCGTAATGCAGGACGCCAATATCAAACGGCGCGCCGTACAGCGTAACAATCTCATTCTGCGGGTGACGTTTCGGACGCACCACCTCGTAGATGCTGGACAGGTACGGCCCGGCTTCCATTTCAATAACAGTGTAGCCTTCCTGATAAAACACGCTCATGTAGCGCGAATTTTGCAGGAACGTCCCCAACGCGCTGATCGCCTTCTGGTTGTCCAGCACCGTCCCGAAGGTCAGGAACGGCGCAATATCCTGCGCGGTGAAGCAGTTATTGAAGAGATAGCTATTTTGCGAATGCTCGTCGTGGACAACATTCGAAATCATCACATCGCCGATGCGCCCATTGAGTGTCGCGGCCTTGCCCATGATGTACACGCCGATCAACTGTGACACCTGTTCAGACAAGCGCGTCAAAATCTCGTACGCACCCAATCCGAGCGGGTAGTCGATATTTACAATCAGCGCGTCGCTGTTCAGCAGCCACTCAGTCGGCAAATCGCCCTTGACCCGCGGGTCAAGCCAATCGGCGCGCAGTTTGTTCAGTTCAATCACCTGCGTTTCAATGTCAAACCCGTGCTGACTGGGAACGCGATAGATGCCGACTTCACGCTCATCTGCCGCCATTTGATTGCGCGGCTGATCGCCCACATCGCTCAGATACTTCTTGAGGACGTAGTACAGAAAATTATGTTTGTGGGTCAGCCCGCGATTTGCGTGGATGGCCTGATATTCTTCGAGCAGGTTTTGATGTCCGCGCGACTGAATATACTTGAGGATGTTTTTCTCTTCGCGGATGGCAAAACCCGTCAGCGGGTTGACCAGCGAGTGCGAATTGCTCGAGACGAAATAGATTGGGCGCTCCTGCAAATTCACTGCGTTGCCCACTTGCGCCACCACTTCGTCCCACCAATGTGCAGTCGCGCGGCGGTAAGCGGCCAGCGACCCGGCCAGCAAACGCACGCCAAATTGTTTACGCCCCTGCGCCATACGCTCAAGCGTTTGCACGAACCGTCCGCCCCAGGCTACTTCCAGACGGCGCAAATCTGCCGAATCGACATGGAGAGCAGTCGACAGCATTTCAATTTCTGCATCGGTGAGTGGATCATGGCGGTTCTGGTATTGCGCGAGGAACAACTTCGGAATTTCACCTTGGAGCAGATTGTGCAGCTTGTTCCATTCGATCTGGTATGCAGTCAGCATGGGGATCAGGTCATCAATATCCGAACGACTGGCGACAAATACGGCCAACGTCCGCCGCTGCTCGTCGAAATGCGTCCGGCGGCGGCGCCCTGTCGAATAGACTTTTTCCCATTCGGTGATCGGGTAGCCCGCTTCGATGAACTGCTTCTCCAACTGACCCAGCACGACCGCATCCACGTCGATGATGCAGGGCGGCATGCGCATACTGCTGTAAACGAGGGTGGACACATCCGGGTACGGACTCCGCGCCAGCACATGCAGCGACGAATCCATCGTCAAATGGCTTTCGACGAGCGTTTCAATCTGAATCGTGTGACTCGATCTGAGCAGCGAATAATACGTTCGCATGTACAGTTCGATCTCTTCGCTGCCTGTCTTGGGAACGGTCCGATCCATAATCTATTTCTTCTTCCCTTCGACATGTTCCCGGTACTCGCGGTTGATGCGGCGCTGCTGCTTCTTGCGCTTCGCCTTCGCGGTCAGCATTTCTGTGCGTTCGCGCTCCAAATCGCTCATCTTGACGTTGATTGGTTTTTTCGGCGCTGCCACCGCAATGATGATCGCCACCACCAGCGACAGAATCAGGGCGACAATCCCGGTGAAGATCCAGCGCAGCGTCGTGGGATTCATGGAGGAGGTTTGGAAGGCTCGAAAATTGGACTTGATAAAGTTAATGACATCGGGCGCGATGACATACGCGATGGCCGTCAGGGCGACAATTAGCAGAAAGCCCATGACAGGCCACATGCGCCGATTGTTCTTCTTATCCGCAATCCTAACTTGACTACTCATGCATCACCTCTTGTCTCTTCAATTGAGCGGCGGCTTCGAATGCTTCCAGAATTTTGTAGTAGCCTGTGCACCGGCACAGATTCCCCGTAATGCTCGTTTCGATTTGCGCGCGTGTTGGGTCAGGATATTCCTCTAGCAGTTTCGCGCCCGCCATCAGGAAACCGGGGGTGCAATAACCACACTGCACCGCCCCATGGTCGACAAATGCTTCCTGAATGGGGTGCAGATCATCGTCGGTTTGCAACCCTTCCACCGTAATTATCTCCGCACCATGCGCGCGGGGAGCAGGCACCATACACGCCATAACAGCCGCCCCATCAAGGAACACAGTACACGCGCCGCACTCCCCTTCCGCACAGCCTTCCTTTGTACCGGTCAAACCGACATCTTCACGCAAGAAGCGCAGCAGAGTCTTACCCTGCCCCGTCGGCACACTCAGCGCCTGCCCATTGACCGTCGTAACAATCGGCTGATCATCGGTGTGATCGAGCGATTGCTCCAGCGCATGAGCCGCCGTGCCGTGCAGTTCACCCCACAGCAGCGCCGGATCCTGCGGGAAAGTGGCTGCCTGAGTATTGGCCAGCAGCAACTTGAGCGCACGCGCCACGAGCACCCGCACCATCTCGACCCGATATTCAGCCGTCCCGCGCACGTCGTCAATCGGGCTCGGAGCGGTCGACGCGAGCCGTGCCGCCTCGCGAATGCTGTCCAGCGTGAGCGGCTTGCCCACCAGCGCCTGCTCGGCGATGCCCGCGCGGAAAATCGTCGGCGCGACGCAGCCCAAAGTAATCGCTGCGTTGGTCACCGTCTCCCCGGCGAAGGTCAGCACGACCGCCGCGTTGACCACCGAAATCGCCTGCGCGCGCCGTAATCCTAACTTGAGGAACGTACCACGCTCATGCTCAGACAGCGCCGGGAACGTAATCGCGGTCAGCAGTTCGTCGGGGCGCATCACGGAACGACGCACGCCCGTGTAGAATTGCGCCAGCGGAATTGTGCGTTCACCTTCTAGCGAACTGAGAACCACCGATGCGCCAAGTGCCATCAATGGGGTGATCGTGTCGTTGGCCGGTGATGCCGTGATCAGATTGCCCGCCACTGTGCCGCGATTGCGAATCTGTGGTGCGCCAACTTCCCAACAGGCTTGCGCCAGCGGCAGAGCGCGCTGCACCAGCAAATCGCTGGCCACAACTTGATTGTGCGTCACGAGGCAGCCTAATCGAATTTCAGCACCGCGTAGTTGAATCTCATTCAGGCCGGGAACCCGCGTAATATCAATCAGAACGTCCACCTGTGGGCGCTGACCGCGTTCCAGCTCAATGAGAATGTCCGTTCCCCCCGCGACGACACGACTGCGCTCCCGATATTGCGCGAGCAGTTCGAGCGCCGCTGCGGTGGTGGTGACGGTGTAGTAATGCTTCCACATGTTCCTAAACCTCTTGGGCTAGTGCTCCGACTCGATTTCAATTAACGTTACCGGGTTGATATTCATCACACACGTCTCACCATATTGCGTGACAACGGTCGTCCGCCGATCCCACGTATGCACATGACCATGCACCATGTAGCGCGGCTTGAACCAGTCCATGAACCGCAAAAAGGCTTTAATCCCGTGATGCGGCAGATCATCAAGATCGTGGATACCTTTCGCCGGGGCGTGCGTGACCAAAATATCGATTCCGCGTCCTTTTTGCATCTTACGGGCCAAGAGCGGCACGGCGCTTTGCATGACCATACCCCGCATTTCGCCTTCAGAATATTGAATCGGACTGTTGTTGTATTTGATAGAGCCTTCAATACCAAAAAAACTAATGCCGTTATAATTCACAATGCGGCGGTGTAAATTTTCGCCTCCCGGTGGACGCTCATCGTACCCGGTATCATGGTTGCCCCGCACATAGAACAGCGGCACATTCAGCACCGACGTGATGAACTCCAGGTAGGCGGCGGGCATGTCGCCGCAGCTCAATACCAGTGAGACATCATGGTAGCGTCGGCGTAAATGCGCCGCATTCTCCATCTGCTGAACGACCGTATCGCTCACACACAGGATCTTCACATCGAACTCGTTTTCACTCAGGATTCATCGCCCAACCATTGCATGGGTTTGCCCGTTCCGCCACGCCGAAGCATGAT
>CALKIA010000689.1 GCA_937988705.1 uncultured Chloroflexota bacterium | reverse complement strand
GGGTGGTCACACGAAAGACCTATTTGCATCAGCGTGCTATCCAAAACTCAGGTTACGTAGAAGACCGTGAAACAAGGTTTTTTCTCCGTTTCGGGGTTTTGCGGACGCGATAAATCGCGTCCCTACGAAAAAATGTTCTTGTGTAGGGACGCCATTCATGGCGTCCGCTGTTCCCAAACGGACTTCACGCTATTCTGCGCACCCACCGGCATGCCTTGTCCTCATCTCTGAACCTTCTTCGCGCACTTTGTGGTTAGGAGCTTGGTTATGTCCTCAGACTATGTCATTCGCGAGGCAATACCGGACGATGCCGAAGCCCTCATCGCCTTCATGAAGACGCTCGCCGATGAGCCGAACAACGGTACGACTTTTACGTCCGCTGCCGAATTCATGCGCACGGTGGACGAAGAACGCGAGCTTATCCGGCAGCGCCACGAAGCCGAAAATGCCTGCTGGCTGGTCGCCGTTACGCCGGATGGGAAGCTGATCGGTCAAGCGAACATCAGCGGTGGGCCGCGGGCAGGGCAGCGCACGGTCGGCCTCGCCATCGCATTGGCGCCGGACTGGCGGAATCGCGGCCTCGGCACGGCGCTGATCCGCCAGCTCATCGACTACTGCCGCCAGAGTCCGGTCATTCACCGCATGGAACTCGGCGTCTACACCAACAACCCGCGCGCGATTCACGTCTACGAAAAGCTCGGCTTTGTGCATGAGGGCGTGGATCGCGAAGCTTTCTGGAAAGAGAACGAGGGCGGCTACCTCGATTCGCAGCGCATGGCGATTCTCTTCGACGATCCTGTCTAGGCCAAGCCGCGCGGGCGCAAAGGCAGTAGAATAGATGAAACGCTGCTTTACGGCGCGGTGTCATTGCGCCCGGGCGTTAAGTTTTGTTTTGTTCCACAAGGAGTCTGAAGATGGCTCTGGATTACTTCATTCGCGAAGCCTCCCCTGACGACGCCGAAGCCCTGATCGCCTACATGAAGACCATCGCGGACGAACCCGACAACGGCATCACTTACTCTTCCGCTGCCGAGTTCAACATCACCGTTGAAGACGAGCGTGAGCTGCTGCGTCAGCATCAGGCTGCGGAGAACTGCATGTGGTTGGTCGCCGTCACACTTGACGATGAGATCATTGCCAGCGCCAATGTCACGGGCGGCCGGCGCGTGCTGTTCCACACCGTCGGCATCGGCATCAGCGTGGCCAAAGGCTGGCGCGATGCGGGCATCGGCACGGCACTCGTGGAGTTGATCATCGCGTGGTGTCAGGCGAACCCGGTCATTCGCCGTCTGGAATTGAACGTGTTTACGCACAACGCCCGCGCCATTCATGTGTACGAAAAGCTCGGCTTTGAACATGAAGGCATCCGTAAGCAAGCCTATTACAAAGACGGCCAATTCGTCGACGCGCATGTGATGGCAATACTTTTCACAGGAAAATAACTATTCCTATATGCTTTTAGGGATAAATTCACACAAACTTTACCTTCATCGAGCCTTCGTCAACCTTTCCTGTATTACACTTTAGTCGTAAGTGAGGTAAGTATTGATCAATGGGCTAAAGCACGATGAACCTAGAACACATCAAGCTCCTGCGCGAATTCCTGAAACTAGTGGGAATTCCCGCGAATGTCGAAACCACTGATGACCGCCACTGCCTGATCACCATTCCAGTCGAGGCCTATGAGGAACAGCGTGCTTATATCAATGCGTGGTTCACGCCGATCGTCTTGGAAGAAGATTACATCGTTTTAACGGAACGGTTACGCGGCGCAGGTGACACTGATTTTTAACTCCCCAACACGCTGATGTACTGACGTCGGGATCACGTAGGGGAGTCGTATGGCACTTTTACGGATTTCGGCGCGTATGTATATCAGACGTGTTCAATCAGGGGGATACCATGAGGAGAATGTTACCACTCCTCGCATTTACGTTACTGGTCATCAGTTGTACGCTGGGAACGCCTCCACCGACCGCCACACCCACCACTGAGCCTACCCAAGCGCCGGTATTTATCGATGCGCGCACCGTCACCGCCACGACGCCGACTCAACCCGCCGCCACCACCGCCCCAACCGCCGTTCTGCGCCCTAACTGCACCATCCGCACGGATTGGTTCCTGTATACCGTGTACCCCGGCGAAACACTGGGACGCATTGCCACACGCTCCGGAACAACGGCGGCGGTGTTGGCCAATGCCAACTGCCTCGCCAACGCGAATCTCATCTATGCAGGACAGCTCTTGCGCGTGCCGGTGCTGCTGCCCATCATCACGCCGACCGTTCCGGGCAATCAGAACGCGGGCGTCGTCGTGCCGAGTCCCTATGTGCGCATCTACAACGGTCAGTATGAAGTCCTGCCGGATACGAACATCGCGCTCGTCTGGCAGATCACGCCTGTACGCACCTTCACCCGCGTCGATTTTTACCTCACGCCCACGGGGACGGGCAGCACACCCAGCCTGATCGGCTCGGATACGTACATGGCCGATGGGATTTCGATCAACTTCTTCGTGCCCCGCGGTCTGCTCGGTTATGTGCACGCCATCGCCTACTATGGCAGCGGCATCGTCGGCGGCACGGCGCAGCAAACGCTGATCTACGCGGGCGCCGTGGTCAGTCCGCCCGTCATCGTCGGCGGCACGGCCTTAGATGTGGCGCCGAATCTCGGTTTGAACAACAACACCTATGTGGTGCAGACCGGGCAGACCGTCACGATCACCTGGGCGGCGACCTTCCCCTCGGAGACACTGCGGGTCGAGTTCTATCTCATTCCACCGGGGCAGACGAGCGGCGCGCTGCTCGGCACGGATGACAATCTCGGTGATGGCGCGCAAACGGCGTGGACGGTGACTGCCGGCGTCCAGGGAACCCTGCGCGCGCTGGCGATCTTCTCCGGTGGCTTTGACCCCGCCGTGAGCAGCGAGTATTACGTCGTCACCGAAGCGGTGCAGTAAGCACGCTGACGAACGGGACGTGCGCGATTCAGGGGAGCGTAACTGTCATCTGACAGCACAATTTCGCTGCGAATGTAGGGGCGCACCTGTGTGTGCGCCCGTCGTGGGCAGACACGCAGGTCTGCCCCTACGTTTTCCGATGCACCTCAATCAGCAGGGTGAGGCTATTCCTCAATCCGCGATCTGTTCTAGCTCTTCGCCCTTTTTGAGCAGGCGGCGGTAGGTCGCCTGCAAGGTGAGCGCGTCGGCGGTGTGAAACGGCAGCGGCGCTTCGACGCCGACCGTCCCACCCACCTCGAAATCGATGAACGCTTGCAGCAGTTCACGGTAGCACATATCGCCTTCATTGAGCGGCACATGGGCTTTTTCGCCCTTCGCCGTATACGCAATCGAGCTCATGTGAAAGTGCATCCGCTTGAGTCCCTCTTCGCCCAAACCGTCACGCACCCGCTTGAGCGCATCCACGAATTCGTCATAGCTGTTGAACGAGCCGTCACCCGTGCGCGCGTGCAAATGCGCCCAGTCGATGCACGGCATGATTCCCGGCACATCGCGCGCCAGTTGGATCGTCTCGTCCAGCGTGCCGAACATGGCGCCTTTGCCCATGGTTTCCGGGCGCAGCGTGACCTTGACGCCTTCTTCGCGCAAAATCCCGGTGATCTCGATCAGCTTTTGCTTGCAGCGTTCGTAGACCTGTTCCGGCGGCTGGCTGTGGTAGCTGCCCGGATGAAACACAATATCATACGCCCCGGCTTTGAACCCGGCGCGCGCCGCCGCCAGCAGCCGCGCGTCGCTCTTGATCATCAGCTCGTCCGTCTGACTGTTCAGGTTGATGAAGTATGGCGCATGGACGCTCAGCGAGATGCCGGCTTTTTCGCTGGTGGCCTTGATCAGCGCGCACGTTTCGTCGGTGACGCGCACGCTCTGCGTCCACGCGATTTCCAGATGGCTCATGCCGAGTTCGCGCATGTGTAAAATAGCAGCGGGTGTGCCGCTCTCGCGGGCGGTCTGTGGTGCGCCGACCGTGCCAAAGCGTAGAAATTCATTCGGGTAGGTTTCCAAAGCGACAAAATCCCCATTCATAGCGTATAGTTGATCAAATTCTAGCACATGGGAGAGAACGTCGTGCTGCATCTCGCCTTATTTCGCCAGCGCGCCCTGCTCATGGCGGCGGCTGCGGTGGTCATCGTGTTCATCCTCTGGAATGTGCCCGCCTTCGATTTCTTGATGTATCCGCTGCGGCTGTTCGTGACGTTTGTCCATGAATCCGGTCACGGGCTGGCGGCGCTCATCACGGGTGGGCAGTTCGACCGCTTCGTCGTCTTCGCCAACGGCTCCGGCGTCGCCACGACCAGCGGCGGTCTGCGCTGGGTCATCCTGCCCGCCGGCTATCTGGGCGCGGCGGTATTCGGGGCGATTCTGCTCTACCTCGTGAACAGCTTACCGTTCCCGAAAACCCTTGCGCTGATCGTGGCGCTGCTGCTCGCGGCGATCACGCTGCTGTTCACCGATCTCTTCTCGACGGCGTTTCTGGTCGGCATGGGGTTCGGCGTGGTGCTGGTGCTGATCTGGCGCTTTGCGGATCGGGGTTTCGCCATGCTAATTTTGAACGTGCTGGCGATGATCACCGCGTTGAACGCCGTGCTCGATTTATTCTCGCTGGTCGATAACACGGGCGCGACGCTCGGCAACATCAGCAATGACGCAGCGGCCTTCTCGCGGGAAATCGCACCGCTCGTGCCGCCCGTGGTGTGGGCGGTGCTCTGGTGCGCCATCGCAGTGGCGCTGCTGCTCGCGGCGATCTACTACGGCATTTTGCGCCGCATCACGCCAGTGTAAACGCGCAAATCAGACGATAATGAGAGGAAAACAACTTACCCCTCATCCCTGCTCCTATGTCAGCGGGGCTAGAATGTGAGGGGAGTCTGGCAGAATTGAATGTGACACGACTTCCAGCAATTAAGGTTCTCGTTTTGATAGTTATGTTGACCTCTTGCACTGGGAATTGGGTTGAACCGGGCACTTTAGACTCGGCTTGTCTTCACGCGGCTAGGGCTGAAGGCACATCTCTATCGGCGGACATGCTGCCTTATGTTGAATTTCCATCGAGACTTGTTTCAAACTATACACTTAACGTCGAATATTCGACTATCGAAGTTATCGAAAACCCTATTTGCGCATTGGAACTGATATTCTCAAATGAGCATGGGGAAAATATGGTAAAGGTTTTAGTGTATGAACATGTATATTTTGTTGGTGAAGCTAATGCCCCATTGGAAAATTGGACCTGCAGCGAGTATTCATCAGAATCAGCAGTTATCGGTTTCCGCTCTGCGTGTGCTGCGATTTTGCATTACCGCGATACACAAGTGAACATTCTGGTATATTCACAGGGTAATTCACAAGAAACTCGTGTTTTGGCGAATTCAATCACTTTGGTCAACAGAACAGCTTACGAACAGCCGTAGGAACTAACTTGCTTAACCA
>CALKIA010000688.1 GCA_937988705.1 uncultured Chloroflexota bacterium | reverse complement strand
GACTTTAACCTACCTTGTAGAATCACATTGAGACAAGACAGCTCATGGCGTACAAAACCGATTACCTGATTCCCAAGCGGATACTCTTGAACTACCTCTATGGAACCATGGACAAGGGAGACTTTGAGCGCCTCAGGGAAGACAGCTTTCGCCTGATGGATCTCGGAACAGCGCCCATCCATGTGCTATCGATCATGGATCCGCAGATCCAATATGCGCGCAATCTACAAACTATCGTCGCCATGATGAAAGGCACGGACGAGCTGCATCCTCATTCCGGGTGGATCGTTCAGGTAACCCAGCAATCCCTGCACCGCTTTGTGTCCACCTGGACAATTCAGTTAGTGTACAAGAATGTGCGCTTTCACCCAGTGGATACCCTGAATACGGCGCTGCAGTTCCTCAAAGACCGCGATGTGACGCTGGCGGCGCTCGATGTTGATGCTGTCCTCGCGGACTACGCTGCCTGGAAGCCAATCGTCCACAACGCCGAATTCTAAAAACTTCAATGCATATGTGAGCATTGATTCACGAAATATAACATCCATGTTAGAATTTCCGCATCGAATACGGCACCTAACTTCATAATAGGGAATTCATGCCCCACAAGACGGATTACTTCATCCCGCAGCGCGTGATGATCACTTATCTCTATGGCACCGTCGAAGCGGAAGATTACACCGCTATTCAAGAAACGAGTTTTCGCTTATTTGACGGGGGCATCGCCCCTATTCACACCATTTCCGTTGTCGATCCGCACATCAAGTATGCGCGCGACCTGAAAACCGTCGTTACGATGATGAAAGGGTTGGATCGTCTTCATGAAAAAGCCGGCTGGCTCATCCAGGTAACTGAAAGTTCTATGCACCGCTTCGTCTCAACCTGGACACTGCAAATCGTCTACAAGAATGTGCGCTTTCAGACGGTCGAATCGGTCGAAGCCGCGCTGACCTTCCTGCATGACCGCGACAGCACGCTCGCCGATATGAACATCAACGCGCTGCTCGCCGCCTATGCCGTGTGGAAACCCGTCGTTACCGAGCACTCCTAAAACCCGCTCTGCATAATTTAGCCCGTCATGAACACACCCTATGGCTAGGTTGACGGGCTTTCGGCTTCCCTCCTATAATGACTCCTAACCGTCGTGATAGGGAAGCAAAATCATGAACAAAAGGATGGTCGAATTCATCCGCGCCCTGCGTGCCGCCGGCGTCCGGATTTCCTTAGCGGAAAGCCTCGACGCGATGCATGGTGTCGATGCGGTCGGGCTGGAAACCAAAGATCAGTTCCGCTCGACTCTCAAGACGACGCTGGTCAAAGAAGCCCGCGATACGGACAAATTCGACTACTACTTCCCGCTGTTCTTTGGCTCAGAGCAGCCTCAGATGCAGGACGCCACCGAGGGCATGTCAGAGCAGGATCAGCAGAAGCTGGAAGAGGCTATGCAAGCGCTCATGGACGCCAAAGATGCCCTGCGCGAACTCCTCAAACAGCTGCTGCAAGGGCGCCAGTTCGATCAGGATCAGATGGATCAGGCGGCGCAGCAGTCCGGGCTGGATCAAGCCTCAGATATGTCGCAGCGCCCGTGGTTTGAACGCCGGATGCAGCGCCAGCTCAACCTGCAGCAAATCCAGCAGATGATCGAAGAACTGCTGCAAGAACTTCAGCAAATGGGCATGGGCCGCGAACAACTGCAAGAGCTGCGTGAAATGCTCGAACAGAACGCCGAAGGCCTGAGCGACCAAGTCTCGCAGTATGTCGGCGCGAGCCTAGCAGAGCGCATGGCGAATCGCGAACCCGAACCCAAGCCCGACCTATTGGATGTCCCTTTCACCCGCCTAACCGAAGACGATATGCAGCATCTGCGCGACGAGATCCGACGCTTGGCCGCGCGGCTGCGGTCGCGGGCCGCCTTGCGTCAGAAACATGCCAACGCCGGAACACTCGACCCCCGCCGCATGATGCGCGCTAACATGAAATACGACAGTGTGCCGCTCGAACTCAAGTACAAGACGACGCATGTTAAGCCGCAGTTGGTCTTGATCTGTGACGTGAGTACATCCATGCGCTACTGTGCTGAGTTTTTGCTCACGCTGATTTACGAGCTGCAGGATCAGGTCGCCAAAACTGACAGCTTCATCTTCATCGGCGATATCGTGGACATCAGCATGGTCTTTAAAGAACATCAGCCGATGGAAGCGGTCGAAAAAGTGCTGACCGAAAATCGTCCCGGCTACTACAACACCGATCTCGGCAACAGCCTCAACACCTTCAAGCAGGAACATCTGGGGCGCGTGAGCGGCCGTACCACCATCATCATCCTCGGCGATGGGCGCAACAACTACAACGATCCGCGCCTCGATATCATGTCGGATTTACACCGACGGTCGCGGCGTCTGTTGTGGTTCAACCCGGAACCACCCTCCCAGTGGGGAACCGGCGACAGCGATATGGTACAATACGCGCCATTGTCCAGCGGCGTTTACAAGGTGAGCAATCTGCGCGAGCTCGCCGCCGCCGTCGATAAAATCCTTTCGGATGGCTGATGAACAACAAAATCCCCTTCAATAAGCCCGCCGTCGTCGGGACGGAAATGCAGTATATGGCCGATGCTCTCCAGCGCGGGCATATTTCCGGCGACGGTTACTACACCCGCCGCTGCCACGCCTTATTGGAGGATCAGCTTGGCGTCAAAAAGGCGCTCCTCACCACCTCGTGCACGCACGCGCTGGAAATGTCGGCGCTCATCCTCGGTATTCAGCCCGGCGATGAAGTGATCGTGCCCGATTTCACCTTCGTCTCGACCGTCAACGCGTTTGTGCTGCGCGGCGCCACGCCGATCTTCAGCGATGTACGCCCTGATACGCTGAACATGGACGAGGCGCAGTTGGAACGGCTGATCACGCCACGCACAAAGGCGATCGTGCCTGTGCATTACGCGGGTGTCGGCTGCGCGATGGACGCGATCATGGAGATCGCTGATCGCCATAACATTCCGGTGGTCGAAGACAACGCGCACGGGTTGTATGGCTGCTACAAGGAGCGCCAGCTCGGTACGTTCGGCGTCATGGCGACCCAGAGTTTCCACGAAACCAAAAACTTCACCTGTGGCGAAGGCGGCGCGCTGCTCATCAACGATCCGCGCTACGTGGAACGCGCCGAAATCATCCGCGAAAAGGGTACGAATCGCAGCCGCTTCTTCCGCGGACAGGTCGATAAATATACGTGGGTCGATGTCGGCTCAAGCTTCCTACCCTCCGATCTGCTGGCGGCGTACCTCTACGCGCAGTTAGAACAACGCGACGAGATTCAAGGCAAACGCGCCGCGATCTGGACGCAATATGCCGATCAGCTGCCGACGTGGGCGGCGAGCAATGCCGTGCGCCTGCCTGTCATTCCGGAGGACTGCGAGCAGACGTATCACATGTTCTATCTCCTGCTGCCCTCGCTCGATGCACGCACCCGCCTCATCGACCACCTTAAGGCGCAGGAAATCCTGAGCGTATTCCATTACCTGCCGCTGCATTTGTCGGATATGGGCCGGAAGTATGGCGGCGAACCCGGTGACTGTCCCGTGACTGAAGATATCAGCGACCGCCTGCTGCGCTTGCCGCTGTTCTATAACATGACCTCGGAAGAGCAGGAACGCGTCATCGACGCGATTACGAGCTTCAAAGTCTAGGTCATGAGTCGCCGCCTCAATGCCAAACCTGCTTTTGTCGGGATGCGCAACGGCGCGTCCGCAGCGACGGACAGCCAGAAGACTGCCCTTAAAACTGCAATCATTTGCCGGATGGAGCGGTAAGTGCTCTATCCGGTAAGTTATTCCAGATCGTTCGTAGGGACAGCCCGTTTGGAGCGGACGAGGCACGCCTCGTCCTTCCTCAAATATCCAAAAGATTGATTTATCTGTACTTAAAGTAGGTTAGCGCCTGTTCTTGTAGGGGCAGACCTATGTGTCTGCCCGTTCTGGGCGCGCACACGAGTGCGACCGACCGACAATTTCTTCGTGTTTTTTCAAGAACCTATTTTAGCCGAATCAAAAAAGGACGAGGCAGGCCTCGTCCCCACAGATGTATTCGTTAGACGGTTACTTGCTGCCGCCGAAGCCGCCGCGACTACGCGTATTCGGGTTGTTGTAGCGGCGCGCGCCACCGCTGCTCTTGCTGCCGCCGCTCGACCCGCCGCCGCCGAAGAAACTCCGCTTCCCACCGCCGCTGCTCGATCCGCCGCCGCCAAAGATACTGCGTTTGCCCCCGCCGCTCGATCTGCCGCTCTGCGAACCGCCGAAGCCACCGCGCGATTCCACATCGGGGTCGTCATACTGAGGCGACTCGTCACCGGGCTGATCATAGTAGCCGCCGCCGCGCCGCCCAAAGAAGCCGCCACCTTGATTCCCACCGCTGCCGCTACCGTAGTTACTGCCGCCGAAACCGCCGCCGCCAAACCCGCTGAACAAGCGCGGCAGAATCATCAAGCCGACCAGAACAATCACGCCGAGAATACACAGCGTTCCGAGATCCAAGTCCATCGTGTTTACTCCCTTTACTGCACTTCGAAACTGACACGTTCGCCCGGATTGCCGTTGACGATGATTTGCGCTTCGTAGATGCCCGGTTCGAGGCTGCCTGCCTCATCGGTCGCATCGAACACAAAATAGATGCACGTATTGTCGTAATCCCGGTCAGCGGTGATCACATCCGCATCTTCCAACGGCTGTCCCTCGCGGAACAAGCGGGCAAACACGGTTGTCCCGGCGGGGATGTCGCTGTCTTCCACGACGACATACACCTCATCCGTACCAGCGAATTGATCGGTGGTATCGACCGGGCAGCCGTCCGCGTCAATATTGGACGTCACAACCACACGGCCTAACGCCACGCCACCCGTCGTATTCCCTTCGCCAGCGAGGGGCGGGTTATCCGCGAAGCCTTCATTAGTCGGAGCGCTGAACGGCATTGTCGTTGCCACGCCATCGTTGTCATTCCCTTGACCGCCTAGCAGTTGAGAACCAACCACGATCAAAACGAGGATGATCAGCACGCCAATGGCAATCGTGCGGCCACTCAGGCGTAAGCCTCCCATATGCAAGCTCCTTATTCATTTCATTTGTAATTAAGTTTAGTATAGAGGAGAATGCCGAAGTATTACATTAGAGGTTAAGGAGTCATAAGCGCGGCGGCGAACAGTACCCGGCAGCGGGGCATCGCGGCCCGTTCAAACGAGAAATTTCCATAAGCTGTGGATCTGGCTGAAAGGAGATTTAGCGCACCAGCTTGACGATGCGATCATGCCCGGCGTAGTCGGGGATAACCTCAGACGCGGCGGGGTTAAGCCTCTGCGCGATCTCCAGTGTCGCCGCGCCTTGTCCCGCGCCGATCTCCAGCAGAATCAGCGCGCCGGGCAGCGTCACCTGCGGGATCTGCGCGATCAAGCGGCGGATCAGGTCGAGGCCGTCGCCACCGCCGTCCAGCGCCAGCACGGGTTCATAGCGGCTGACTGCCAGCGTCGGCACTTCGTCGGCGGCGATATAGGGCAGGTTCGCCATGACGAGATCGAACTGGCGGTCGCGAAAGGGCGTCAGCAGATCGCCCTGCGCGAACGTCACCTGCGCCCCGTGACGCTCGGCGTTCTGCCGTGCGACCAGCAGGGCCGCCGCGCTCACATCGACCGCGCACACATCGGCCTGCGGCACAAGCGCCGCGAACGTCACGGCTAGCGCCCCGCTCCCCGTGCCCACATCGACCGCCCGCACGCTGGATCGCGGTTTCGCCCAGGCCAGCGCCTGTTCGAGCAGCAGCTCAGTTTCCGGACGCGGAATCAGCACGGCGGGCGTCACCGCGAAGTCACGGTCATAGAACGCCCGCCGCCCGATGATGTAAGCAATCGGTTCGCCCGCCGCTGCCCGCTCCAACCACCCGCGAAACTGATCAACCTGTTCGACGGTCACTTCAGCTTCAGGATGCGCCAGCAGATAGCTGCGCTCCACGCCGAGGATTTCCGTAAGTAGTACATGCGCGTCGAGGCCGGGGATGCGCGGACGCGCCGCGGTGAGCAGATCGCGAATAGTGGCAGTGGGCATAGGAACTCCGGGTTGAAGTCCCCTCTCCTAGAGGAGAGGGGACTGAGGGGTGAAGTTACGTAACCATTGGTGCTAGTTGCCAATTTGAGAGAAGTTTTTCGTAGGGGCAAGGCA
>CALKIA010000687.1 GCA_937988705.1 uncultured Chloroflexota bacterium | reverse complement strand
TCTATCACTGATGGCGATATTCCCCTGACGATTCGCATACTCCGCGAAGGCGATGTGCCGACCATCGGGCGACCAGACGAACGTGCCCGCCGCTTCCCGCGTGAGTACACGCTGGGTGGAGGCATCCACCAGATCGATTAGCGTAAGTGCTTTGCCAACAAAATCCGAATTGCCCGCCGCGGCCGCGACCATGCCGCCATCGGTGGTGAGCGCCGCCCGCCAAGAGATCGCATTCGGGTCGACGGCGATGAGCGGCGTGGTCGTCCCGGTGACGGTGTTGAAGAGCAGCAGCCCGTAGCGGTCGGTGCGCGGGTCGATGTAGCCGATGGTCTGCGCGTCGATCCACCCCGGCCGCCAGATCGCGCGGCTGGCCTGCGAGGTGATCTGCGTGCCCGCGCGCGCATCGATCACCGTGAGGAACGCTTCGTCGTCCGCATTTTTCCACGCCAGCCACGCCGAATCGTCTCCGCCCCACCAGAAATCCGACCCGGTGCTGAAATGCGTGCGCGCCAGACTGTCGATGCCGCGCAGCAGGGCGCGGCGTTCTCCGGTCGCTGCGTCGAGCAGATCGACGGCGATCGCACTGTCCGCGTAGTAGGGGACGATCAGGCGCGGGTCGGCGCTGATCGGGTAGGTCGCTTCGTTGGTGAAAATCGAATTCCACACGGCGTCCGGTGGGATGTGAAACAGATCGTCGGC
The DNA here is from genome assembly GCA_937988705.1 of uncultured Chloroflexota bacterium. Lineage (GTDB taxonomy): Bacteria > Chloroflexota > Anaerolineae > Aggregatilineales > Phototrophicaceae > Flexifilum. The sequence goes on along the minus strand of CALKIA010000687.1, from coordinate 5,496 downwards.
GTATTCCGGCACGAGATCGGTGACCAGCAGCGTCCGCGCGCCCGTCGCCGCGTCCACGCGGACGAGATCGTAGCGCGACCCGTTGTCGATGCGTTCCACCCACACCCACTGATCGCCGTGCCACATGGCGGGCAAAATGCCGGAGACATTGCCGCCCAGCCCCATGCCGCGCAGCCCCAGCCCGGCGGGCGTGCCATCGCGGGCGTAAAGGTCAAAGTGCCAGCCCGCTTCCGTACAGGCGGCGGTCTGACAGCCAGAAATGCGCTTGACGACGACATACTCCCCGGTCGGCGACCACGACACGCCCCACGAGAGCGCATTGACTGGCAGCGGCACGCTGACCGGGGCGCTTGCCCCGCTGAGCGACAGTAGATGCAGGTGCGTCGCGCCGACCGCATCAAGCGCGATGGCGGCAATTTGATCGCCGGCTGGCGACAGATCGGCGGCGCTGACAGGCAGAGTCGCCAGCGGGGATGGCTGCGGGGACAAATCGGCGGCGGCGAAGACGTGATGATAGAAGCGCCGCCCGTCGAATTCTGCGATGACGAGGTAGCGCCCGTCGCCTGACCAGCCCGCAATCGTGACCGGATCGAGCGTGGGGTGGCTGTCGACGGTGCGGGTGTAGGGGATGGTCTGGCGGATCGCCCCGTCGGCATCCGCGATGGAGAGGAAGCGCCGCCGCGCCGTATCACGCCACATGAAGGCGAAGGCGCGGCCATCCCGCGCCCACGCGATCTGCTGGAAGCCGTTGGACTGGCTGGAGGCGTCGATACCCGTCTGCACAACGCGTTCCCCGGTCGGCGTTTCGAGCAGAAGCGTCATGGTGGCGCGTTCGCCGAAACGCTGCACGAAGCCCGCGCGGGCCGTTCCGTCAGGCGACTCCGTGGTGAACAGGCGCTGCACTTCACGCCGATCCAGCACGGTTTGCCCGGTGACCGTGTCGAGGATGTAGGTTTTGGGCGCGACGGTGTAGCCATCGTAGAGCACGACGCAGCGGTAAGCGTCACCGCGGGAGAGCGCGAGACTGCCGACTGAGAACGCGATCAGGACGCTGAATGAGATCAAAGCTGCGCGGACGACGAGGAAGATCGGCGAACGGCGCATCAGGCGGCGCTCCCGGCGTCGCAGCGCGTCCACGCGTTGAGCACCGTGGAACTGAGCGCGGCGGCGTTCGCCAGCGGGTATGCGCCCGTCACATGGCCATCCGCTGAGGCGAAGCGCAGTCCGGTGTCCGTGCCGTCGAAGGTGAGGAAAGCGACGCGCGCGCCGTCGGGCGACCAGACGGGCGCGTGCGCGGCGTCGCGGCTGACTTCCACCGCGCCCGAACCGTCGAGCGCCGCCAGATACACGATGCCGCTCGAACGGCTGCTGACGGTCACCCGGGCGGCGATCGTGGTGCCGTCGGGGTGGAGCACGCCCTCCCAGCGCGTGATGCCGTTGGGCAGGCTGGTCAGATCGATTTGTTCGCCCGTGGCCGTGTTGAACAGCGTCAGGGTGTAATGGCTGCCGCGCTGGTTGATGAAGACCACGCGCTGCGCATCGATCCACTGCGGAGCGAGGATGTGCGTCGCGCCGTCGGCGGTCGCATGCAGCGAATTATCATCGAGGTTGAACAGGGTCAGATACGTTTCGCGGGCGGACTCGACGCGCCGCGACCACAAGACCTGGGCCGAGCGCGCATCCTCGCGCCAGAAAGCCGAGCCAATGCGTTCGCCGGGGCGGCTGAGCGTATCGACACCGCTCACCAGCCGCGTCGTCGCGCTCGTCGCCAAATCCAGCAGATCGACGTTGATGTGCCCATCGGCGCGCGTCGGCACGATCAAGCGCGCGCCCTGCGGCTGCTTGAGCAGCACCCACGCATTCGGCAGCGTCTCGAAGTCGGGCGGCACATAGAAGATATCCTGCACATAGCCGCGCACGACGTCCTGCGCCAGCAGCGTGCTCTCCCCGGTAGAAGCGTCCAGCACCGCGACGTTGAGTGGCATGGTCGCGTCGTCCTGCTGCGCCCACACCCACTGATCGCCGTGCCACAGGCCGAGCAGCACTTGAATCGGCGGCTCGGCGGACTGTTCATGCAGACCGGACAAGTTGAGCGCGACCGGACTCCCGTCGCGGCGGTACACATCGTAACGCCAGAAAATGTCACAGGCGGAAGCGAGACAGCGGCTGAGATGGCTGATCACGACGAAGTAGTCGCCGCTCGGCGACCAGCGGATGCCCTGCAGATCGCGCCGCGCGACATCCAGCGTGATCGGGGTGAGCGGCGTGTCGAGCGTGCCCACGAGCAGCGCCGCCTGTGCCGCAAACCGTTCGACGGCGACGAGGGTCGTGCCGCTCGGCGACCATTCGGCCATGAGCAGCGGCGTCGCATCGAAGGGGGTCGCGAGTTCGGTCAGCGGTTCGGTGGCGAAGAAGCGCACGCGATCGGATTGGTAGGCGCGTTCGCGCAGGGTGAGCACGCGGCTGTCGCCCGACCAACCGATCAGCGTGATGGCGTAGGTCGCCGCGCCGAAAGTCGTCGGTGTATTGGTAAGTGTCTGCGCTTGCTCCGTGTCGATGTGGTAGAGCGCCAGCGTGAAGCCGGCTTCGGCGGGGTCGCGCCACAGGTAGGCGAACGAGCGGCTGTCCGGCGCCCAGAGCAGCGGATCGCTCATAGCCTGTGCGCCGCCGTACTGGCCGCTGCGAATGACGCGCGCCGGGCTGGTTGCGTCGCCGCTGGTCAGGATGAGCGCCATGTTCTGCTCCGGCAGCGTGTGCAAGGCCGCGGTATAGCGGCCATCGGGGGAGGTGGCGCGGTACAGCACAATGCCGACCGCGGGCAGGCGCTGGCGCTGACCGTAGGCGGTGTCAACAATGCGGCTGGCGGGTGCGCCGTCAAAGTCGGCGAGCGTCACACAGCGGTAGTCGGCACCACGCGAGAGAGTCAGCGTGGCCGCCGATAGGAGGAGCAGCAGCAGCATGATCGGCAGCGTGCCACGCAGGACGAGCACAAGCAGTGATGTCAGCTTCATCGGCGAATTTTCCTCACAACGTGGGCGGATCGCAGCGCGTCCACCCACCCAACCAGATCGATGCGTTGTACGGCGTGGTGTCCAACGGAATCGTGCCGAGGCGCGTCCCGTCCGACGTGGCGATCACCACATGCAGTTTGGTGCGTGTGTATTCCAGAAAGGCGAGGCGCGCACCATCCGGCGACCACTGCAGCGAACTGGTGGCGTTGGCGCTCAATTCCGCTGGCGTGGAGCCATCCAGCGCGATCAGATAGCTGCTGCCCCGCGGGCTAGAGCCGGGCAGGTTGACCGCGATCTGAGCGCCAGTCGGATTGACGCTGCCCGTCCACTGGTAAACACTGGTCACCAGATCGAGCAGATGCTGCTGGGCGCCTGTCTGGATATCCAACATATCGAGCGCAAAGGTGCTTCCGGTTTGGCGGATGAAGCCGATTTGCGTGTCGTTGAACCAATTGACCGAGAAAATGTGATTCGCGCCCGCTCCGGTCGAATGCACCGACTGATCCGCCAGATCGACGACCGATAAATAGGTCTGGCGATTTGGGGATTGGCCGCGCGACCACACGACGAGCGCGAGCTGACCGTTCCAACTCCAGAAGCCGCTGGTACCAACCAGCGCGTCCGCCCCGCTGACGATGGGCGTCCGCTCCCCGGTGGCGACGTTCAAGAGATCGACGTGGACGTGCTCACCCTCGCGCCACGGCACGATCAGCCAGTCGTTGTCGGGGATGCGGGGCGGGTTGGTGCTGTTGGGCAGCACATACACCCAATTCTGCCAGCGGGCTAAAAACATGTCCGGCACATAGGTCGGGAGCAGGTTGGCGGCGATGATGGCGCGTTCGCGCGTCCGCAGATCGAGTGCAACTAAGTTGATAGGGGCGTCGACGGTCGCCTGTTCCGCCCACAGCCAGTGGTGATCGCCCTGCCACACGCCCATTAAGAGGCGCTCGCCTTGATCGGAGGGGATGGCGTGTAAGCCGGAAAGGTTGCGCTCGATCAACGTGCCGTCGCGCGCGTACAGGTCAAAGCGCCAGTAGAGGTCGCAGGCCGCGCCAACGCAGTCGCGCATGTAATTGATGAGCACGAAATAGCGGCCATCCGGCGACCAATGGATGCCCTGCACACCGCGGCGCGACACCGCCAGCGGGATCACCTGCGGCGGCGCGTTCATCGGCTGGAGGTAAAGCGTCGCCGCGTCTGCCGTGCCGAGATCGACCGCGGCGATCAGCGCCTCTGTGGGCGACCAACTGCCGAAATACAGCGGCAGGTCGTCCAGCCCGGTCGGCGTGAGTGCTAGCGGACTGGCGGCGTAAAAGCGATAGTAGAGCGCGCCGCCCGTGCGTTCCTGCACGGCGAACCAGCGGCCATCACCCGACCAGCCCGTGATCTGCACGCCGTTGAAAAACGATGTGCCGGAGCGCAGCCTATAGGGGATCGTTTGCTCGGTAGCGGTGGGTACATTATAGACGGAGAGATACAGGTGATCATCGTGGTCGCGCCACAGGTAGGCGAACGTGTGGTTATCGGGCGACCAGAGGAGATGATTGTTGGAATCGACGGCCGTTTCCGCGCGGAGACCGGAGCGGATTACGGTGGTGCGCGTGGGTTCGTCGCCGCCGGGATATTCCGACAAGATCAGATCCATGGTCTGATCACGGTGGACGGCGAAAGAGGCGACAAAGCGCCCATCGGCGGAGCCCGCGCCAAAGCTGGAGGTGGTGAGCACGGGGAGCTGGTGACTGCGGCCATAGGCGGTATCGACGTAAAAGCGGTGGGGTACGCCGCTGTTTTCGGAGACGGTCAGACAGACATCAGCAACTGACCCGCGCGACAACAGGACACTCGCACTCATGAGGAGTACCAGCGTAACCGTGATAATCGGCACAAACCGGAACAAGCGCATACGAAAACCCTCCCAAACGCATTATAATCGGCCAGCATGAATAGAGGTTGAGTAAAGGCGCTTAAATTGTGACTGACATCACCATCCGGCAAATCGCCGATTATGTAGGTCAGGAAGTGACGCTCAAAGGGTGGGTGTACAACCGCACCGATAAGGGCAAGCTGCAATTCATCCAACTGCGCGACGGCACAGGGATCATTCAGTGCGTGGCGTTCAAAAAAGAGATGGACGAAAGTGAGTTTGAAGTCGCGGGCAAGCTGACGCAGGAAAGCTCGATCATCGTCACCGGGACGGTGCGCGCGGATGGCCGCGCGCCCGGCATCCCCGGCGGCTTTGAAGTCGGCCTCAAGAATCTGACGCTGGTCAACATGGCGGAAGAATACCCGATCACGCCCAAAGAACATGGCGTCGAATTTCTGATGGATCAGCGCCATTTGTGGCTGCGTTCCAGCCGCCAATGGGCGATTTTGCGCATCCGTGCGACGATCATCAAGGCGCTGCGCGATTTCATGGATATGAACGGCTATCTGCTGGTCGATACGCCGATCCTCACGCCGACGGCGGGCGAAAATACCACCTCGC
>CALKIA010000686.1 GCA_937988705.1 uncultured Chloroflexota bacterium | reverse complement strand
GAAATTTCGTGCTAAATCAGGTAAAATTATGGGACATTTGCCCCGTGAGATGCGATGTATATCGAGCATTTGTCCCTCTCCAATTTTCGCAATTACGCCCGGTTAGAACTCGGCTTGCCGACCAATAACCCGGTCGTTTTGCATGGGCAAAACGCGCAGGGCAAAACCAGCCTGCTCGAAGCGATCTACTATCTGGCGACGGCCAAATCGCCGTACACCGCCAGCGACCGCCAGTTGATCCACTGGCGCGCCGAAAACGATCCGATCCCGTTTGCCCGCCTGTCTGCCGAGATCTGCGCCCACAACGCGCCCATGAACCGCCTCGAAATGACGCTCATGATCGAGCGCACGGTCGATGGCGTGGCGCGGCTGCGCAAGGTGATCAAGGTGAACGGCGTCGAGAAGCGCGTCATGGATATCGTCGGCCTGCTCAACGTGGTGCTCTTTCTGCCGCACGATCTGTCGCTGATCGAAGGCTCGCCGAGCGACCGCCGCCGCTTCATGGATAACACGCTCGGTCAGGTCGATGCCGCGTACCTCGGCGCGATGGACACCTACGAGAAGATTCTCCCGCAGCGCAACGCCCTGCTCAAACGTATCAACGACCGGCAGGCCAGCCCCAAAGAGCTGCGCTTCTGGGATGATCAGCTCGTCGTGGCGGGCAGTGTGGTCATCGCCGGGCGGCAGAAGTTCCTGCGCGAACTCGAAATCCGCGCACAGAACGCCCATCTCGATTTGACGGGCAAGCGCGAAGTGCTGACGCTGCGCTATCAGCCGAGCTTTTTGCCCACCTTCGCGGGCGACGGTCAGCTCTCATTCGACACCTTCGGGCTGGATTTGCACCGCGAACTGACGCCCGACGAGATCGCGCCGCAGTTTGGCGACAAGCTCAAGGCGGAAGAAGGCGAGTCGATTCACCGGGGGATGACGCTGTGCGGGCCGCATCGCGACGAACTGCGCCTGTTCATCAACGAGCGCGACTCGGGGCTGTACGGCAGTCGCGGCCAGGCGCGGACGGCGGTCATGGCGATCAAGCTGGCGGAACTCCAGTGGATGCGCGACCGCATCGGCGAATACCCGGTGCTGCTGCTGGATGAAGTCGTCGCCGAGCTCGACTCGGAGCGCCGCGCTTACCTGCTGGAACGCATCGACGGCGTGACGCAAACGGTCGTCACCACCACCGAGCTCGACATCTTCACGCGCCCGTTTCTGGAGCGCGCGGCCATCTGGCAGGTCACCGATGGGCGCATCGACATCCACGCGGGCGAGAAACCGACGCCGTAAAACCAGCCGCACGCTGCTAATCGAATCGACTCATTGTAGGGACGCGCTTCTGCGCGTCCGTGACCGCGCACAGCCAGAAATCCGTTTTGTACAGATCAACCTCACCCCAAACCCCTCTCCTAAAGGCGAGGGGCTTGAACGACTCTCTTGCTCCCCTCGCCTCTAGGAGAGGGGCCGGGGGTGAGGTTAGTTTTTCATAATTGCATCCCTTTTGCGGATAGGGGCTGATGTGCCGTTATGATAGGATCAACTTCATAATCGTGGCCTATTCAGGAGCAGCAGACGGATGCAGCAAGAAATCACCCAGTGGGAAATTTACATCCACACCGTCGATCACCCGCCGACGATCAGCGGGCGCGTGCGCATCTTGCGCGGCGCGTACAGCCCACAACTGGATGTTCAGCGCGACGTGCTGGTGTATCTGCCGCCGTCGTATCACCAGAGCACTGACCAACGCTACCCCGTAATCTACATGCAGGACGGGCAGAACCTGTTCGACGCGGGCACAGCCTTCGGCGGGCAGGAATGGCACGTCGACGAGACGATGGAACAGTTGGCGACCGAAGGCATCGAAGCGATCATCGTTGCGCCCTATCACGGTGGAGAACAGCGTATTCAGGAATACAACCCCTTCCCGCATGTCTGGCGCGGCAAAGGCCAGCTCTATCTCGACTGGCTGCGCGACACACTTAAGCCGCAGATCGACCGCGATTTCCGCACGCAGCCGGAACGTGAACATACGGGCATCCTCGGGTCGAGCATGGGCGGCTTGATCAGCATGTACGCCTACTTCCACCGCAGTGAAACGTTCGGCTTCGCGGGCGTGATGAGCCCCGCCTTCTGGATTGGCAGCGGCGCGATCTACGCCAGCTTGCAGGATGCGCCCTACATTGACGGCAAGATTTATCTGGATAACGGCTCGCGCGAAACCAGCGCCCGCCGCATGAATGCCCTGCTGATCAAGAAGGGTTACAATCCGTGTGGTAATTTGCTCTACGTGGTGGAGCAAGACGCCGAACACACCGAATCCGCTTGGGCGCGCCGCATGCCGGATGCGCTCCGCTTTCTGCTTGGGACAACCCCCTAACGGAAAGTACCACCCCTCACCCCTTCCCCGCTCCCACGTCAGTGGGGAGCGGGGAGTTACGGCGAACGTTGTTGGCTCCTTCCCTGAATTCGGGGCGGGGTTGGGGGTGGGGTCGAAATACAACCCTTTTGGATAAGGGCATACCGTGTTACAGCGCTCAGGATGAATGCGATAGGATCGAATATGGCTCAAGCAACTTGGTGGAAACGCGGGGTCGTCTACCAGATTTACCCGCGCTCATTCATGGATTCAAATGGGGACGGCATCGGCGATCTGCGCGGCATCGCGTCCCGGCTCGACTATTTGCAGTGGCTCGGGATCGATGCGCTGTGGCTCTCGCCGATCTTCCCGTCGCCGATGGCCGACTTTGGCTATGATGTGAGCAACTACGTCGACATTTACCCGCCGTTCGGCAACCTCGACGACTTCGATCACCTGCTGGACGAAGTCCACAAGCGTGGCCTCAAGCTGATCCTCGACCTCGTGCCGAATCACACGTCCGATCATCACGCGTGGTTTCAGGAGTCGAAGTCTGCGCGCGACAACCCCAAGCGCGACTGGTACATCTGGCGTGACCCGCTGCCGGATGGCTCGCCGCCGAATAACTGGCTGGCGTATTTCGGTGGGCCGTCGTGGACGTTCGACGAAAAGACCGGGCAGTATTATCTGCACAGCTTTTTGCCGGAACAGCCCGACCTGAACTATCAAAATCCCGAAGTCAAACAGGCGATCTTCGACTCGATCCGCTTCTGGCTCAAGCGCGGCGTCGATGGCTTCCGCGTCGACGTGATCGACCGCATGATCAAGGATGAGCAGCTCCGTGATAACCCGCCCAATCCGGATTGGGTGGAAGGCCGCGATAACCCGACGTGGAAATATCTGCGCGTATACAGCGAAAATCAACCGGGTGTGCATAAGCTGATTCAGGAATTCCGCACGGTCTTCGAGGACTTCAAAGACCGCGTGATGATCGGCGAGATCGCCTATTCGACCGATCCCACGCTGATTACCGGCTTCTATGGCACGGATACCGCGCCGGAAATCCACCTGCCGTTCAACTTTGCGCTGTTGATGCTGCCTTGGCAAGCCGAAGCCGTGCGCTCATTTGTCGACTTGTACGAGGCGAGCCTGCCCGCCGATGGCTGGGCGAACTATGTGCTCGGCAACCACGATCAAACGCGTATTGGCACACGCATCGGGTTGGAGCAGGCGCGCGTCGCCGCCATGCTCATCCTGACCACCCGCGGCACACCCTTCATCTACTACGGTGAAGAACTGGGCATGCGCGACGTGGACATTCCGCCGCACCTGTATCAAGACCCGCAAGGGATCAATATCGGCCTCAGCCGCGACCCCGAACGCACGCCGATGCACTGGGATAACACGCCGCAGGCCGGGTTCACGACGGGCGAACCGTGGCTGCCGCTCTCGCCTGATTATCCGGTCTTGAACGTGGTCAGCGAACAGGCCGATCCCCAGTCGATGCTGATGTTCTATCACACGCTGCTCGGTCTGCGTCGTTATACGCCCGCTCTGCACAGCGGTTCCTATCGCTCAGTGGAGTCGCCGGAAGGCACGTTCGTTTATGTACGTGAGGCGGACGGCAAGCAGTACCTGATCGCACTCAATTTCTACCCGCTTACGCGCACGGTGACGCTGCCCGCGCGCGGCAAGGTGATCCTCTCGACGCACATGGATCGCGGCGATGTGGTCGAAGAATTGCAACTGCGCGCGAACGAAGGCGTGGTCGTGGAGTTGATCTGACCCTCCCCGAATTCAGGGGAGGGAGCAAGCAGAATCGCCGTTTTCTCCCCTCCTTGAAATCGGGGAGGGGTCGGGGGTGGGGTCGACTTTACCCCTTC
>CALKIA010000685.1 GCA_937988705.1 uncultured Chloroflexota bacterium | reverse complement strand
TAGAAAAATTTCCAGAATAATTAACCTGAATGCTGAGTCTGATTGTACACAGGAGATTCGAAATGAAGCGATTCTTGGTATTGGTAACTCTCATATTGTTGATTGTGGTGGCAAGCCTCACCTCCGCACAGGAGGGTGGCATTCTCACCTACGGAACCATTATTCAGGAGACTATCAGCGTGGACAACACGCCCACGCAATATGCATTCAACGGCACAGCGGGCGAGGTGGTGAGCATCCGCGTGACTGGTGCCAGTACGGGCATGGATCCCAATCTCACGCTGTTAAGCCCCGCTGGTGAATCGCTCGCCACCAACGATGATTTGCTCTCGGTCTTTCTGCGTAGCGCGGCAATCACATATCGACTACCGATCAGTGGCAGCTACACTATCGTTGTGAATGGCACGGCCGGCGCTTTTGTCCTGGCACTCGATGTGGAACCTGCGGCCTTGAACCGAGCGCTGCTCGAATTTGATCGTCCCATCTCAGTTGCACTTCCGCAACCGGCTGGCGCGCCGGTCTACGTTTTCAACACCAATCCGGTGAACGCGACTACGCTGATGATCGACGCGAACCCGCTCACGATCGACGCCTATCTCGAAGTCCGCGATGCGAATGGTCAGCTAGTGGCCTTACTCCGGGGCGATCTCGACAATGCCTGTCTGAGCTTTGGGCCGGGGGATCAACTCAACGAGGTGTATATTGTCGCCGCACCGGAAGTCGTCGGCAACGTGACGCTCACCTTGGGTCGCGCACCGTGTGTATATGGCGCGCAGACACCGCCGCCCGTCAACGTGCCCATCTATCAGGTGACGCCCATTAACGGGGCGTGCACGATTGGCAGCGGCGGCAACTTCAACGTGCGCACGGGGCCGGGACTGCAATACTCAATACTGGTCGTGTGGCCGGCGCAGCAGCCGCTGCTGGTGGTGGGGCAGTCGGCTGATGCTCAATGGTATGCCGTTCAGGCGCTGGCGACCATCGGATGGGTTTCGACCTCGGTAGTGGCACAGGCCGGGGCGTGCGCACAACTGCCAGTCATGACGCCGGTGCCGACGGCGACGGTCACACCCGAGACTACCGCAGAGGTCACAGCCACGGTTGAGCCAACGGCGACCGTCGAAGTGACGGCCGAGGTAACCGTGGTACCGACGGTTCCAGTGCCTACCGTCCCGCCGCTCGTTACGCCGGAGGTTACGGCGCCCGCTTAGTCCAACTCTTGACGGCATCCGGGCACGATTCGCGTTATTTTTGTGCGAATCGTGCTCGGTGGCCCTAGGTTTCCGACGCACAGTTAGGGTGAGCGTCCGTCTGCGCCTTCGGTAGCACCACGGTGAAGACTGTGCCCGTGCCGACGACACTCTCTACTGTGATCGTTCCACCGTGCAGCTCGACTGCCTGGTGTGCAATGCTCAACCCCAAGCCGGTTCCAGAGATCGCGCCTACGTTGCTCGCGCGATGGAATGGCTCAAACAGACGTTTCAGGTCTTCTGGGGGAACGCCGATCCCATCATCCTTGATGGTGAAGCAGAAATGACACTCACTCTGCTGCAAGGTGAGCAGAATCGACTGACCAGTCACCGAGTACTTGAGCGCGTTGTGAACGAGGTTGCTGATGATTTGCCGCAGCAATCGGCTGTCGAAGTTGGCGATCACAGGTTGGGGATCGGCCTCGTAGATAATGCGCCCACGATAATCTGCCTGACTTTCGAATTCTTCGAGAATTTCGCTGCACAGCGCGCCGACATTGCCGATCGCTGGCTCAAACCGCACGCGTCCAGCCTGAATACGCGCCAACTGAAGCATGTCCTCGATGATATCGGTCATGTGCATGACCTGTTGACGAATCCGGTTCAGGCGTTCGTCAATTTTGGGCTCGTCCATCCTATCTCGGTAAAGGCTAAGTGTATCGGTTGTCGCGAGGATTGAGGCGAGCGGGGTGCGAAACTCGTGCGATGCCATCGAGACAAAGCGCGATTTCAACTCTCCTAGTTCTTGCTCCTGCTGCAGAGCGCGCTCCAGCGCTTCTGCCGCGGCTTTCTCGTCAGTCACATCCCAATTGATCCCGATGGAACGGATTGGACGTTGATCACTGTCGCGGAGCAGCACCGCCTTGACGCGGATATGCCGGACGGTTCGATCGGGCAAGAAGATCTTGAAGTGCGAGTTGAAAACAGAGCCCTTGTTCAGATATATTTCGGTTTCGCGCTGGAGCCGTTCGATATCGTCAGGATGTAAGAAGCTGGACAACCATAGACTATGGAGCATTTTCGGAGCGTCTTGCGGCGCAATCCCATACAGGGCATACATGCGCTCATCCCATGTCAGCTGGTCATGCTGAATGTCCCATTCCCACACGCCCATGCCACCGGCTTCCGCGGCCAGCGTCAGGCGCTGGGACTGTGCCAGCATTTCAGCCTCCGCCATCTTGTGGGCGGTCATATCGCGGATGATGCACACCAGGTTGGTTACGGCTTGGGCCGAGGGGGTAACCGGGGCAAGGCTAATTTCGACATCCCGGGTGGTTTTATCCACACGCAGAATACGCAACTCGATATGATGCGTTTGCTTCGATCCAGCGGTCGCCTGCATCACTTGTTCAATGCTCTCGACGTCCTCGGGCTGGAAAAACGAGGCTAAACGTTGTCCCAGATACGCGTCCGGTTGCCAGCCGATCAGGTTGCCAAAGGCGTGATTCGCCTGTTGTATACCCTGATCGATATCTACGAGCAGAATGGCATCGGCGCTGTGATCGAAGATCGCTCCTAACCGGTCGGTCGTCCTCTGGAGCTCGGCGGTCCGTTCAATGACGCGCTGCTCAAGGAGTTCATAAGATTCCTGCAGCGCGGCTTCAGCCTGCTTCTGTTTGGTGATGTCAAAGCCGACACAGTGAATCTCGGTGACTTCTCCGCTGCTATCCTGCACGGTGATGAATTCCCAGAGCGTCCAGATATGGCCACCGTCCTGCGTTGGTTTGCGGATCTCAACCTGTACGGGCTTGCCAACGTTAGCCAAACACTCACGAGCGGCTTGGAGAACTTTTTCGTGATCATCCGGTATGACCATCAGCAGTGGGGACAGACCCACAAGCGACGGTGCCACCCAACCAAATTCGCGAGTGTAGCGATCGTTACAATAGGTGATGCTACCCATCAGGTCAATGCGCACGTTGAATGCCGCCTGCGAATCGATGAGGGAGCGCAAATACGCTTCGCTCTGACGCAATTTTTGCTCACTCGCAACGAGTGCCATCTGGGTCAATTTCTGCTCGGTGATATCGCGCCCAACGCCCTGATACTCGATGATCTCGCCCTGTTCATCGAAAATGGCGCGGTCTTTCCATTCTACCCAGCACATACTTCCATCGGCCTGAATGGAGTGATGGACGGAGACGGCCGACGGCTGAGCGTGGGTTAGCGAACGAATGTACTCCCGGGCTTGTTCATGCTCCTCGGCCGGAATCCGGGCAAAGAAGGATTTGCCGACAATCTCCTCTGGTGCAACGCCAAATGACTTACAGTAGGCCGCATTCCCGAAGGTGACGTGCATCTGCGTATCGTAGCGACAGATGAGATCGGTCTGGTCTTCCACGATGCTGCGATAGCGGGTTTCGCTGGCCTGTAAGGCGAACTCCATCAGCTTGCGCTTGGTTATCTCGCTGGCGTGAATCAGCGCTGCGTAGGGCTGACCGGTGGCATCCCGAATTGGCTGCATACGGGTGCTGAACCAGCACGATTTGCCGCCAATAGTGACTTCCGGTTCCAGCGTCAGGCCGGTATTACTCGCAATGACGATCCGTACGTCCTGAAGAATCTGATTGGCCTGATCAGGTGAAAACAGATCATATACGGTCTGACCGATGAGGGCTTCAGCGGGCGTTCCGTACGGGAGTGCCGCGATGGTATTCAGGTACAGGTAGCGCCCGTCACGGTCGATCATCGAAATTGCGGCATCTGAACTTTCCAGCAGACTACGATACTTCTCCTCGCTGGTGCGAAGATCGGTTTCTGCCTGTTTGCGCTCGGTGATGTCGCGCACCAGCGCGATCACCTCATCAGTCTGACCGAGTGGCACAAACCGGGTTTCATAATGGTGTTGGCCAGGCGTGGTGAATTCGACCGACACCAATTGACGATCGGTGCGTACTTTGTCAATGGCGATGCTGACTTGTTCAATAATCGGTGCTGGCAACAGGTGTAAGCCGAGCAGATCGCGGGCGTTTTTGCCGAGGATGCTGTCAATTGGCATCCGGCGTTCGGGGGTTGTGCCCCGAAAATCGATAATGGTGCCAGCGGCGTTGAAGTGGACGATCATGTCCGGCACCGCCGCCAGCAGCGCCCGTTCTTTGTTTTCGATGATTCCGAGCATCTTTTCGATCTGTCTGCGCCCGGTGATGTCCTGAGCGGTGATGTTGAGGCGCGCCGGGTGACCTTCAGCATCGAAATTGATCCACGCCCGCTGATTGATCCAGCGTACCTGACCATCTGGCCACACCAAGCGGTGATCGAGCTCGACAAAACCTTCGCGCAGGCATGTCTGCATGGCGTCCCCGAGCAAAACAAGATCTTCTGGGTGTACGACATGCTTAAAAAAATTAGGATGGTCGGGAAAACTAGCCAGCGGAGTACCAAAGACTTGAGCGAACGCGGCACTTTCGTAGATCAGTCGGCGTTCCCGTAGGTCGATTGAGCATACGGCATCGCGCATCGTGTCGAGCAATTCATGCAGATTCGCAAATTCAGCTGCTGGGCGGGGCGCTTGTTTAGCCTCCAGCTCCAGGCGAATCAGGCTGACTAGCCGCTGCGGATCTGATTTTTCTACGAAACCGCGGGCGCCTAAGCGCATCACATCGACGGCATCCTGAATTGTGCCGGTCTCGGCGGCGACAATGACCGCGGTTTCCGGATGTCGATCCCGAATGATGCGCAATCCGTCGGCGATAGAATGTCCTGTATTGGAGTACGCACTGACGATCACATCCCAGCGGCGGCGGAGCCCATCTGCCATCTCCGTGTCGGAAAGCTCAGTGTGACATGCGAATTCGACGTCTGGCAGAGCTGCAGAAAGCACGTCGCGGAGCTCTGCCTGTTCATGGGGTGGGGCAATGACGAGCACAGAATGCGTTCGCAGAGCGTTGTTAGTGGACGGCTTCATTAGTTTTTCTCATCAATCAGCTTGTCACTGATTTCTATTATTGTAGGAGGTTTAACACTCTTCTTTCGTTGATTCTCATGAATGCATGTGTCAAACTGCACCTGACTGATCTTATCGGCGCGCTTACCGGGATAAACACCAGGGTTCGGTCTATTGAGCCTCTTCGAGCTGAAGAGGGGAGGGCTTGGGTGCAGAATCGGCGGGCAGGTGAGCCCAAGCGCAAGGACTGTGAAAACCGCCAGCATGGCGGCAGGGCGATAGATGTTCAGCTGAGTGATGAATTGACCAGCGCGCATAGCGATTACAGCGGGATCCAAAAGTATGACGTAAAACTAGTTTAAGCTGAATATTCATTTCTCCACGTTAAGCCTGTTGAGGTCTGGAGGACGAACGCTCCTCAGTCGTGAGGAGCGTTCGCTCAAAAAAAGCCTCAATAGCCCATGTGGGCGACGATCGTGCAGTTTCCTGACGGTACAAACGAGACATTAGCGCCGGAACCAGAGGCGCCGCAACCCGTCCATGATTGGACGACACACTTCGCATCCACGGCGACCGCGTGCGCTTGAAGGGGTGTCCCCGGTAGATACTGCGTGCCCTGACAGTTGGGCACGGTGTCGAGCATGGCGGAACCGCTGCCATAGCACGTCCCCATGTCAATCGCTGCAGCGACCGTATAGCAGGCGTCGCCGTCATCCGGCGGATTCGGGTCAAGGCTTTGACAGGTGGCAGGATCCCACAAACACACGCCTTCCGGTGACGTGACGCATTCACTGGCGGGTTGCCCGCAGGAATCACAGGAACCACAGGGCTGCCAACCGCCGGGCGGTTCATCGTCTCCCGGATCCGGGATCACATCCGGGATTTCGCCTTGAGGAATTTGGCTGCAATCGCCGATGGGAACGACATCCGCCTGTGCGACCCACAGGCTGATCACTCCTTCATGACCGGTGAACTGGGTCTTATCGACCAGCCACCAAAGAATGCCGTCTTCATCGACCGCCTGCCCCAGCACTGCGTATTCAATACCCGGATTGAGGTAAGCGAAAATGCTGCGTGTGAGACCGGGGCCAACCCGCGCCGCCACGCCTTCGCGGTCGGCCCGGATCGCGCACGTGCCGACAAACTGTTGATCGGGTGGTTGTGTGAAGGTAACGGTGAGTTCGTCGGCACAGAGCTGCCCCGCTCGCGTCATCCACAGCACAAAGCGAATGGCATCCAGCGTCAGTGGGAGGTGATCGAATGCATACGCTGGGCTGCCTCCCGGAATGAGGATCCGTCCGCTGTATGTCTCGCTGCCCGCCTGAATTGAATAGAGATCAAGCGCGAATTGGTCCGCAGCCAAGCCCGCTGACCAGTCCAGTCCAAGCGCCCGAACAGCGGGATCAGTCAGTGCCGCCGTGAGCTCCAGATCGGGACAGTCGGGTGGCACACTGCTTATATCAACGTGGGCTTCCTGAGTACAGAGCACGGCGTCGGCGACCAGCACCCTGAGTGTGAAATTGAAACTCGTGTACCCTGTGGCGGGCAGCACCCATGTGAAGCGCGTGGGGTCGCCTGCGACCCAGGTGCTGTGCGTCAAATAAACTTCGCCGCCCTCCACCGGGATACCTGTCACATAGACTGCATAACCGTCAGCCGCTGGCATCATATCCCATGTGACTGTGACCGAATTAAGTGTGTCGGGATGCGGCTGGGCTGTGAAATGCAGATCCGGGCAGGTGTCGCCGGGAATCAGCGGTTCGAGCGGCGGACATGGGGCACAGGTGCTGCCATCAGCACCGGCCGCGTCCGTTGGACAACCGGGATTGTCGCCGACACATGTCACCAACAGCCGAACGAATCCGCTGACAGCCGGGGCAGCGGCGAAGACTTCTACTTCATAGCGTCCGCTGTTCGCGGCCACGGTCACCCAATTTTCGCGCTGCTCATCGCTTCGCAGGAGGGCGACTGTCCGACCGCGCTGGTCGCGCACTTTGACGATGAACGGCGAGTCGGTCACCGGGTTCGCGCTCGGCTGGCTGACGATGAGCGTGGTCGGACAGTTTTCCGTCTCGAAGGCGAAGAACTGCCGATCAGCGTCCCTGAAGATTTCAACGTCGATCGCTTGGCCATAAATGAGCGTCTCAGCGGTCGTCGCGGTGCGACCCAGCACTCTGAGCAAGTAGTCGCCGCTGCTGGCGTTTGCGCCACTGAGCCGGAGCACATAGACGCCGGTCTGCGGCAGAAAGACCGCGACCTGCGCGCCGAATACCGCACCGGTCGGCGTGTTCTGCTGACTGTGCGCCAGTATCAGACCGTCGGGCGCGACCAACTCAATTTGAATGTCGAGCGTGCCGGTCCATGAGTCGGCGGCGATGACGACGTAATCGCCCAATGCGCCGGAAATGCTGTAGGTCACTAACGGCGCTGTGCTGGTGATCATCCCATAGACGCGTGAACCGTAGCCGAGCGATCCGCCGCTCTGTGCGTGACCGGTCTGAAGTAAGCCAAACAGCACCAGCCCGAGAAGCAGAGGGAAGAGCCTGA
>CALKIA010000684.1 GCA_937988705.1 uncultured Chloroflexota bacterium | reverse complement strand
GGATACCAATGGCATCGAAACGACCCGTCAGCTCCGCCAGAAACCGGAGTGGGCCAACGTCCCGATCATCGTAATTTCGGCGACAACCCCGCCCATGATTCAAGAGGCGACCGACGCCGGCGCTAACGGCTACCTCGTCAAACCCATCAACATGCAGCGCCTCCGGTCCATTCTGGAAACCGTCGGCCTCTAAACAAAATTCCGCATCCGGCAGCGTCAGCCACCAAGCTGACGCTGTACATCGGCGATGGCCTCCGCCGCGCTGAAGCGTCCGGCAATGACCGATGCGAACGCGCTGCTGATCACACGCGCGGGCACGGCGCTGTCCCCGCCGACGAGCGGCAGCGTCCCTTGTGCCAGCAGTGCATCGACAAACGCCGCGTACTCTACATCTCCCCACAGATCGAGAGCGCTTTCCTGTGACGGCATCACGTTGATCGATTGCTGATAGGCTGTCTGCCGTTCCGCCTCCATCATCCAGTTGATGAACTGCAGCGCGACTTCCTGCTCCTGTGCATCCCGCGTAGTGATCACCCACATCCAGCCATCGACCACTGTCGTCCCGCGGCCCGACACGGTTGGGAACGGCGCATAAGCGAGGTTCTGCCCCGACAAGCCTGCGACCCGTTCTAAATCCAGAAATTGCCCGGATGTGAGCACCCCAACCACACTGCCCGACGTGAGCGTATCTGCGTACTCCTCGGCTTGGGTGTATTCCAGCACCTCGGTATCGACCAACCCCTCTTCGACGGCGCGTTCGTAGTAGGTGAACACCTGCCGCAGCGGATCGAGTTCGACGCGCAGACTGCCATCATTGAGCAAACCCGCCGCCTCGCGATACTGGGCCAGCAGCACGCTGCTCAGAGTATTGGTCGCGCCTGCTGCGAACAGCAGCGAGACATCGCCGTCCAGAAACGTATCAAAATCGCCCATCTGGGACTGAATCGCGCTCGGCACGCCCACCAGATGCTCGATATCGACATTGTAGGGCAAGCCATACAGCACCCCATCCACCCGCCCCAACGCGTTGACGATCGGCGCGTAGTTCCCCAAAATCGCCGTATTCGCGCTCTCGCGAAGTGGCGCGATCAACCCCGCGTCCGCCGCCGCCACGAGATCCGACCGCCGCAGCAGCGTGAGATCGGGGATCACGCCCGGCGCGACGGCACTGGCCGCCCGCAGCGTCGGCATGATGCCGCCCACGTCATCGACGCTTTTCAGCCGAAAGTCGACGGCCACCGCATCGGCGGCGCTGGCGAACTGAAACGCACTGATCTGCTCCGACAGCAGTTCAGCCGCTTCCACATTATCAATGGGGGCCAGCGGTTCGGGAAACCACAGGGATAAGATAACGGGCTGCGGGGTGAGCTGCGGCGTTGGTACAGGTTCAGTCGTCGGGCTGGGCAGCAGCACCGGCGTGATGAGCTGCGTCGTTTGGACGCTCGCCGCGCCGGTATTTGTTTGAAAAGCGGAGCTTTCGCACCCCGCTAGTAACCACAGGAGCAGCCACGCGACAACCGGAGTTCTCAATGCCAAAATCATGGTCAACCTTGAGCAGTAGTGATTCAAGTCACGATACTACCGCCCACCAGCACGAGCGTCAATTCTGCTAAACATCTTTGACCGGCGTCGATCCGTCCGGCTTAGTGCGCGTCGAGGACAGAAAGCGGACTTCGGCGACCCGCATTCCTTCCATTTGCAGCACCACCACATCGTAGACCCCGCCGTACTCGACCGAATCGCCCACAATCGGAATCCGTTCGAGCCGTTCCGCCACATACCCGCCGACCGTCGTGGATTCAACCTCGACGCCCGGTTCACCGAAGCGCTCGATCACGGCGGTCATACTCTCCAGCCCATCCACGATGTTCCGGTCTTCTTCCACCAGCGCCGATTCCGGTTCGTCGAACTCGTCGCTCAATTCGCCAATCAGCTCCGCCAGAATATCGTCGAGCGTCGCCAAGCCCGCCACGCCGCCGTACTCATCGATCACGATGGCGAGATGCGTCTGGGTGCGCCGCATATCCTCCAGCAGTTTGTCGACCGCCAGCGTCATGGGCACATACAGCGGTTTGCGCAGCAGGGGACGCAGGTCGAACGATCCCCCCTCGCCATTGATCAGTCCGGGCTGCTTGACCAGCGCATCGAACAGATCTTTGACGTACAGCACGCCGATCACGTCGTCGATATGGTCGTCGTAGACGGGGTAGCGCGAGTGATGCTGCTCGACGATCAGCGCTAGCAGTTCCGGCAGCGGCATGGACGCGGCCACCGCATCGATCTCCACGCGCGGCTGCATGATCTGCTCGACCGAAATCTCGCTAAAGTCGAACACGCGCCGCAGCAGCACTTCTTCGCTCTCTTGCAGCAAACCGGCTTCGCGGCTGGAATGCACGAGCATTTCCAGTTCTTCCGCCGAATGCACCTGTTGATGCCCGGACGCGGGCGGGAAGCCGAGCAGCCGCACGACAGCGTTGCCCACGCTGTTCATCACGCTGATGATCGGTCGGAACACGTTGTGAAACAGGGTCGCACCCCGCGCCACAACGACCGAAACGTCTTCGGGACGGTTCAGCGCGATGGATTTGGGCGCGAGTTCGCCGAGCACAATGTGCAGAGTGGTCACGATGGCGAAGCTTAGCGCCACGCTGATGGTGCGCCCGATGGTGAGCGCCATGTCTTCGGGCAGCAGGGCATCGAAGATCGGCTCAAACAAATGCCCGATGGCCGGTTCGCCAATCCACCCTAAGCCAAGGCTCGCCAGCGTAATGCCGAGCTGCGTCGCCGCGATGTAGCTGTCGAGGTGTTCAATGGCTTTCTGCGCGCTGATCGCCCCGGGTTTGCCCTCGAGTGCCATCTGCGCGATGCGCGTTTTGCGTGACCCCACGAACGCGAATTCCGCCGCGACGAAAAAGCCATTCATGAACACCAGTGCCAATACGCCCAACAGTCCTAAGACCGTACTCATGCGCCTGTACTCTCATCTGTGAGATCCAATCTGCGCTAAGGGTACAGGAAAACGACCGTCATGACGAGATCGCATGTGCCCCTCGTACTTGAATCAGGGTGTGTGCTTGGGGTAAACGGTGCTGCGCTCTACTTGTCCTCCACTTGGGTTCGATGACCGTAGTTCAAGTCACCTGGTATGCAGCACATGCTCGATAGGGGTTAGCTGCGCGAGCGGAACACCGATACTCGTTCCGTATTCAATGGCTTTTGACCACACCGGATCATCCACGCTGCTGCCTCTAAATATCCGATTGGGAAAGATCAACAGGTAGTCGCCCTCTGTCCACAGATTCGTATACCAGGCACGCTCCTTGAGGGCTGAAGACAAACGTTCAGAGATGCTTTGTAGTTTTTCTTCCGCGACTTGGATGCGATACCAAGTCCAAATTCTGGCTTGTTCCGCAGTTGGATTAGTCTCTTCCTGTGTCGATATTTCCACAACTTGAATATCGGCCAGAACATCCAGCTCTTTGAGTGATTCCTTTAAAAGAACTCCGCTATAAACCTTCATATCACCCCTATTGTCTCTCAGGTGTTTATGGTTATACCCATGTTTTCCCGGGTTTCCAATCCAATTACGCTTGTCGAGGCGAACCAGCGACGAGCAGAACCTAACCCACAAACGACTGTGCTCCAGGGGCGAGGCGTTGATAAGCAGAAAAGCAGATCGAACGGGTCGTGTCCCCTCATCCACGCACGCCGGGGGCGAGGTCGGGACGGTCGAACTTGAACATCCTCACCACAACCCATCTTAACCGACCGTTTTCTCCATACCTGACGTCAACCCATCACCTACCGCCGCTAAACTGGGGCTCGACCACCAGAAGAGCAGGAGCATGATCACAGCGGACGTTAAGCACCAGAGACAGGTTGCACCGATGACGAATGGTTCGAGAAACGTCAGGTAGGTTGAGAAAACCACACCGATGAGGGCAGTTGACTGGAGGGCCAATTCAATGGGTTTACTCCCCCCGGACAAGTGATTGATCGTCCACAGGAGCAGAATGACGAGGTAGCCAAAAATGCCGATCACGCCGATCGGAATACCGCCAATTTGGGCGTAGGGACTTTGCTGCACAAGGTTGCAGTTGCCCACCAGACCGCATACCGCTTCCGTCTGCGTGATCTCAATCGAAGCGAGATAAGCAGCAGTGCCGAGTCCGGCCAGTGCCGTGAGCGGTACGCGCCAGTGCCGTATCGGTGGTTCGGTTGAAGATTGGCGGCCCGTGAGCAGCAGCACACCGAAGATTGTCAATTCAGTCACCGCGATGCCGATCACCAGCGGCTGATTATCCGACCCGGCCAACAACGACAGGACGATCCCCAGCCCAAGCATAGGAATGACGATCAATAGAGCCTGATGCAGAGTCTGACGGGCGAGAGTTGGTGTCGCCGCATGGCGCAGGCCCGCCACCGCAAGGACTAGGCTGCCGATGAGCAGTACCAGGATGATGACGGCCAGACCATTGGCAATCGGATCAGCGGCCAGACGCTCGGACAGCGAAAGTTCGGGAACGGTTTCGACCCTGATTTCGCCGTTCGCCCCGCCTTGAGCAGCGGCGTCAGTTTCCGCTTGCTGTGCCTCAGCGACGGCGGCCGCATACAGCTCCTGCACGCTGGCCACGGGCGGAAGGGCGATTCCGCCCGCCTCGATCCCCGCCCGGATGGTATCGCGTGCCCGCGCTGGAATGTGGAGCGAACCAACCAGCGCATCCTCACCAATGATCAGCATCGGCACACCGATGGCTTCAATCTGGAGAGCTGCCCGCGTTTCATTCATAATCGAATTTCCACGGGCGTTAGAGGCATCGATAAACACAACCCGTAACTGGTCGCCAAATTCCTGCTGAATGCTGGGCCAATCATGGTCGATGACTTGTCTACAGTGACTACAGGAAGGCGAGTAAAAGAAAACGCCGTAGACGACTCCCTCTTGGGCGAAGGCTAACTGCTGCGGGAGCAGAACCAGCAGCAGAGCAACGACGAGCAGGGTGGCGCGATTTGGACAGCGCATAGAATACGCTCCAATGATTACTAAACATATTCCTTCGCTCTAAATTCTACCTTGATCGGGGTGTTCACCAAGCCGAAGTACACAGTCGCAGCGAGTATTTTTGTCACTTGCTGAGGTCTCGGCACACAGCCGTAGCGCACAAGTTATCCCAACGGCTGAGATAGTTCGGGGTATAAACGATACCGCATCACGGCCAACCAGTGACGAGCAGCCCCCCTCTCCGCTCGGAGAGGGGCTAGGGGGTGAGGCTCGCCTTCCAGTAATCG
>CALKIA010000683.1 GCA_937988705.1 uncultured Chloroflexota bacterium | reverse complement strand
TGCTGCGGTCGGGATCTTCATTAACTATCTACTCGATAACTCAGTCACTTGGGCAAGTGCCGGTCAACTGCCCGCCAACAATGCGGTTCGTGAAAGCGCAGAATTCGCAGAAGTCCAACCCCAAGCTGATATTGCAGCAGGATCGGCGGACTACGTGTTCTTCCCACCGTCCGTGCCTGGCATCACGGATGCTTATGTTCCGCTGGATGAAGCCGTAGCTGCGCTGCTCAACGGTAACGCTACCGATGTACAGGCTGAACTGGATACGGCAGTGGAACGCGCAAATCAGATTCTTCAGCAAAACCGTGATACGTTCGGCGAAGCACCAACTGCTTCCTCATAAATCGGAAGCGAGCAAACAGCGGTTGGGATTGTCATATCCCAACCGCTGTTGTTACATCGGAACTCAGTTTCGTAACTTCTGAATGTAGGTAAAAGAGGTATCGCCATGGTTGTTAGGGCCACCGAACCAATGACGTTAGCATCCACCAGCAAACCCCGAAGGCGCTTCGATGTGGTGCCATATTTATTTATATTACCCCATCTTATCTTCTTCATCATTTTCGCGGGGTTTCCATTTGTTTTAGGCTTGATTATTAGTTTTTTTCAATATGATATCTTGCGCCCCGAAGCAACTCGGTTCATTGGGTTAGGCAATTATGCCAGCCTATTTACTCCCGGAACTGTGGAATATCCAGTTTTTTGGAATGCGTTGATTAATACCGTTGAATTTGTTCTCATGAGCGTGCCATTGCTCATCATCATCCCCCTGTTTTTAGCGCTTCTATTAAATACTAATCTGAAGGGTAAAAATTTCTTTCGCGCAATTTACTTTGCCCCATGGGTCTTGTCATCGGCAGTGGTTGGGCTGCTCGGTTTTTGGATTTTTCAAAGTCAGGGTGGTTTATTAAATTACTACCTCAAAGACCTCGGCATTGAAACGCCCCGTTGGCTCTCAACCATGCCTTGGGCATGGTATTCCATACTCATTACGACCGTCTGGTGGACAAGCGGATTCAATATGGTGATCATTCTTGCTGCTCTGCAGAACATCCCTGTCTCCCTGTATGAAGCGGCTTCAATTGATGGCGCAACCTGGTGGCAGCGCTTTCGCTTTGTGACCATCCCTCTGCTGCGCCCGGTACTCGTATTCATAATTATCATCACTATCATTGCGTCGTTTAACCTTTTCGCGCAGCCCTTGTTCATGACCAACGGCGCACCAGCTCAAGCTGGTGGTGGTGGATCGACGGAACCGATTATGCTTCGTATCTACAATGAAAGCTTTGTACGCAATCGTATGGGCAGTGGGGCAGCGATGTCATTTGTCGTGGCAACCATCATGATGGTCGTTTCTTTCTTCAATTTCAGACTGTTTAAAACGAGAGAATAAAAACGAGGTAAAGCATGGCTCGTGTCGATGTTGAAACGCATTCGCAGACCATTGGCCACAATCCAAATTGGGCGGACTTTGTCCAAAAAGCGCTGTTGTATACGCTGTTGGTTATAGTCGCCCTGCTCATTATTATTCCGCTGCTCTGGATGCTCTCCACGTCTTTCAAACCTAAGTCAGAATGGTTTCTCCCGGAAATTTTCTGGATTCCCCGAACATTTACGTGGGCGAACTATGAAGGTATTCTCAATAACTCTAGCTTGCCGATTGCACGCTGGTTTCTAAACAGCATCCTTATATCATCCATTTCTACCGTTGCGATTCTGGCGATTGACTCAATTGCTGCATACGCCTACGCGCGGATGGAGTTCCCTGGAAAACGGGTCATCTTTGGACTGTTACTGGCTACTCTGTTTTTACCCGGCATCATGTTTCTTGTTCCAAACTTTCTCACCGTCTCATCGTTGGGACTTCTCAATAATTTCGCAGGGGTGATTGTTCCGGGATTAGCAGGCGTGTTCGGCGTGTTTTTTTTGCGTCAGTTCTTTGAGTCACTCCCCAAGGAGTTGGAAGAAGCGGCCTATATCGACGGCGCGACTCGCGTCCAAACATTTCTACTCATTGCTCTCCCATTGGCAAAGCCGGCGCTGGCAACACTGGGGATCATTACCTTCCTGGCCTCGTGGAATGATTTCCTCTGGCCGCTATTGGTACTTAAAGATCGAACCCTCCTTACGCTCCCTCCCGGTTTACGTACACTACAAGGTGCATTCACTTCCGAGTACGGACAGATGATGGCTGGAGCTGTCATCACGTCAATCCCGGTACTCATTCTGTATATCCTGCTGCAACGATATATTGTGGAAAGCGTTCAAACCACAGGACTGAAAGGCTAAGCTTATGCCACTACTACGACGCTTGACTCTAGGGGGTGCAGCGGTCGTAATTCTCATCACGTTTGCATTGTCAAACACGACTCTCGCGGCGCAGGAGGGTGACGGCGGCGAGGGAGAGCTGCAAAATCCGATCATTTCTGCCAACTTTCCAGACCCGTTTATTCTCGAAGTTGACGACACTTACTATGCTTATTCCACCAATTCAAACAGCCGTAATGTTCCCTATGCCACATCGAATGATCTCGTAAACTGGGAAATTCGGCGGGATGCGCTGCCAGCACTACCCCGTTGGGTTGCCTTAAATAGTCCGAATGTCTGGGCGCCTGAAGTAATCGAAGTCGGCGATCAATTTCTCTTGTTCTACACTGCTCGTGACAGAGCCTCTAACCGACAGTGCATTGGGCTGGCTACGAGTGAAGCCCCTCAGGGCCCGTTTCGGGATCGCAGTGAGGCTCCGTTCATCTGTCAAACCAACCAAGGTGGATCTATTGATGCAAGCCCTTTCCGGGATGACGATGGAACACTTTATCTGCTCTGGAAGAATGATGGCAACTGTTGTATGACGGCAACCTATCTTTACGGGCAACAGCTCTCCCCTGACGGCACAGCCCTGGTTGGCGAACCGGTGCAGCTAGCTCGCAACGATGAACCGTGGGAAGGTGCAATAGTCGAAGCCCCGACTCTATGGCTGCATAACGATCAATACTATCTGTTCTACTCCGGTAATCTCTACGCTGGCGAAGCCTATGCTGTCGGTTACGCGGTCTGTGAAACCCCGCTTGGTCCCTGTGCAGATGCTGAAGAGAATCCCATCCTTTCCAGCAGCATGGAAAGTCGGCCCCTTGTGGTTGGTCCGGGACATCAAACTATTGTGCTGGATGATGCAGGAGAAACATGGCTGGTCTATCATGTCTGGCAAGTGACCAACGGTGGCGCACTAACGACTACTCGCCAAGTCTGGATGGATCGCCTCATTTGGGACGACAACCGACCCATTGTCCAGGGACCAACGCGTGACGCGCAGCCAGGCCCCCTTACTCAAGAACCATGAAAGTTGAGGCTGAGCGGCTGCGTACATAGCTAAACGGTCGTTTGACGCGCAGCAAACGGGAACAGTTGACAATTCAAGCCGTGCTTTCACGCTCCAGTCGCGGTTGAAAAGGGCATTCATTATCTCAAAACGCGGTCAATGGGGTGAAAAAAGGCATTATCGCGACCCACGTATGCCCATGTGCGCCGCGAGAGGACAGCAACGGATTGATGAAAAGTGAGGTTGACGCGCTCGGCGAACGCCTGTTGGATGAGCGGACGGAGTCCATCCGCGCGTGAACGAATAAAGAGCTGGTGACGTTTGCCCCAGAGCATGCGCGTGTGCGTGAAAGTGAAATGGGACTTTGCCGGGCGTTTGAGGCGCTGATCATGATGAAGTTGAGGGGTAGGGAACCCTCAAGCACAGGCACACAAGACATGAAATGCTAAGATTCAGGGTCCGCATCCTACGAAAACACTTTGATGGGTCAAGCGCAAATTCGCAACGGTTTGTCTCAGCAGCACTCACATCGAAAATGAGCGTCG
>CALKIA010000682.1 GCA_937988705.1 uncultured Chloroflexota bacterium | reverse complement strand
GTTTGAACCAGTTCGCGGTAGGTGAACGTCTCCGGCCCGATGGCGTTGATCGTCAGGTTCTCGTCGGAGCGCCCCTGTTCGACCGCCAGCCGCGCCAGATCATCCACATAGATCGGTTGCAAACGATAACCACCATCCCCGAATACGCCAAAGACGGGCAAATGGCGCAGCAGCCACGCGATATTGTTGATCAGGATATCGTCGCCGCCGAACAGTACCGCCGGTCGCAGAATTGCATACGAGAGTCCGCTGGCGATCAGCGCGCGTTCCAGACACGCCTTGCCGCGAAAATACTCGAACGGCGAGTGTTCGTCGGGGTTGGTGATACTCACATGCACGACACGGCGGACCTGCGCCTTGCGCGCCGCGTCAAACAGCTGGAGCGTATTCTCGACCGCCGTTTGATGCGTGAATGTCTGGTGATTGAAGCGCACCCAGTAGGTGTTGTACAGCACATCCACGCCTTCGAGTGCATCCACGAGCGAGTCGCCAAAGCGCAGCGGATAGGCGGGGATAGCGGGTGAGTCGGGTTGGCGCGGCGAATTCGTCAGCGTGATCACCTCCTCGCCCGCCTCGATCAGCTGTCGGGCGATATAGCTGCCGGTATAGCCAAAAGCGCCAGTGACTGCGTGTTTCATGATCGTCTCCCTTGTAGTGAACATGTTCATTTTTATCTGCAAAAAAAAGAGGGGTCACCCAAAGACCCCGTCGATGATGCGCACGAAGCGCCCCAACTGAGCCGCCATCGGCGGCAGATTCAAGCTGACGCGCAGCATCGGCGCAAAGCCGTGAATGAACCTGAGCAGCGCCTGCGTCGATGCCTGCCCCTCGGTTCTATCATGCACCCAGAACAGGATGACGGCGAAATGCACCACATTGAGCAGCTTGCCGAGGTCAGCCCCGACCGCCGGTTTCGGTTTGTCGGTCGCGCCGTTGACCAGTTCGATGAAGGCAGCCTCGGATTTCGCGCGCATCCCCGCCGCACCTGTACCGAGCAGCGCCGCGTTTGTCCCCGGCGTCATGATCGCGCCGAACAGCACCCCGAACAGATCGCGGTAGGGCAGCGCTTGCTCCAAGCGGGCGGTCATCAGCGCCAGCCAGCGATCCGCGATGGGGGCGGGTGGCAGCGCCGCAATGGCAGCGGCGGTTTCCTCGGACATTTGCTCGTAGAGCACCAGCAGCAGCGCCTCTTTGCTCTCGAAGTAGCGATAGGTGAGGCCGAGGGAGACACCTGCTGCCTGCGCGATGTCGCGCAAGGTGGCGGCTTGATACCCCTTCTGGGCGAACAAATCGAGCGCGGTCTTGAGGATCAACGCGCGGGTGTGCTGGGCTTTCGGTGTGAGATCGGTCATTTTTCCATAGTGAACATGTTCATTTTCAATAGAATAGCACCGAATGCAGCGGCTGTCAATCAGCGGTAAGATACAAGCTACCCCCGACCCGCCCCGAATTCAAGGCGGGGAGCAAACAGCAGCAGCCGAGCCACTCCTCTTCCCGCATGCGCGGACGCCGGGATGGGTAAGGCGAGGCCAAGAGGTAATTAACCATGACCGACAACCCATTTCGCGCGCTGCCTGCCGTTGATACGCTGCTCACCGCTCCGACCGGGGCGGCGCTGAGTGCACGTTATGGCCGTACGGTGACCGTCGAGGCGCTGCGGACTGTGCTCGATCAAGCGCGGGCGGCGCTGCGCTCGGGCGCGTCGCCGGCCACCGCCGCCGATTCCCTGCTCGACCGCGCGGCAGTGGCGCTGTATCGGCAGTTCGCCCCCTCGCTGCGCCCGGTAATCAACGCGACAGGCATCATCATCCACACGAATTTAGGCCGCGCCCCCCTGTCTGACGCCGCGCAAGCTGCCCTGATCGGCGTGGCGGCGGGTTACAGCACGCTCGAATATGACCTCGCAGCCGGTCAGCGTGGCAGCCGCCTGACGCATCCGGAAAGCGCGCTCACAGCGCTGACCGGGGCAGAAGCGGCGCTGGTGGTCAACAACAACGCGGCAGCGGTGCTCCTCATGCTCTCTGCGCTGGCCAAAGATCGCGACGTGCTCATCTCACGCGGGCAGTTGATCGAAATTGGCGGCGGATTTCGCATCCCTGACGTACTGGCGCAGAGCGGAGCGCGGCTGGTCGAAGTCGGTGCAACCAACAAAACGCGCCTCAGCGACTACGAACGTGCGCTCACGCCCGCGACGGCGGCGATTCTGCACGCGCACGCCTCCAACTTCAAGCAGATTGGCTTCGTCGAAGTCACGCCGCTCGAAGAACTGGCGTCGCTGGGCCAGCGACGCGGCGTGCTGCTCATGGACGATCTCGGCAGCGGCGCGCTGCTGGATACGGCGGCGTACGGGTTGGAGCACGAGCCGACGGTCGGCGAAAGCGTGGCGGCGGGCGCAGATTTGATCGCCTTCAGCGGCGATAAGCTGCTCGGCGGGCCGCAGGCGGGCATCATCGTCGGCAAGGCCGCGCTGATCGAGACGCTCAAGCGGCATCCGCTGGCGCGCGCCGTCCGAGCCGACAAGCTGACGATTGGCGCGCTCGTCGCCACGCTCGATCACTACCGCAAGGGTGAAGCTCTGACACACATCCCCGTCTGGCGCATGATCGCCACGCCGCTGGCTGAACTGCGGGCGACGGCGGCGCAGTGGGCGGAAACGGTCGGCGGTGAGGTCATCACGGGCGAGTCGATGGTCGGCGGTGGGAGTCTCCCCGGCGCGACCCTGCCGA
>CALKIA010000681.1 GCA_937988705.1 uncultured Chloroflexota bacterium | reverse complement strand
CCCCGCGCAGATCATACGCGCGCTCGGTCGGCTGAATGCGCGGCCGGACATCGACGTGGTACTGGTGTGTCGCGGCGGGGGCAGCATCGAAGATTTGTGGGCGTTCAACGATGAAGGCGTCGCCCGGGCGATTGCTGCCAGCCGCATCCCAGTAATCAGCGGTGTGGGGCATGAAACTGATTTTACGATTGCCGATTTCGTGGCCGATTTGCGCGCTCCGACGCCCTCGGCGGCGGCAGAACTACTCACGCCGGATATGGCTGAACTGCGCCAGACGCTGGATCGGCTGACATATCACCTCGACGACGCGCTGCGTTTCACGTTCGACTCACGGCGGCGCGGGCTGGCGGATAAAGCGTGGGCGCTTAAGCAGGTGTCACCCGCCGTACGCATTCGCACCATCCGGCAGGCACTGGTCACGCTGGATCGCAGCATGTTGAGCCGCGAACGTGGCCGCATCGCTTTAGCGCGCGAACGACTGAACGGGATCGGGATCGCGCTGCTGGCGGCCAGCCCGCAGGCGATTCTCGAACGCGGCTACGCCATGATCAGCGTGAACGGCCAGCGGGTCACCTCAACGAGCGAACTGCCAGCGAAGACGGATATCACAATCGAGATGAAAGACGGCACGCGCCGCGCAAAGGTAGAGTAAATGTCAGAGTTAGAATCATTGTCCTTCGAAGCCGCGTATGCGGAACTGGAAAGCATCGTCACACGCTTAGATGCGGGCGATCTGCCGCTTGAGGATTCGGTTACGCTGTTTGAACGGGGCAAGCGCCTGTCTGAGTACTGCCAGCGCCTACTCGATCAAGCCGAACTGCGTATTACGCAAATCGGTGCGGAGTCCTAAGTTAGGATATCCCAATGCTGTGATCATTGCGGCGTTGATCGTTACACAAGGTTAGGAATCGCACATAACCCACATATCCCAAATTCTTGGGATATGTTGGGATATAAGGGGATTTGGGATAAACGAGGAATCATGGCAACTAAACCAATCATCTTTACACTCGACGACGACCAAGAGGTTTTGCGCGCCATCGAACGCGATATTCGCCGCCAGTTCGGCAAAGAATACCGCGTGATGCGGGCGAATTCGGGGGCGGAAGCTCTCGACGCGCTGCGGCAGCTGCGGCTGCGCAATGATGTGGTCGCGTTGTTCATCGTCGACCAGCGCATGCCCGAAATGACCGGCGTGGAATTCTTAGGCGAAGCCCTCAAGATTTTCCCCGATGCCAAGAAGGTGCTGCTCACCGCCTACGCCGACACGAGCGCCGCCATTCAGGCGATCAACGTGATCGGGCTGGATCACTACCTGATGAAGCCGTGGGATCCGCCGGAAGAAAACCTGTTTCCCATCGTGCAAGACCTGCTCGAACAGTGGAAATCGGTCTATCGCCCCGCTTTTGACGGCGTGCGCGTGATCGGTCACCAGTGGTCGCCCAAGGCGCACGGCGTCAAGGACTTTCTGGCGCGCAACCGTGTGCCCTATCGCTGGATGGATCTCGAAACTGATCCCGAAGCCAAGCAGCTTCTGAGCTACATGCAGGACCCGCGGATGCCGGTCCTGGTCTTCTCGGATGGTTCGACGCTCATGCAGCCGTCGAATGTGGAGATCGCGCAGAAGGTCGGCTTGAAAACGCAGGCAGAACAGCCCTTCTACGATCTGGTGATCGTCGGCGGCGGCCCGGCGGGGTTGGCGGCGGCCGTCTACGGCGCGTCGGAAGGCTTGCGCACCCTGCTGATCGAACGCGAAGCTCCCGGCGGGCAAGCGGGGATGAGCTCGCGCATCGAGAACTATCTCGGCTTCCCGGTCGGCTTGAGCGGCATGGATCTGGCGCGGCGCGCGGTCGCACAGGCGACGCGCTTCGGTGTGGAAATCCTCACCCCGGCGGAAGTCATCAGCGTGCGACTGGAAGAACACTATAAGATCCTCACCCTGTCGGATGGCAGCGAGGTGAGCTGCCACGCACTGATGATCGCGACGGGTGTTTCCTACCGCCGCCTCGACGTGATGGGCTGCGATCTGCTGACGGGTGCGGGCGTGTACTACGGCGCA
Organism: uncultured Chloroflexota bacterium; assembly: GCA_937988705.1. Taxonomy (GTDB): domain Bacteria; phylum Chloroflexota; class Anaerolineae; order Aggregatilineales; family Phototrophicaceae; genus Flexifilum. The sequence continues at coordinate 5,116 of CALKIA010000681.1, read as the reverse complement.
GCCATGACTGAAGCGCCGAACGTTGCCGGACAAAATGTCTTCATCGTCGGCGCGGGCAATTCGGCGGGACAGGCGGCGATGTACTTCCACCGCTACGCTAAAACGGTCTACATGATCGTGCGCAGCGATTCACTCAGCAAGAGCATGTCTTCCTACCTGATCGAGCAGATCGAGGCGACCGAAAACATCGTCGTGAAATGCAACAGCGAGATCACCGCCGTCAAGGGCCGGGAGCATCTGGAAGGCGTGACAGTCGTCGACAACGTGCGCAGCACGCAGGAAGATCAGGACGCTGCCGGGCTGTTCATCTTCATCGGCGCGCTGCCGCACACCGACTGGCTGCCGCCAGATATCGAACGCGACCAGCATGGTTTCATTCTTACCGGTTCGGATCTGATCCGCGAAGGCAAGTCACCCAAAGGCTGGGCGCTGGATCGCCTACCCTTCCTGCTGGAGTCGAGCGTGCCGGGAATTTTCGTGGCCGGAGATGTGCGGCATCGTTCGGTGAAGCGCGTCGCCTCGGCCGTGGGTGAAGGTTCAATCGCCGTCCAGTTCATCCATCAATATCTGGGGAGTCTCTAGGATGGCGACCGTCGACGAACTCGCACAAGTCCCGTTATTCGAGCACTTACGCACCGATCAGTTGAAATGGCTGGTCGAACATGGGGAAGACCACTTCGCGCGCGCGGGTGAGTACCTGTTCCACGAGGGCAACGAATCGGATTACTTCTACGTAGTCATCGACGGTGAAATCCAAATTACCAAGCAGGCGGGCGAAGGCGAAATCATCCTCAACACGCATCATTCGGGCGGCTTCAGCGGCGAAGTCCCGATGTTGAGCGGAATGCCGTATGTCGCCAGCGCGCGCGCGGTCACCGACAGCAAAGTGCTGCGCTTCAACAATCAGGCGTTCCGCGAGATGTTCGCGATTTGCCCCCTGGTCGTGAGCAAGCTGTTTCAGGCGCTGCAATGGCGCATCCAGAAGACGGAAAGTCTCGCCCGCCAGCGGGAGAAGATGTCCGCGCTCGGCGTGCTCTCCGCCGGGCTGGCACACGAGCTGAACAACCCCGCCGCCGCCGCCCGCCGCGCCACCGACCAATTACGCGAGTCATTCGGGCAGGTCCAGCCGCTGCTGGTTAAAATCAGCCGCGCGCTCGATGAGGATCATCTGGACGAACTGCTGACGCTGCAAGCTGCCATCGGCGAGAAACTGCGCGACCCGGAACCGCTCGACGCGCTTACGCAGAGCGACCGCGAGGAAGAACTCGGCGACTGGCTGGACAGTCACGGCGTGGACAATGCCTACGAGATCGCGCCGCTGTTCGTGTCGGCGGGCGTCACAGCGGACACGCTCGAACAGCTCTACGATCTGATTGGCGACGACGTGTTCCCCGACGGCGTGCGCTGGCTCGGTGCATCGCTGACGGCGGGGACACTGCTGAACGAAGTCGAACGCAGCGCAGCACGCATCTCGGATCTCGTCAAGGCGGTCAAGTCGTATTCGTACATGGATCAAGCGCCGCAGCAGGATATCGACGTGCATGCTGGCCTCGAAGATACGCTGATGATCCTCGCGCACAAGCTGCGCCACAACAAAATCACCGTCAAGCGCGACTATGACCGGAGCATTCCGCACATACTCGCGCATGGCAGCGAACTGAATCAGGTGTGGACGAACATCATCGACAATGCGATCGACGCGATGGGCGAAAACGGCACGATCACGATCCGCACATGGGAAGATGGCAAGGACATCTGGATTGAGCTGGGCGACAGCGGCCCCGGCATTCCGGAAGACATTCAGTCGCGCATCTTCGAGCCGTTCTTCACGACGAAAGACGTCGGCAAAGGGACGGGTTTGGGGTTAGATATCGCGCACCGCATCATCGCGGATCATCATCGCGGGGAGATTCGTCTGGTGTCCAAACCGGGCGACACGCGTTTCCAAATCCGCCTGCCGATTGTGCAGGTAGAAGACAAGAAGTAAAGTCCCTAGCCATAGAGAACACAGAGAGTGCTGCCCGACCTGATACAGGTCGGGCAGTCCATCCAGCTACTCGCACTGATCCGCGCCGTAAACCAAGGTGATCAACCCGCTGTCCGTCTGCACGCGAATGGTCACGGGCGAGACCGCTTCGTCAGCCACGCAGATGCTCACCGTGATGTCGCCGTCCGTGCCCGTTACATCCACGTCGATGCTGTTGGTGGGCGTTGGCGTGATCTGGGGTTCAGGCGTCGCGGTGACTTCCGGCTCAGGGGAAGGAGTGATCTCCGGCTCAGGGGTCATTTCCAAGCCGTGCAGCGCCAAACCGATGATCACCGGATCGTGATCGGAGGCGCGGAACGGCGCGACTTCGTAGAGGTTGGTCGCGTCGGGTTCTTCCTCGTATTCGTTCTCGCCGGGATCGCGCACGTCGTCATTGTAGTCGAACACCGGGATTTCATCGGCGTTGATATGCCATTCCGCCACGGCGACCACCTGCGGCGCAAGTGTAGTGCTCGCCAGCGCGTGATCTAGGTAGCCGAGCATCCCGTCGAAGACGTAGCTGTAGTTCTCCGACGCGACCCCGCCCTGCAAATCGACAAATTGCAGCGCCCCCGCGCCCGCCCGCAGCGCATCAATGGGATCTTCGCCCGCGTACGAATTCAGGTCGCCGATGATCAGGATATCCTGCTCGCCCGTCCCGGTCGGGTCAGTCGTGAGCCAGTTTACGAGCACTTGCGCGGCCGCCGTGCGGGTGCCGTTGCAGCTCCCTTGCAGCGGGTCATCATCCCCCGCGCCACAGGTCGAACCTTTCGATTTCAAGTGGTTGACGACCACCGTGAGCGCCGCGTCCGTCGCGTTTTCGCGGAAGGTCTGGGCGATGGCCGGACGGTTGCGATCAGTATCCGCGTTGAACGGGTTGACGAAAGCCGGGTCGTCCAGCACCGCCGTCGTGCCAATCGGGGTCACCGTCGCCAGTTTGTAGAGGATGGCGACCGCGATCTCGTCGGTACCAATGACGCCCGTGGGGATAAAGGCGTACACCTCCGCACCGAGCGCCGTATTGAGCCGATCAACCAAATCTTCCACCGCAGCAACGCTGTTCTCGATCTCCATCAAGCCGAAGATGTCCGCATTTATCGCCGTCAGAGCCGCCACGATCTTCGCCGCCTGACGGTCGAGTTCGGCGCTGCTGGTCGCACCGCGTGAGCCGAGCGTCGTGAAATAGTTCAGCACATTGAAGCTTGAGATCACCAGCGAACCGCTCACCTCCGGCGGGGTCGTTGGACGCGGGTTGGCGACGGTGAACACCGCCGCTGGATCGGCGACGGGCAGGATGCGCCAATTGCTGAAGGCGAAACTGAGAATGCCGGTCAGCCCGGTGAGGGTATCACCGCCGCGGAAATAGTTCACGCCCTGCGTACCCGTGCCCAACCCGGCGGGCTGCGGTAAGAAAATAGCCGATGGAGTGCGCACGAGCGGCACGTTTTCCACGCTGCTGTCGTCGTCCATGACTAACCGCCGCCGCTCAAGATCCGCCGTATAGATGGCAAATTCGGCACTGGTCGGCGTGTCGTCGACGTGGGTGTACTGGTGTGGTCGTCCACCCTGATACAGCACGACTTCGCCAAAGCGCGCTAGCTGGAAGTATTCGGCAACCGTCAGGGTATCTTCAATCGAGACAAGCATGCCTTCATACGGTTCGTAAAACGCCGCGCGCGCCAGCCCCGGAGTGACGAGATCGAGCGCGAGGTTGAGCGGTACGGGCGCGGGCAGTGGATGGCCGCTGCTGACCACAACGACGCTGCCATGCACGACATTGATGCGCGTCTCGTCACGAATCTCCTGCACCGTGCCGCTCACGTCGACCAGATCGCCGACCGCGACATCGACCGCGCATTCGCGCGGGTTGCGAATGTCATTCGCGTTATTCTGGAAGCTGTACGGACCGTCCGGATCGCAGTAGACGAAAATGCCTTCTGAGGTCTGGTCATCGGCGTCAACATCGGCGGCCTCTTCCTGCACGTAAAAGCCGCCGCGCTGCAAGTTACTCTGATAGTCGGCGGTGACGATCCCTTGCACGAGTACGGTCTGGTTGACGAGCGGGCTGCTGGAATCACCGGCCTGGATCGTGTGGATCGGGGTGATGTTCGTTTGAACGCGACTGGCAGCTGCTGAAACAGTGCCAACACTGGCGGCGGCGACCGCCATGAGGATCAAACGGGCAAACCAAGCGTTACGAAAGAGTCGCATCACTTCCCCTTTTCAGAATCAGCATATTTAGATTAAATCATAAATTTCGTAAAGATGGGGGGATCGAATGGGGAATGTGCCAGCGGCGCGGCGTTAACACCGCGCTCTGACACGTCGGAGCGAAGTTAATGGGTACGTGCATAGAATGGCGTGAAGCAGGTTTTGAAGCTCAGTTTCTGGTTTTCGCGGACGCGATGAATCGCGTCCCTACTAGAAAATTGTTCTTGTCTGGGGACGCCATTCATGGCATCCGCCGCTCCAAAATAGACTTCACTCTGTTCGACTGAGTTACCGGTTAACGGCGGAAACGACCAAACACTAATTTCGGCATGGTGCGCGCTTCTTCGACGCCGAAGACGAACGCCAGCACGAAGAACACGCCGCCCCCCACCCCCGCACCGATCAACGCTGTGAGCAGGCCGCCCGTTTCGGTCAGCGCATTGACGAGCAGCCACACCACCGCGCCCATGCCGAGCGCCGCCGCGAGCGCGCGCGCCGCCCCATTGAGCACATAGCCATCCTTCAGACTGCCGATGCGCCGCCGCAAGAGCCACCACAGTGCCGCGCCTTCCAGCAGGGTCGCCAACGAATTCGCCAGTGCCAACCCGGCGAACGAGCCACGGCTCAAGGTGTTGGCATCGCCCACGACATGCACGAGTACGAGGCTCAACGCGATATTGGCCGCCATCGACGCGATGCCGACAAGCACGGGCGTGCGGGTATCGGCCAGCGCGTAAAATGCCCGCGACAGGACTTCCAGCAGGCTGTGCCCCGCAATGCCGAGCGCAAAGAAACTGAGCGCCCACGCGGTCGCCGCCGTGCTTTCGGGCGTCCACGCCCCATACTGAAGCAGCAGGCTAATCCCCACCTGCCCGAGCA
>CALKIA010000680.1 GCA_937988705.1 uncultured Chloroflexota bacterium | reverse complement strand
AATATCCATTCGTGGGCAGCAGCGTTGACGGCACTTCCCAGATGATCAGGTTGTCGATATGCTGCTGAAGCAGGTTCGGGTGACGCACGCCGCTCTCATTGATCGCCTGTCGCGCCGCATTGCGCACCGAACGGCGCACTGTCACCGGGTCTTCATCCCCCATGGACGCCACATACTGCGCAACCGCATGAGAGACCGCCTCCGCCCGCGGATCTAGAACGGGTTGGGCGTTCAATGCATCAACGTAGCGGGAATATTCGTCGACCGCGCGGGAGATCGCTTCAGCGCGCGGATCGAGCGGCGCTTCGGCTTGCAGCGCATCAACATACCGACTGTACTGATCCACCGCATCCGAGATCGCCTGCGCGCGCGGATCGAGCGGCCCTGCTGAGCGAACTTCTTGGAGGTCGACGCCGTACTGAGCCACCGCATCCGAGATAATCTGGGCGCGGACATCAAACGGTGCCTCCGCCCCCGCCTGCTCCAGCTGCTGATTGAACTCCCCGACCTGCTGATCAAACTGATCGAGCCATGTGGCCGTCGCCGGACTCGTTTCCGCCACCTGACTCATCGATTGACTATAATTCGAGACTTCATCGTACAGCGCCACAGCCAATGATTGTTCAACCGGCTGAATCGACTGATCGCCGTTCGGAAAGCCGCTGACGCTGGCCTGCTGGTCGATGGCATTGGCGAACAACTCCACTGTCAGCCCGGACTGCCCATAAACGGAGTTCAAGGCCAACAAGCTAATCAAAACTAATCCCCTGCGGATGAAGGATAACCTGCTTTTTGACGCTCCCACTCGATGCATAACTCCCCCTTAAGTCGGTCACCACTTGCCCAAGGGACAAGCGGTATAAAGCTGGCCGCAAATCAGCTTGCCGCACGCCGCACAGCCTAAAATCGGCGCGGTTAGAGCGTACAGGTCGTACAAGAATGAAGTTGTCAGATGAAGTGGCGGCAGTGTAGCAAGCAGTAAAAATCCTGTTCCATCATAGGGATGTCTGCTTTAAGTGTCATCAGGCTTTTGTTGGAGAAAGAGAAGTTGGTCGCTGTGACTATTCGGCTCAGGGTCAGGCCGAATCTCAATCACTGGACGGGATGGTATGAGAGCTCCTCGCCCCATCCCGTATCGTGCTGTTCAGCGAACTACCCCTGCAAGCGCGCGAAGGCGCGCACCGGAAATGTCCCCATACCGGACATTTTCGGTGGCACGGCGCTGAAAGTGAAGCCCATGTCCGGCAAGCGGTCGAGCTGACCCATATGCTCGCAGATCAGAATTTCGTGGGCGAGCAGCGTCGTGTGGACGGGGCGCGTGTTGGTACGCGTATCGTCGATATTGTGCGAATCGATGCCGACGAGCGTCACACCGTGCGCCACCAGATAATCTGCCGCTGCCGCGGTCACATAGGGGTGATTCTCGTAGTAAGCGGGCGTGTTCCAGTGCGCTGCCCAGCCGGTATGCACGAGCACAGCTTTACCCGCCAGCGTCTGACCCGCAAAGGCGTCCACATCGACGGCCAGCCCGTTCTGGTACGGCGCGCGGATGACGATGGCGGGCAAATCCACAAACCGCGCTAACTCCACCTGTGCGAGATCGTGCCCATGTGCATAACGATGGAACGGCACATCGACATACGTCCCGGTATTCGACACCATTTCGATTTTGCCGATCTGAAATTCGGTTCCGGGCGCATACCGTGAACGCGACTCCTCGCGCGACAGGTAATCGCAGATGATCGGCGCGGGCAGTCCCTTATACGTCACCAACCCATCGTGGATCGTGTGACTCAAGTCCACGTACAGCCGCGCCAGTGGGCTGCTTGTGCGCTTATGCGCCTCCTCGATCACGCGCTTGTTGAGGATGTGCACCTGATCCACCATGAGCAGGCGCAAATCCGCGACGATGTAGTCGGCCAGCGCCGCATCCGAGATGTCGTCGCCCACCAGATCGAGTCGAAAATCCTGTCCTTGCAGACCTCCGCCATTGCTAAAGGTGAGTGCAAAGTCGAATTGAACGCGCTTATCCATTCTCGCCCCCCACTAATGCAGTAACTCATTATAGGCGGGTTTTGCGCGATCCGGCTCACACGCACCGCGACCCCATAAGGGCTGATTACCTCTACCTCCCATTCGCCTTGAGTACCAGCAATGCGCTGAGCGTCAGCCAGCCGCGCCACTCCAGTTCACACGCCGGGCTGACCGGCGGCCACGAAATTGTCCAACCGCCATCCGCCTGCTGAGCGGCGATCAGGGCGTCGAGATTCGCCTCAATCACCTGCGGGTTGAACAGTGAGCGGCACGGATGATCGGGGCGCGGCGCCCAATCGAGTGGTTTGCGCACATAGCCGGTATCGTGGACATCTCCGACTAGGCCGGAGTTCAGCAGGTGGTCGTTCAGGCGCTTGACCTCACCCGCCGCGCGGGCGCGATCCGGGACATGGTGCACAAATTCAAGCACACAGCGCATTTCATCATGCTGTTCCGGCCCATAACCGTCGAGTTTACGCCAGCAGAACTCGGTCGCCCGTTCCAGCCACGGGTGCTGCACGCCGTGTTTGTGCAGCACGCTGACAATCCCCGCTGTCGGGTTTAGTGACGCGGGCGGATTGTCACCCGTACTCCACCACGGCGCATGCGGATACGGCATGACGGTCGGCAAAATGAAGGGAACACCGCCTTCCTCAGTGGTGATGGTCGGCAGAAAGTCGAGAATGCCGCGCAGCAGGTCGGCGTCTAATCCGCCCACTGCGTCCATGATCTCCAGCGCGTGCTGGACAGGCACAGGTTGACTGTCGGGACAGCGAATGTCCGGCTCCAGCGCGTTGCCAAAACCACCATCGGCATTCTGATACCCTCGCAGCACGTCGATCACCGCTGCGCGTGATCCCTGTTCAAAGTGATAGGCGAATAACCGTCGTTCCAGCAGGCGGGCGTTATGCCAGATAAAGCTTTCAGCGCGTTCCACCACGGTACTCATAATGGTTCCTCATTTCGGGAAATAGAACATAAAATCTATTTTAACACGATCCGAGCTGGCTGGTTCACACCGATTCCGGCTGGTTTTCCACTCCATTGAGCATTCTTGTGCCAGATCGTTATAATTACCAAAAATCCCGGTCATGAAAGAAACGGAGCGGAGCATTATGCATGGTCGTAAGCTAACCTGGATGTTGGTGTGTGTGGCGCTGCTGCTCGCCGCTTGCGGTGGTGGAAGTGAACAGAACACAACGGAAAACATATCAGCCCCGGCCGCCACGGTGACCTCCGTGGTCAATGTGCCGACCTTCAGCTTCACGCAGCCGACTGCCCCGCCCGCCGTCGCCACGGCCGCCGCAACGCGCGCCTCAGCCAGTGAGTCGACCGCCGAAGCCAACGCGCTCGATCCGGAAAAGGTCGAACGCGGGCGTGGACGCTATGAAGCGCTAGAGTGTGGGAGCTGTCACGGCGCGAATGGTGAAGGCGTTACCGATCAAGGGGAGCCGCTGCTCACTTACGCGGCCAGTGAATCCGATTTCGTCACGTTTATGCGCTCTGGCGGTGAACTGGGCGTCGATCACCAGTATGCGACCAATCGCCTGAGCGATTCCGGTGCATCAAATTTGTACGCCTATCTTCGGTCGCTGCAAAGTCCGTAAGTTGTGGAGATACAACGGCTACAGAACTATTGGTGCTAGTTCGTGGTTCTAAACGGATGGTATGGGGTCTGTAGGGGCAAGGCATGCCTTGCCCCTACGAAAACCTTCTCTCAAATTGGCAACTAGCACCAATGGTTACAGAAACAACGGGCGGGCTAAACACGCTCCAACAAGGGATGTTTCTGTAGGGGCAGACCTACGTGTCTGCCCTTCTCAGGGCGAACACTGGTGCACCCTGAGAAGGGCAGAAATCAGCCTTTACCGGTGATCGGCACGCTGCGGATCAAGCGCCTCTTGCAACCCATCCCCGACAAACGAGAATGAGAGCATGGTCAGCGCGACCATGATCGTCGGGAACAGCGCAATGTGATAGTACACGCGGATGAAATTGCCGATGCCCGACCCGACCATCTTGCCCCAACTCGCGGTCGGTTCGGTGATGCCGATGCCGAGGAAGCTCAGGCCCGCTTCCGCGAAAATCGCCAGCGGTACGGCGAAGGTGAACGCCACGATCAACGGTGAGAGCGTATTGCGCAGGATATGGATGAAGATGATCCGCCAGTGCTGCGCGCCGAGTGAGCGCGCCGCCGTGACGAAATCGCGCTCGCGATAGGTGATGAACTGCGCGCGCGTGAGGCGCGTCGGCTCAATCCACGCCGTGACCGCCAGCACCGCAATCACATTCCAGATGCCATTGCCGACAATGCTCAACAGGAACAACGCGAACAGCAGCGGCGGAATCGCCGTCGCGATTTCGACGATGCGCATGACGATGAAGTCGAACTTGCCGCCGAGATACCCCGCCAGCGCCCCCAACGGCACGCCGATCGCAAACGAAATCAGCGGCACCATCAGGCCGACGAGCATGGACGTACGCGCGCCGAAGATCAAGCGCGTCAGGTAATCACGACTGCTGCCGTCCAGCCCGAGCACATGCGCGGAATTGACGAAGGGCAGCGTATTCGCCCGCAGCGTCAAAAACACCTTATCGACCTCATACGGCGCGATCACATCCGCGAAGATGGCCAGCACCAGCAAAATCAGCAGCATGATCAGCCCGAGCATCGCCAGCTTGTTGCGCCGGAAGCGGCGGACTGCATCCCACCACAGCGAACGTTTGACCGTTTTCGGCGTTAACTCGACGATCTGTTCGGAAGGGCTCGAAGATGAAACCGTCGAATTATTCATCGTGCCGCCGATCCACCCAGTCGAATGCGTGGGTCAATCATGGTGTACAACAGGTCGGTGATCAAATACATGATGCCCCAGAAGAAGGCGACCAGCAGCACCAGCCCCATGATCATCGGGTAATCGCGGCTGAAAATACTGGTCACGAAGAATTTACCCAGCCCCGGAATGCCGAACACCACCTCGATGAACAGCGACCCGGTGAGCAAATTGGGGATTTGTGGCAGCAGCACCGTCACCATGGGGATCAGCGCATTGCGCAGCACATGCCGGAACATAACCGCCCGATCCGTCAGACCCTTGGAGCGTGCCGTGCGCACGTAATCTGCGCCGAGGGCATCGCTCACACTCGACCGGGTGTAGCGCGCGACGAGCGCCAGCGGCGCGAGCGCATACGTGATCACCGGGAGGAAATAGTCGCGAGAAAGAAGCGCCGGGCCACCTTCCCAGAGCGGACCAATGATCCACTGGTTGGGCGTGCCCCAGCCATTTTGATAGCCGAAGATGAGCAGCAAAAACGTGGCGATGATGAAGTTGGGCAGCGTAATGCCGAGCGTCGCCGTGAAGGTCACCGCATTGTCAAGGAAACTATTGCGGCGGTACGCGCTGACAATGCCCATCAGAATGCCTAAGGTGAACGACAAGCCGATGGTCAGCACGCCGACATGCAGCGTGATCGGCCACGTGCGCAAAATCACCTGCGTGACCGGCGGGTTACCTGCCACCGCGAACGAATTGCCAAAATCGAGCCGCACGGCGCCGATCAAGAAGTTCAGATACCGTTCAGCCAGCGGCTTATCAAGGCCATATTTACGTTCCAAATTGGCCAACGCATCCGCCGAATAGCCGCGCTCGCCGAGGCTGAACGGGCCGCCGGGAATACTGTTCATCAACACAAAGACAATGGCCGAAACTACCAGCATCACGAAGAACAGGCTGATGATGCGGCGAATGAAGTATCCTGTCATGAAATCATCTTGCTATGTAAAGGGGCGACCGAGATTCGAATCGCCCCTTGTCTGGTAAATAAAACCCTTTCCAGCAATTCGCGATTGTTTGTAGGGGCGCACCCGCGGGTGCGCCCGTTGGGCAGACACGTAGGTCTGCCCCTACAACCCCCAAATTTACCGGATGAAACCCTTAGTCGCGATACGTATCGAAATTCGCGACATCATTGGTGATGTAGAATGTACCCCAGCACCAATCGTTGCCCCAGTGCCACGCCGACACGCCCTGCGCATCCGGACGGAAGCATTCGCCCGCCACGTACGGCTGGAACAGATCGCCCTGAATGCGATGGACGAGGTACACGCCTGGCGCCTCTTCGACGAGGAGGCGTTCCGCGTCACGATACATCTGATCGCGGGTTTCAGGATCGCCGACCAATACGTTCGCGTCCGTAACCAGCTGGTCAAATTCCGCGCTGCGCCATGAGTGACGGCCGGTTGACACCCACACGCCGAGCATGTTCGACGGATCGAGGTAGTCCATACCATAGGACACCGCGCCAAAGGTGACGCCGGTCGGACGCGCCAGCAGCGCATCCATATACGCATTGAATTCCATGTTATTGACGGTGATTTCGACGTTCAGGCAGTCGCTGATCGAGGCCGCCGACGCAATCCACCACTGGGCGCGCGCTTCGGTTTCGCCGCGCAGCTTCAGTTCCTGCGCCGGGAAGCCTTCGCCACCGGGATAGCCCGCTTCCGCGAGTAAGCTCTGCGCCAATTCGCAGTCGAAATTCTGATACTCATGCAGGTCACCGGTTGCATCCGAAGACGGGAAGCCGGGGGCGAGGAACGAGTACGCGGGCACGCCGAACTGCGAGCCGATCACGTTGGCGACAATGCTTTCACGGTCGAGCGCATGCGCGAACGCCTGCCGCACCTGCACATTGTCAAACGGCGCAGTGTAGGTGTCAAAGAACAGGTAGTCCGTGCGGAAGTCGCCGAAGTTCGGCAGGTAGTTTTCCGACAGCACCGGGTCGTTGGCGATAACTTCAAAGTCCGCCGGGCTGAGGTGGACATACATCACGCGGTCGATCTGGTGATTCTGGAAGGCGAGGAAGCTGCCGTTCAGTTGATCGCCATAGGTGGCGCTGATCTGGCGCAGGAACGGCGGACGGTAGCCCGCATACGTCGGGTTCGCATCCAGCACAAGGCGGCTGCCCGCTTCAAATTCGGTCAGCATGAACGGGCCGGACGACACGGTCAACGCCGGGTCGATCACGTAGCCGGGGCCATGTTCGGCCAGCGCAGCGGCTTGCAGCGGCGGCCAGAAGTAGACCATACCGGGCAGGTACGGACGCGCACCATCGGTCGTGATCTTAACGGTCAGGTCATCGACCGCTTCCACGCCGACGTCTTCCGGTGTGACTTCGCCTGCGACCGATTCCGACCAATTCTTGATCGTCCCCTGCCACATCCACACGAAGTCATAGGCATTCGCCGGATCGGCCATGAAGCGGTAGCTGGCGACATAGTCATTGGCCGTCAAGGGCGTGCCATCGCTCCACACCTGACCGGGGCGCAGGTGGAACAACCACGCCGTGCCATCTTCGGTCGGTTCCCAGCTTTCAGCAGCGGCCGGGACAAGGTTCAGATTTTCATCCAGATTGACCAGCGGGTCGCCCAACAGATCGAAAATGTTGGTATCACCGCAAATACGCTGGTACACGGTAACAATCGACGACAGCGACATTTCGGTACGGGTCGAATCGCACAGAACTGACCATGTCTGCATTTCATACGGAGCCGCGTCTTCAGGCAGATCACGACCATAGATATCTTGATTCGCCTCTTGAGCGCCAACCACCATCACCGAAGTGATCGTGAGCGCCAACAGGATCGCAAGTACGAGTGACACTCTTTTGACCATAGTGCATCCCTTTGCAAGAAGTGTATAAAGCTATTTTCGACTTCCCAGCCGCACTACCAGCCTAACATAAGAAAAAATTGCTGTCAAAAAAAGTCTGCACAACTTTGTGCAGAAATTTTCCAGCATGTTAAAACAAATGCTGGGGGTGCCGCACAGGGCGCCCCCAACTCACTACACCGTACAATTCGGTTTATTCGATATTGAAGAGGAAGGAGTAAGGTTTACCATCGGGATAGGCACTGTTAAGCGAGAGCTGATCGCAGGGCTGGATCACCCACAGCGAGAACCCGCTGCCTTCGGCGACGAGCGTGTTGGCGCTGTTCGCCGTACAGGCCGCCTGTGCCGCGCTGATTTCCGTCCCGGTGACCCGCTGGGCGAAAGTCCCCTGGCCAGTCGCAGCGGCGATGGTGTAGATATCATACGCATCATCCGCCGATGGGCTGGTGTAAATCGCCACCAGCGCCGCCGGATCAGTTGCGTTCAGGCGCTGATCCATCCCACCGCAGCCGCTGACCTCAATGTTATAGGTGAAATCGACATCGATAATCGGGTAATCGGACGCGCTCACCGAATCGTCGAACCAGTAATAGAAACCACCGATCACGCTGTTTTCGTCGAAACTGCCGGTGAGCGTGCCCGCCCCGGTCTGCGCGGGAGCGACGATCACCTCCGTGCCAAACAGGCGATCATCGCCCGTCGCGGCGTCGAAGAACGTCGGCACGAAACCAATGGGGCGCGTGCTCTGGTTGGTGACGGAGACATCCAGCTGATACTCGCACACGGGCACCGCCGCTGCCGTTGGCAGCACGCTGACTGCGAACAGAACCAGAAGGATAGCCCAGAAATAGGTGAACAACCGAGTAAGTTTCATTTCCGCTGCTCCTTTGTTGGATTAGGGTCTTCATTACCCTATGACTTCCAAAGTAGCATCGGGACTGTCCCGCCGTCATGATATCGCTGTCCCGAGTTGACACCTGATTTACTTGAGGGATTTGTCCCAGCTGCGCCTGAGAATTCAGGACACGGCACTGGGTCAGTTGTCCCATGACGAACAACCAGTGTTTGCTGACGTTTTGCACAGATTGTTCGCCAGAAAGCGCAACATTCTGGATAATCACGCTTACTCAGCACCTGTAATGACCCAAGGACATCATGATGCGCGACTTTCAACCCAAAACAATCATTGAACCGTTCCGGATTCGCTCCGTCGAACCGATCCATTTCACTACGCATGACCAGCGCGAAGCCGCGCTGCGGGCAGCTGGCTACAATCCCTTTCTGCTGCGCGCCGACGATGTGCTGATCGATCTCCTGACCGACAGCGGCACGGGCGCAATGTCCTCGCGGCAGTGGGCGGGAATGATCGCCAGCGACGAATCGTACGCGGGCGCGTCCTCGTTCTACCGTTTCGAAGCCGCCGTGCAGGATATCACGGGCTTCAAGCACGTCATCCCGACGCATCAGGGACGTGCCGCTGAAAACATTCTGTTCACGACCATCGCCAAGTCCGGTGACGTGATCCCCAACAATACTCACTTCGACACGACCCGTGCCCACGTCGAACACAGCGGCGCGGAAGCGCGCGATCTGGTCATCGCCGAAGGGCGCCAGCCGCGCCTGATCCACCCATTCAAGGGCAACATGGACATTCAGGCACTGGAAGACACTATCCGCACTGTTGGGCGCGAACGCATCCCGGCGATCATGCTCACGGTGACCAACAACTCCGGCGGCGGGCAGCCCGTTAGTATGGCGAACGTGCGCGCCGTCAGCGAACTTGCGCACAAACACGGCATCCCCTTCTTCATTGATGCCTGCCGCTTTGCCGAAAACTCGTGGTTCATCAAGATCCGCGAGGAGGGTTATGCGGATAAAGCGCCGATGGAGATCGCGCAGGAATTGTTCAGCTATGCCGATGGCTGCACCATGAGCGCCAAAAAAGACGGCATGGCGAACATCGGTGGTTTTCTGGCCGTCAACGATGACGCGCTGGCAGCGCAGTGTCGCAACCTCGAAATCCTCACCGAAGGCTTTCCCACTTACGGCGGTATGGCGGGCTACGACCTCGAAGCGATCGCGCAGGGGTTGTACGAAGCGCTCGACGAGAACTATCTGCGCTATCGCATCCGCTCAATTGCCTATCTCGGCGACCGCCTGATCGAAGCGGGCGTCCCCATCGTGCAGCCGACCGGGGGACATGCCGTCTACTTAGACGCGCGCGAAATGCTCCCGCACATCACGCCGACGCAGTATCCGGCGTGGTCGCTGAATAACGCGCTGTATCTGCTGGGCGGCGTGCGCGCGGTTGAAATTGGCACGGTGATGTTCGGCATGCAGCCCGACGGCAGCGAGCAACCCGCCCGTATGGATCTCGTCCGGTTGGCCTTCCCGCGCCGCACCTATACACAAAGCCACGTCGATTATCTGGCCGAGGTGATCCTCGAAGTCTACGCCCAGCGCGCCTCGCTGCCCCCGTACAAGATCGTCGCGCAGTCCCCTGTCCTGCGTCATTTCACCATCCGCCTCGAACCGATCACCGGCTAACCCTTACTACCTGTTTGGGCGAGGCGCACGAGTGTGCGCCTCGCCCATCCCAGAAACACCTCGACTTTCCAGAGAAACCTATCCAACTGTCTAGTCCAGAAACTATCCAAGTGGTGGATAACGCTAGCTGGCGACTCATGTAATATATAGATCTAGCAATAGGTATCCGCCAATGCTTTGAAGCACTGTTCTCATCGAGAAAGTAAAAACTCGGCTATGACCGCGTCTCAACGCCCTCCCCAGATGTACCACCTCATTTCTCTCTCACTGCGGGTCAAGCTTGCGCTGGCGTTCGGGTCAATCTTTGTAGTTTCCACGGTCGCAGCGAGTGTTATCCTCGTCGGGCTGGCGCATATCAGCGCAGAAGTCGGGCGAGTCACGAGCATTGACCCCGTGCTGAACGAGGTACGTGAACATATTCAGCAGATTCACATTCTCGTCATCGTGCTGCTCGTGCTCCTACTCGTTGTCACCGTGAGTGTTGCTGTCGCCCTAAGCGGCTATCTGCTGCGGCGGATCTCCGCGCTGCGTACCGCCACGACGGAGTTTGCCCGCGGTCGCTTGCAGACGCGTATCCCGATCACCGGTCAAGATGAGTTCGGTACGCTGGCGCTCGCCTTCAACGACTTGGCCGCGCAGCAGCAAAAACACATCAAGCAGTTGGAACATTCACGGCGCGAGGCCGAAGAAGCCACGCATATGAAGGACATGTTTCTCGCCACCATGAGTCATGAGCTGCGCACACCGCTCAATGCGATCATCGGCTTTTTGCACCTGATGATGTTCAGCGGGCAGATGAACGATGACAATCTCTACATGACCGAACGCGCGCTCGTGAATACTCAACGCCTGCTCACACTGATCAATAACATCCTCGATCTCTCACGGATTGCAACTGGTGGGCTGGAGATCGTGCCGAGGCCAATGTCACCACGCGCGGTAGCCACCGGTCTGCACAACGATCTGCAGGGGCTGGCACAGGACAAGGCCCTGCGTTTTGAGCTGGAAGTCGATCCGGATCTACCCGACAGCATCCATCAGGACGAACCGCGCATCGCGCAGATCGTGACCAACCTCGTCAGTAACGCGATCAAGTTCACGGAGACCGGTTCCGTGCAGTTGGCTTTCCTGCGCCACGCTGATCGCCTGATCATCCGCGTTGCAGATACCGGAATCGGCATTCCCCAAGCCAAGCAAACGCAGATCTTCGACGACTTCTTTCAGGTCGATTCGACCTCGACGCGGCAGTATGAAGGCGCGGGACTCGGTCTGGCGATTGTGCGCCGCCTGACTCTGCTGATGCAGGGCAGCATTGATCTGGAAAGCACCGTCGGTCAGGGCAGCACCTTCACTGTCGATCTGCCACTCCATCTGCCCCGGTCTGTGCCGAATAACCACTCCACCGAACACCCCTTTAGAGCGCAGCAGAACGGTCACGGACCAGCGGAAGTACCCGTTTTTGGGGAAGCATCGTGATCAAGATTCCACGAGCCTTCATCGGTTGGGAAGTACTTGTCATCGATGATGAATCGGATAACCTTGAAGTCGCTTCCCGGCTGCTCAGGCTCGGCGGGGCGACGGTCGTTGTCGCGAGTGATGGCCAACAAGCGCTGGAAATCGTGCGCACGCACCCAACCTTGTTCAAAGTCATCCTGAGCGATCTATCCATGCCCGCTATGGATGGCTGGGAAGTGCTGTACCTCCTGAAGCAAGACCCCCGGATGCACACCGTACCCGTCATCGCACTGACCGCCCACGCCATGCAGGGCGACCGGGAGCGCGGGCTGGCGGCCGATTTTCACAATTACATCACCAAGCCAATCGACCCGACCCACTTCATTCAGCAGTTGATCACTATCCTGATCGATATCCCGGAATATGCTGAACATCTCAAAACATTCTAATCGAACGTTGGAGCTTCACTATGAATCGCTATCCCATTTTAGTCGTTGAAGATGATCCCGACGGGCAAG
>CALKIA010000679.1 GCA_937988705.1 uncultured Chloroflexota bacterium | reverse complement strand
GGCCTCGACTACAACGCCCCGCTGGTTGATTTGCTGGCGCTGGTGCAGCGCCATGACGCGCTGTTGAGCGCCTCCCTGAGCGGCGTGACCGCTTTCGATGCTGACATCGCGACGCTGCAGCAGGCCATCGACGACCAGATCGCCGTGGTCGACGCGGTTGATGCGGATCTTGGCCGCACGCTCGAAGTAACAGACGACTGGGCGGCTTTCAAAGCCGCGTGGTCTGATCTGCAAGCTGCGCTGCCCACCTTGACGGCCGCCGATAATACGGATCAACATATCTGGTTGGCCAGTCAGCTGCTGGCTCTGATTACGCAGGTTGGTAACAACTCCAACCTCATTCTCGACCCGGATATCGACAGCTATTACCTGATGAACAGCGTCATCACCACGCTTCCACAGACGATGAACTATTTCAGTCAGCTCCGGAGCTATGGAGTGACCGCGCTGGCCTCCGGCGCGTTGACGCCGAGCGATGTGACCCGCCTGACGATCCTCGCCGGGTTGGCGCAGTCCGCTCTGGAAGCCAACACGCGTTCGTACAGCTACTCATTCGCCGAGAATGCAGCGGTGGAAAACCAGTTAGCCGGGATTGTTTCGACGAGCCAGCAGAACCTCGAAGCGTTCCTTACCCTCTTGTTCAGCACACTGCTCGCGCCCGAGGCTGGACCGGCCGTTGACTTGCTGCCGACTTACGTCGCGGTCTCTGGACAGGCGATTGACGGCAGCCTGAGCCTCTATCATTCGGTCGCGAATTCGCTGGATAAGCTGCTCGAAAAACGCGTGGACGGCATCGTTCAGGGGCGGACGTTCGTCGTGGTCGTCGCGCTGATCACGCTGGCCCTCACGGCGTATATCTTTGCCGGGTTCTACCTGTCGGTCAAGCAGACGATTGCCGCGCTTGATCAAGCTTCGGAACGCATCGTCAAAAACCAGATTCCCGGCGATCTCGTGCTGGAAAGTCGGGATGAATTGGCTCAGGCGGCGGTTGCGTTCAACAACGTGGCCAAAGGTCTGGATATGGCGCGCCGCGAAGCGGTCGAAGCCACGCGCATGAAGGACTTGTTCCTCGCGACGATGAGCCACGAACTCCGGACGCCGCTCAACGCGATGATCGGTTTCCTGCACCTGATGTTGTACAGTGGTCAATTGGACGACGATAACACCCACATGGCCGAACGCTCGCTGGCGAATACCCACCGCCTGCTCACGTTGATCAACAACATCCTCGACCTCTCGCGCATTGCGACGGGCGGTCTGGAAATCGTCCCCGGTTCGATGTCGCTGCGCCATATCGCCGCTGGCTTGTATAACGATCTGAAACCGCTGGCGCAGGAGAAAGCTCTCCGTCTGGAACTGGAGGTTGACCCGACCTTCCCCGACTCAATCAACCACGATGAAACCCGGATCGCGCAGATTGTGACCAATCTGGTCAGCAACGCGATCAAGTTCACGGACAAGGGCACGATCGATCTGACCTTCAAGCAGCGTAACGACCGCTTAGTCATACAGGTCAAAGATACGGGCGTGGGCATTCCGCAGTTGAAACAGCATCTGATCTTCGATGACTTCTTCCAGGTCGACTCCACATCCACGCGCAAGCAGCAAGGCGCAGGGCTGGGTCTGGCGATCGTCAAGCGGTTGGTGCTGTTGATGAATGGTACGATCAACCTCGTCAGCGAAGTGGGCAGCGGCAGCACCTTCACCGTCGAACTTCCGCTCGATCTGCCCCACTACGAACCGACTGACCGGCGCAGACGCGCCGAATTCGTGTTCGCCGACAGCCTGAACGCGAAATCCGGGGCGCTGCCGGGAGGTGCGGACAAATGATGAAGATTCCGCGCGCCTTTGTCGGCTGGGAAATCCTGGTCGTCGATGATGAGCTGGATAATCTGGAAGTGGCCGCGCGTCTGCTGAAGATCGCGGGCGCGACGGTCACGACAGCGAATAACGGCATCGAAGCGCTGCAAAAAGTGCAGAGTCGTCCACTGCCCTTCAAATTCGTGCTGAGCGATCTATCGATGCCGGATATGGATGGCTGGGAACTGCTCTACCTATTGCAGCAGGAACATGTGATGAACAATATCCCCGTCATTGCGCTGACGGCGCATGCGATGACGGGTGACCGTGAACGGTGCATCGCAGCGGGTTTTCTCAATCACATCTCCAAACCGCTCGACCCGACGAACTTCATCCAGCAGATCATCAAGCTGCTGGTCGAATTACCTGAATATGCGCCGCTGCTCGGATCCCTGTAGCCGCAAAAGGAACTGATGAGATGTCGTACAATCCAATTCTGGTCGTTGAAGATGATCCCGATGGGCAGGAAGTTGTCGCCCGGATGCTCAGTCAGGTTAAAATTCACTGCGAGATCGCGGGCACGGCTGAGGACGCATGGGTGCTGCTCCAATCGCGCGCCTATACCGGTGCGATCATTGATCTATCGCTGCCCGGTCAGGACGGCTTTCAACTGCTGAAGGCCATTCGCAGCGATTCACAGTTGCACAGCCTGCGTTGTATCGCCATCACCGCGTACCATACACCCGAACTTAAGCATGATGCCCTCCAGTATGGTTTTGATGGCTACTTCGCCAAGCCCCTGAACCGGACCCTGTTCCTCGGTTCAGTCGAAGATATCATGTTCAAGTAGCTGGCGGTTGGTTACTGACCAGCCATACCGGGTAAAATGACTCAAGGGGCGTCGTCGGTGGCGCCTCTTCATATTTATCCAGCGGGAAAACACGGTACAATGGGCTAGACTTCCTGACCTGAGGAAATACGCATGCGTGTCATCACGATTGCCGGCGCACGCGCCCAATGTATCCAAGCCTCGCCTGTTAACGGGTTTTCGCTCTGTTTGCCGGGGTGCTATGAGCCGTAAACGCCTTTGCATTATCTCGCTCTCGCTGCCCATTGAGGTGGACATCCGCCTCATCAAACAGATCGAATATCTGGCACCGCATTATCACCTGACGGTGATTAGCTATGGCAACCCGGAGCGGGTCTGGGATCTCATTAGTTCGTGGAAACCGATTGACCGGAAGGAAAGCCGGCAGCAAAAGCTGATCGAACGTGCGCTGGTACTCGGCGGTCGGCTTGTTCCCCGGCTGTACGACGTTTGGTACTGGCGGCGTCCCCGCTATCAGCAAGCCCTGAACTGCGCTCGTGCGGCC
This sequence comes from uncultured Chloroflexota bacterium, assembly GCA_937988705.1. Lineage (GTDB taxonomy): Bacteria > Chloroflexota > Anaerolineae > Aggregatilineales > Phototrophicaceae > Flexifilum. Next base: position 5,766 of record CALKIA010000679.1, on the reverse strand, counting down.
CATGTCGATGCGTTTTTGGCCGATGACTGGGCGGCGATCCCGATCGCGGCGCTGGCGGCTGCGGGGCAAAAACCCATCGTGTTTGACGCCGACGAATACTGGCCGGGCGAGGTTGAGAGCAACCGGGTGTGGAAACTGTTCTTTTCGCCGCTCATCCGCCACATCATGAAAAAGTCGATGGGCGCGGTGAGCGCGTCCGCGACGGTGTCGAAGCCGCTGGCTGACCGCTACCATGAGGAATTCAAACTCGATCCGATTCTGGTGTACAACGCCCCCAAGTTCGTCGAGGTACCGCGCCGTGAGATTGATCCGGAGCAGATCACGCTGGTGCATCAGGGCAGCCCGGTGCCTAATCGCCGGCTCGAAACGATCATCGAAGCGGTGGGGCAGGCGGACGCGCGCTATACGCTCCATTTGATGCTGACGGGTGCGCAGGATGATCCGTATCTGCTGAGCCTCAAACAGCTGGCCGATACCGTCGCACCGGGGCGGGTGTTCTTCCGTCCCCCCGTCTATCCGACCGAGATCGTGCGCACAATTGCCCAGTATGACATCGGCATCAGCTTGATTCCGCCCGCTACCTTTACCTATCACGTGGCGCTGCCGAACAAGCTGTTCGAATCGGTAGTCGCAGGCCAACCCGTGATCGCTGGCCCATCCCCCGCGATGGTCGATGTCATCCAACAATTCGATATTGGCTGGATCACGGATGATTTCAGCGCGGCAGCGCTCGTAAAAACGCTCAACGGACTGACCACGGAGCAGATTCGGGCGGCGCGGGAACGGGCGCGGGCGGCGGCACAAATCTTGAACGCGGAAGTCGAAATGGCGAAACTGGTCAAGCTGTTTGCAGAGCTATTGACGGGGGCGCATGCCTCGTAAACGGATCTGCATCATCTCGTATTCACCGATTGAGAGTGACGGCCGCGTGCTGCGGCAGATCGAATATCTCGCGCCGCACTATGATCTGACGGTCATTGGTTTTGGCGATCAGCCGGATCTGTCCGGCGTGGACTGGCGGCTGTTCCCGTACCGGGATACGCCGCTCTCGAAGGTGATTCGGAACGGCTTACAGACTATCGGACGCGTGTTTCCCACGGCCTATGATCTGCTGGAAATCGCCCGCGCACGCTACTGGATTACCCGCCGGGCAGTGCATGCTCGTCCCGATGCTGTCTTGGCGGATGATTTGTCGGCGCTGCCGGTAGCAGCACATATCGCGCGGCAGCAGGGTGCGAAACTCGTGTTTGACGCGCACGAATTCTCGCCGCTGGAGCAGGAAACACCGAAGTTCAAGCGCTTGGAGACGCCGAACCGCATGTATGTCTTGCACAAGTACGGCCAGCAGGCGGACGCCACGCTGACTGTGTGCGCGCCGATTGCTGAACGCTACGCCCGGGAATATGGCTTTCACCCTCAGGTGATCATGAGCGCGCCGAAAGCCACGCCCGTCCCCGATCATCCGGTGGCGGCGGAGCGTATGCGCCTGATTTATCACGGCGTCTATCAGCGTGAACGCGGGATCGAAGCTATGATCCGGGCAGTGGCGCTGGCCGATGCGCGCTATGAATTGCATCTGATGCTCATCATTCAGCCCGCGCATCTGGCAGAACTCCGCGCATTCAGCGAACAGATCGCGCCGGGTCGGGTCGTCTTTCATGAGCCAGTCGCGCCCGCTCAAATCGTGCCGCGTATCGCAGACTATGACATTGGCATCTACATCCAGCCGCCAACAACCTATAATTTCAGCGTGGTGCTGCCGAACAAGTTCTTTGAATTCATGATGGCCGGGTTGGCGGTGATCATTGGGCCGACTGAAACTATGTCCCGGATCGTCGATGCCTATGGTTTCGGCTGCGCCGCCCCCTCATTCGATCCATCTGCCGTCGCCGCGCTGCTCAATGGCCTCACGGTAGAGCAAATCACCGCGCTGCGGGCGCAGGCGCGTGTCGCCGCCCAAGCGATCAACGCCGATACGGAAATGGCGAAGCTGATCACCCTGATTAAGCAAGTACTCGGAGAGTAAGCCTCTATGTGTGGAATTGCGGGAATTTATCGTCTGGATGGGAGTGCCGTTGATCCCAACTGCCTCATCGAGGCGTCAACGCTCATGCGCCACCGCGGGCCAGATGGCGACGGTTATCTGCTGCTCAACACGGCGACGGGCGATCACAGTTTGCGGAACGGTCACGACACGTCGCCTATGATCCAGCATCCACTGGTGACCGAGTCGACGCCGTTCACGCCGGATCTCGCGCTGGTGCACCGCCGTCTGGCGATCATCGACCTGTCGTCGGGCGGACACGAACCGCTCACCGTACCCGGCGAACAGCTCTGGCTGACCTTCAATGGTGAAATCTACAACTATCTGGAACTGCGTGACGAACTCAAGGCGCAAGGGGTGGTCTTCCACAGTGAAAGCGACGCCGAAGTGCTGCTGCAAGCTTATGATATGTGGGGTGTGAACTGCCTCGAACGCTTCGTCGGCATGTTCGCCTTCGCCATCTGGGATCAGAAGCGGGGGCGGCTGTTCTGCGCGCGGGATCGCTTCGGGATCAAGCCGTTTTACTATGTGGCGAAACGCGGCTTGTTCGCCTTTGCCAGTGAAATGAAATCCCTGCGCCCGCTTGATCCGGTCGCCTACCAGCCCGACATGAATCAATTATTCTGGTTCCTGCACTATGGCGGCATCTACAATGCGCCGTACACCTTCTTCGACGGCATCCATGAGCTGCCCGGTGGACACTATCTGCTGGTGGAAAATGGCGAGGTGCGTGATCCGGTTCAGTGGTGGGATATTGATCTGGAACGGGCGCGCGCGACCTACAACTACAACGATCCCGAAGGTGAATTCCTGCGCCTGATGCGCGAATCGGTCCAACTGCGTCTGCGCAGCGATGTGCCGGTCGGCACCTGTTTGAGCGGCGGGCTGGATTCCAGCACCATCGTCGCGCTGGCAACCGAACAGCTCAACGGTGGACGGATGAACAGCTTTTCGTCCGTCTATCCCGTGCGCGGTTTCGACGAAGCGCGCTATGTCGAAATTGTGGCGAACCAATACAAAACCATTGGCCATAGAACCACGCCTTCGCCGGAAAACTGGCTGGGGCTGATGGATCGCATCACGTGGCATCAGGACATCCCGACGGTGTCGACCGGGGTCTACACGCAGAATTTTGTCATGAAGCTGGCGCAGGGCAATGTGACCGTGCTGCTTGATGGACAGGGTGCCGACGAGTTGTTTGCGGGTTACCTGAGCGCCGTCATGTTCCATCTCGGCGCGCTGCGCCGCCGCGATCCTAAGCGGTGGGTGGGTGAGCAGTCTGCATTCATGGCAGAAGCTTACCCGCGTTTCTTCTCACACTTCAACGCGCGTGAAATGGCCTATCGCCTGTATCAATACGCGACCATTGGCCGTCAGCCCGCGCATGTTCTCAAGACCGAATATCAAGGACTGGCACACGAGCGCGCGCAGCAGAAGTCTGAACGCGTGCTCAAGGGTGCGGATGACCTCAACCAGCATCTCTATCGTCAGGCGGTGCGCGACAGCATCCCGGCGCTGCTCCACTACGAAGACCGCAACAGCATGGCGTACAGCATCGAAGCGCGGGTGCCATTCCTCGACCACCGGTTGGCAGAATTCGCGCTTGGCGTCCCCGGCGATCTCAAGGTCAAAGGCCCGGTCACTAAGTGGTTTATGCGGCGGGCGCTGCGCGGTGTGCTCCCCGATGCAGTAGTTGATCGGCGCGACAAGCTCGGCTACCCGACACCGTTCGGTCAATGGCTGCGCACGGACAAGAAGATGCAGAGCGAGGTCAAGCAGTATCTGTTTGACAAGGTGCTGACGCGCCCGTGGTATGACCGCCCACGTGTCGAGCGCATGTGGGATCTGCATGTGCGCGAACTGCGCAATTACAATCAGGCAATCTACTCGATGATCACGGCCGAGCAGTGGCTGAGCCATGTTGAGGCGGTGTCGTGACCGAAAAACCTCTCCGGGTCTGGCACGTCCCGGTTAACTATGGCTCGCTCCCCTCCAACACGGTGCGGGTGCTGCGGGCGGGCGGTGTGGACGCACATGGCCTGTTTTTCACCAACAGCGTCATGCGTGCCGACGATGGGATGCAGACCGTCGTTGGCGCGCCGATCAAACAACCGGCGCACTGGTTGGTGAGCCGCCTCCGCTGGATCGCCGCCTTCGTGCGTGAACTGCTGGTGCTGCGCCCCGATGTGATTCACTGGTACTTCGGGCGGACGGCGCTCCCGCTGGGACTTGATTTGCTGCTGGTGCGTCTGCTCAAGATTCCACGGGTGGTCGAGTGGCAGGGGTCGGATATTCGTACGCCCGAAGCCGAATTTGCCGACAATCCATACTATGCACCCGCGCTCCATGCGGGCTACGAATATGCGCAGATCGAAACGGCAGTGAATGCGCAGGCGCGGCAGGTGCGCTTCGCCCGTGCCGGATTCGCGTCCACCGCGCCGCTTGGCATGCTGCAATACGTCCGTCCGGAGGTTTTTCCGCACACTCATGTGCTGCGCCAACGGCTGCTGCTAAATGACTTTGAGCCGCACTATCCGGCAAATGCTGTGCCGCGCATTGTCCACAGCTCAACGGCGCGGATTGCCAAGGGGACGCCCGCCGTCCTCCGTGCAATCGAGACGCTCCGTGGGGAATGCCAGTTCGATTTTCAACTGGTGAGCGGGCTGCCGTATGCACAAGCCCAGCAGATCGTACGGGACGCTGACATTTTCCTCGATCAGTTTGTCTTGGGAGATTTCGGCATGGCGTCACTGGAAGCGCTGGCGCTCGGTAAACCCGTCGTGTGCTATCTCAAGCCGACTTTGCGGGCGCTGTACCCGTCCGACCTGCCAATCATCCAGGCGACGCAGGACACGCTCCCTGATGTGCTGCGCGAACTGATCGCATCACCCACGCTGCGCCGGGAGATCGGCGAACGCGGCCGCGCCTATATGGAACGGCACTACAGCGTCGCCGCCCTCACCGCCGAACTGACCGACCTCTACCGAACGGTCATCGCCCAGCAGCGGTTACTTTAAGCTTCGGCTTGATCCGCTTCGATGGGGGTTGGTGGCTGGACATAGAGGGCAGCGCCTAACCCGACCAGCCACCAGAACACCCAGATCCAGCGATCCGCCAGCGTGATCGCATCTGCCAACCCAAAGATCGCATGGGCGATCACGCCGCCCGCCACCGCGAGCACCGCACCGCGCCATCGTCGATCGCCTCCCCGCCACACCCGCCACAAACACCAACCCAGCGCCACATGTAAACCGGCATACGCGATCAACCCCGGTATACCCATGTCGAGCGTGGCGTGCAGCAGTTCATTGTGTGCGTGGGGTGGATTGCGTTCCGGGTAGCCGGGGACAGCGTAACCCGCCTCGCGGATATCACCACCGCGAAATTTGTTGATGCCAATCCCCGTGATCGGGTAGTTCATGACTGCGCGCAAACCGGTACTCCAGGTGTCCAGTCGCATTGATGCGCTCTGCTCATTACGCTGCGTCAAGTCGGGGCCATCGATCTGCGGGCTTGCGTCGAAGAAACCCGCTCCGAGGCCGATCTCCAGCAGCATCAACCCGACGATGGCCGTGCACACGACGATCTTCCCCGCACGGCGAGGGATGAGCAGCGCCGCCTGTCCGAACATCACAACCAGCACGCCCGCAATCGCCATGCGGCTTTGACCGAGCGCGATGGCCAGCGCCAGCGCTGCACAGGCGAGGCCGTACAGCACAACA
>CALKIA010000678.1 GCA_937988705.1 uncultured Chloroflexota bacterium | reverse complement strand
TCGTCCTCTCGTTAGATCAATGAGATTCAAGGACGAGGCATGCCTCGTCCCTACACAAACGCTCTTATCTGTCTCCCCACTCCGAATTCGGGGAGGGGCTGGGGGTGGGGTCGGAAATAGCCACAATCCCCCCGACTTGAGGCGGAAAACCCTACTACAACTCCATCAATCCATACGCGGCGGCGAGGATGCTGATCGGGTGGACGCTGTGCGCTCCGGTCGCGTGCGTGATCTGCCAGCGGCACGTCTCGCTGTCGCAGATCACGGGTTTGCTCGCGCCGATATCGCGCACCTGATCGAATAACTGCTTGCCGACGGCCATACCAATGTCGTACTTTTCGACCTTGTAGCCATACGTCCCGGCGATGCCGCAGCACGAGGCGTCGGCGAGACGCACGTCGAGGCCGGGGATCAGCTCGAACAGGTCGAGCGCGGGCTGACCCATGTTGTGCGCTTTTTGCTGGCAGGGCGCGTGATACAGCAGCGTCCCGCCGAGATCAAGCGGCTTGAAATCGGCTTTAAGTTCACCGCGGCGGTGCAGCAGCAGCAAAAACTCGCTGATGTCGTACACGTTTTCTGCGACTACATCGCGATCCGGATGTTCGAGCTGCAAAATCTCGCGGTAGTCGGACTTGAAGCTGAGCGTGCAGGACGTACTCGCGCCGACGATGGGGATGCCCGCATGGGCATACTCTGCTAGATAGTCGAGGTTGCGGCAGGCATGGGCTTTGGCCGCGTCGAATTCGCCGTTGGACTGCATCGGCAGACCGCAGCAGTTCTGCTTTGGGAGAATCACGTCGTAGCCGTTGTGCGCGAGGATCAGCACGGCCGCTTTGCTGACCGCCGTCTCAAAGTAGTTGCCCGCGCAGGCGTGAAAATACGCGACCTGACCGCGCACCGGAGCTTCAGCTTGCGGTTTGTGCCGCGCGAACCATTCGCGGAACGATTGGAATTTGAAGTTGGGGAGCGGCGCGTCGCGGTGAATGCCGATGACTTTTTCGACGATGATGCGGGCGGGGCGGAAGTTCGCCCCCCAGTTGGCCAGCGGCGCGAACTTGTGCCCGAGCTTGCCCATCAGTTCGGAGCGGCCTAAGGCGCGGTTGCGGAACGGGATTTTGCCGTCGTAGAGTTTTTCGCGTGCCCGTGAATTGATCTCCATCACCTTGACGCCGTGCGGGCAGACCATCGTACACATGCCGCAGCCGGAGCAGTAATCGACGCTCTTGTCGGGCGACTCGGCGCCGCGTTCTTCGTTCATGCGGAAGCGCTGCCACTGCGGCCCGACAACCTTCGGCCCCGGAAACAGTTCGGTCACCGGGGCGACGGGGCAGGCCGCCGTGCAAATGTTGCATTTGACGCACAGATCGGCGCTGAATTCGACCTGCTCGCTAATCTCAAAGGGGTTGATCAAGTTGGTCATGGAAGCATCGCCATTTCATCAACAATGAGCGTGATTATAACGTAAAGACACCAGCCTCACCCCCACTCGCTGCGCTCGTTTCCCCTCTCCCTAGGGAGAGGGGTGAGGCGCTAGACGACGGGGCGGCGCCGCCATAAGATCGAGCGCGGACGCCGCCGAATTGCCACCCCGCGCGACCGCGTGATCACGATTTGCAGGATGATGCCGAGAAGCGCCAGCAGGATCACCCACTGGGCTTCCAGCCCGAAGCCCAGCGCGACCATCTGCGCGCCGACGATGGCCGAGAAGACGATCAGCAGTTCAAACGAGATCAATAAGAGGAGTATACCGCCCACGATCAGCGCGATCAGCAGCACAATGTCAGACGGCAAACCGAACCCGAGCGCCAGCGCCAACGAGCGCGTGAGCACGATGCCGATGTAACCGCCGATGAGGAATACGGCGAGAAACCACAGCACCGCCGCCAGCGCCGCGCCGATTAAGCCACCGACGACGAAGACCGCCAGCGCGATCACCGTGTTCGGTTCGTTGAAGAACGAGAGCGCGATCAACCCGCCGATCAGGAAGCCCGCGATCATGATGATGAAATCGTAGACCGCCCAGCCCGCCACCAGCAGGATAATCCCGCCGATGATGAGGATGATGCGCGCCGTCTCGGATGTGGGCGGCTGGAGCAGTCGCTCCCACAGGCCGACGGCCGTGGCCGTGATGCTTTGCGCCGCGCCTTCCGCCACATCGACCACGCCGCCCGCTGTCTCCTCGACTTGCGTCGCGTTGGGGGTGGGCAGGGGCGGGAGCGTGGGCGTTTCCTGTGCGCTGACCGCGCTCATGATGAGCAGCAGCCCGAGTGTCATCCAGCCGATTCGTTTGAGCATACCTTCACCTCCTGTAATTACGAATTACATTATACAGGAGATACGGCTTTCTGCGCGGCGAATGCGCCCGTCGCCAGATCGACGCCTTCGGCGCAGCCTTCAACCACCGGGCTGTAACCCCCCAGCAGGCGACCCGCCGTGTACAGGTTCACTGCGACTGGCTGGCCGTTAGCAGCCAGCGGGCGCAGGTCGGCATCGGTGTCGAGGCCGACCGCGTGGATCGGCTGCGGTTGGCCGCTCAACAGCGGCGCGGTGAACCAGTCATCACGCGTCGGCACACGGTTGACAGGCAGATCGAGGATCGTTTCCCAGATGCGTCCGGTGTAGGCGCTCTCCAGACCGCCGCCGTACAAACCGCCCGTCGCCATGATGACCGCATCGGCGGGGATGACGCGGGGACGACCGTTCGCCGTGCCCGCCAGCACGCCCGTCACACGTCCGGCGCGGATTTCCAGCCCTTCGACCGTCGCTCCGACGGTGATGCGCCCGCCCTGCGCCAGCAGACTGCGCCGTAAGCTGTGGAACAGGCGCAAACCGGGAATTGAGGGCGTGAGCGTGGGAATCTCGAAGAGCGGACAGCCGAGTTCCTGCGCGAGTTTAAGCGCCGTGTCCGGCTTGAAGCCGAGGATTGCCGGGAAACCGATCACGGTCGCAGCGCGCACCAGCGGCTTGACTTGCCGCACGAGATCCGCGCGGCCGTCCGGCGTATCGAGATAGTTGGCGTAGTCGGTCGTCCAGTCGTCAAAGTTGCCGCCCATGTGCGGCAGGTCGATGACGCCCGCGTGCGCATGATAGCCTGCTGCGTTGAGGTTGTCGGCAATCAACCCGCCGTAGAAGTCGCGCCAGCCGTCAAGGCCGATGATCATGATCTTGTCGCTTGGTTTGAGTGGGTGGATTAGACTGCCGAGACCGAAGGCGATCGGTCGCAGCTGGCCGAGCGCGGTCACTGCGTGGAGCGGTGTTCCGTTCGGGAACTGCGCGCCCAAGCCTTGCTCACGTGCCGCGCGCTCGATGACCGCCGCGCCGACGGGCAGCGCCGCCGCGGCTTTCGCATATGGGTGATCGGCTTGCGCCGCCAGCGCATTGACGTCACCGGTCTCGATCCATGCCGGGAACAGCGTAAGCGCGCCTTGTCCCGCCGTCACTAGCTCGACGCTCGCGCCCGCTTCGGCGGCGGTCAACGCGGCGGTCAGCCCCGCTAGCCCCGCGCCGATCACGACGACGCGCGGTTTCGATACACCGTTTTGTAGGGGCAAGGCATGCCTTGCCCCTACGTCTGCGGATGGGTTTAGATTTGGTACAAACTGATTCCCATTCGCCGTTTGCGTCCCTAGGCCGAGAATCCGCCCGTAGATGTGTTCGGCCAGCAGCGCCTGCCGCAGATTGTGCCCCCACAGCAGCGGTTTGACGCCGCCGAAGCGCCGTTCGACGAAGTCGGAGAGCAGCGCCAGTGTGTTTTCGGGCTTATCATGCACGTACTCATGGCGGATCGCGGCGGCGCGGTACGAGCAGAACCCGCCCTGACACGGCCCCATGCCCACCCGCAGATCGCGGCGCAGGTCGTTGAGCGTGACCACATCGCCGCCGCGCAGCGCCTCGATGATCTGCGGCTGCGTGACGATCTCGCACTCGCAGATCAGCGCGCCGGGGTTACCCCCATGTTCGAGGGTGTCCAACCGTCCGCGCAGGCGGTGATAGTTCGATTTCGCACCGTGAGCCGGAGGAATCGGCGTGGTGGCGGTGACGCACGGTTTGGTCACATTGAGCTTGGCGCAGGCCATATCCGCCGCGCGTTCGGCCATCTGGCGGAAGGTGGTCAGTTTGCCGCCGATGATGCTGATCAGCCCGTCGATGCCGTCCGTCTGCGCGTGGTCGAGCAGCGTGAAGGTGCGCTTGGCTTCGCGGCCATCCGCGGATTCGCCCGGATCATAGAGCGGACGTACGCCGCCCCATGAGCGCAGAATGCGCGCCTGACTAATGCCCGGCGTCATGGCTTCGGCTTCGTCGAGGATGCGCGTGACTTCCCACGCTTCGACGCGGGTATCGCCGGGATCATCCGTTTTGACCGAGGTTGTGCCAATTACGCTGACCGTGCCGACCGGGACGAAGATATCACCGTCACCGGGCAGGCGCAGCTTGTTGATCACGGTATTCACCCAGCGGATGTTGTAGGCCAGCATCGCGCCGCGGCTGAGCTTCATCTTGAATTTCGCGCCCGCCTTCGCACCGATCTCGCCCGCCCACGGCCCCGCCGCGTTGATCACGAGCGCGCATTCGACCTCGACCGACTCGTTAGTGCGCAGGTTGGTCAGGTTGGCGCCGACGATGCGGCTGCCCTGCTTGCGGAACGACTCAACCCGGTGATAGGTCAGGAACTGCGCGCCGTTCGCTTCGTGCGCGCCGCGCTGCAAGGCATGGAGCAAATCCCACGAGTCGCAGGTGCCGTCCGGCACTTCGTAGACCGCTTCCAGCTTCGGGTTGAGTACCTTCTCACGCTGGAGGGCTTCGCTCAGGGGGACGTGCCGCGTCGGCAAATCGACCGCCGCGCACGCCTTGAGCCACTGGTCGACGTAGCTCACGTCGTCGCCGGGGCAGAGCACGAAGAAGCCGCTCGTGTCTTCGATGGCATGGGGCGCAACTTGGCGGATAATACGGTTTTCGTCGATGCACTCTTTGGCGCTTTCGGGGTCGCGTACAGCGTAGCGTCCGCCGGAATGCAGCAGCCCGTGATAGCGGCCGCTCGTGCCAGTCGCCAGATCGCTCATCTCCGCGAGCACGACGCGCACACCGCGCAGTGCCAGATCCCACGCGATACCGCCGCCCGTGGCTCCACCGCCAATGATTAAAACGTCAGTTTGGATCATCGTTGATCTGCAAACTCCTGCTCATTTTGCCGGAGATTATAGCGCGGGGAAGCAAAAAGGACGCGGTTCGGCGCGTCCTTCTCAGTAGAGCTGTTTCGACTTTACCCCCGTGTCGAGCGGATTTCACCCGTTTCGTCAGTGCGGACGGCCCGCATCGATCCGGTGGCGGTGGTTTTCACCGGCTTGGGCGCGCGGCGGGCATACACCACGAGATAAATCAGGAAGCCGATCACGCTGAACGCACCCATGACGATCACCGCGCCGAGCAGGGATAGGCCAATACGCAGCACTTCCGGGTCAAGCGCATTGAGCGCGGCGAGTGGGTTGGATGACATTTCGGCGGGCACGTTGGTGACCGGGCGCTGGGCGCCGTACCACAGCACGGTCGGCATGACATTCTCTTCGAGCGTTTGCGTGAAGGTGTCCGGCGTCGTCGGCGTCCAATCGGCGCCTGTGACGATCACCGTGTAGGTGCCAGGGGACAGGCGCTGAAAGCCGATCAGCCCGCGCGAGGCGTTCGGCGATTCGTCGAGCAGGGCGCTGGCGACGACGACGCTGTTCGCGTCCAGTAAATCGACGGAGACGCCGCGCGTGATGAACGGTTCGTTCGGATCGCGCGTGCCGTCTCCATCCCGATCTTCAAAAGCGTTCACCCACAACTGACCGCCGCCATCCTGCGCGGAGGCGGCGCTGGCTACCAACAAGCTGATTACGAAGAAAGATAGGAGTAAACGCCGCATGTTAGTCCTCCGTTAACGCCGTCGCAGCACCAGTGAAATGCCCATGCCCGCGACAAGGACAACCCCCGCCGCGCCGAACAAAATCAAGCCAAGGTTATCTTGCAGCGGGTTGGCGCTGCCCGTTTGGGGATCGCCGTCCTGTGCGGTCACGTTGACGAGTTCTTCGGCGGGGGGCGGTGTGACCGGCAGCACGCCCTGCGCCGCGCCAAACGCCAGATTGACCTTCGCCCCAGCCAGCGCCTGGACAGTGAGCTGCGCGGGAGTCGTCAGACCGTAACCCTGTGGCGCTTGCATCGACGCGGTGTATTCGCCCGCTGTGAGATCGGCGAAGCAGTACGGTTCGGGCGAGGTGTCCATCGCATGTTCACCCGCCACGCCGCTCGCCCCGGTCAGGGTGATGACGCCACCCGGCAGCGCGACTTCGGCGGTTTCCTGCACGCGGTCAGCGTTCACATCTTCATAGAGGCTGATGCACACCTGCGCGGCGTCGCCAGCGGGATTGATTGACGGGAGCACGTCACCGGAGGCGACCGAGCGAATCGGCGCGGGCGGTGCGGACTCGACGGGGGCGGGCGGCGGGTTATTCGTCGCTTCGGCGGTGTTTTCGGGCGCGAAGGAGGCTTCCGTAGTTGCTTCCGGGTCGCTCGATCCGGCGTCCAAAGCAGTGATGTTTTCGCCTTCGAGCACTTCGACCGTCACTTCGGGGGTTGCCGCCGAGGCTGGTGGTCGAATGATGATCTGCTGGCCGATCTGGATGATGCGCGGGTCGCGGATATCCGGGTTGACCGCCAGCACCTCGGCGCGCGTCAGGCCGTAGGCGACCGCGATGCTGTCAATGGTGTCGCCGGGCTGCACCGTATGCACGATTGAGCCGTCGCCCTGCTCATTTTGCGGCTGGACGAAGCCGACTTCCGCCGGAATGGTCGGGATCGGCGTAGCACCCGCCACATCCCCTGTAACCGGGGCAGCCGCGCCGCCCGCGCCACCGCCGACCAGTGCCGCATCATCCCAGTAGACGTTGTTGAGTTCCAGCGGCCACTGCTGGGTGGCAAACAGGAAGACGGTGGCCGTCGTACCGGTTGTGGTGGCACTCACCGTCATCTGACCCCAGTTGTCGTGGGGCGTGGCGTTGCCCGACCATACGATATCGCTGTCATAGGGATCGGTGCCGCCATTCGGGTCAATACCGACGCGAGTATACGCGCCTGATCCGGTCGCGGACGAGCAGTTGTCAAAGCCGTCGGGAATATCGCAGGTCTTGAGGTAGGCCCACGCGCTGGCGGTGACGTTCGCGCCCTGCTGGACGGTCACCTGCTGGTAGAGCGCGGCGGTGAAGGTGGCAAAGCCTTTGTTCAGGTTGACCGCGCGCCCGCCGGAATGCGGGTTGGGGCCGGGGCCGTTATGCGGAAAGCCGACGGGCGGCAGGTTTTGCCACGCTTCGCTGCGCGGGGCTTCGGTGTACCAGAAGCTCCAATCGGCGGGGATATTCAGGTCAGCGCGTCCGCGTTGGGTATAAGTACCTTCCATCCCCCCATCCCGGAGGGCATTTCCATCTTGCGCCGCGAGTGGCGCACTCACGAGGAGGAGAGCGATCAAGAGAAGCGGGATAATCCGCTGCATTGTTCACCTTCATGGCTTCAATAACAAATCGGCGTGGTTTCCCACGCCGTGAGCGGATTATAGCATTCGAGATGTTCGTGTCAACCAACGGTTGGGCTACGGTGGGAGGGGCTAAACCTCACCCTAAATCCCTCGCCTCTAGGCGAGGGATTTAGGGTGAGGTGTCTTCTACTCCGCCCAGCGGAAGCTGAGCAGATCGCCGCCGTCGGACAGGTAGCCGAGGCCGCCGCCGCTCAGATTCATCGCGCTGATGCCGCCATTCACATCCTGCACGCTGACGTAGTTGGCATCCGGCGCGAGATAGCCGGCCGTTGCGCCGCCCACGATGCTCACCGGTTGGCACGCCCCGCCTAAACAGCCGAGGTCAACTGCGCGGAGTTCCCGGCTGGCGAGGTCATACGCATTGCCCGTGTAGCCCGTGTAAACCAGCACGCGTCCGCTCACATCAAGGATGGTTTCCGGCGCAGCCTGCCCACCCAGGATTTGCACGCTGTTCACGCAGTCACCGCGATTTAGACACCCAAGATCGACTGCGCCGACATTTTCCCCGTTGAGGAAGTAGGCAAAGCGCCCATCGGTTTGCACTTCGGTTGCGCTCCCCGGCAGGAAATCAACGCCGCTTGCCAACGGATTCGCGCCGGAGTTGATACCTGATAAATCGGCGGCAAGTACCGTGCCGCTCGTCCCGCGATACATGAGCGTCGAGCCCGTCCACGCCAGCGGGAGCAGAGGGATCGAGCCGGTGTTGTCGAGTCTCACCGTGCTGCCCGTATTTGTGTCGGTCACGGCCAAACTGCTGCCGATGCCGTAATCAGCGTAAGCAACCAGCGACCCCGACCATAGACTGATGAACGGCGCGTTCGGATCACTGGCGAAGCCGAGCGGCGTGAATGAGCCGCCGTTTGGCGCGATAATGGCGTAATTGCCATCGCTGCCCCGGAAGAAGATCGCGCCACCATTGGTAGCCTGTTCCGCGAGCGTGCCGGTGACCCCAAGTTCGCCGCCACCGCCGCCGTTCAGCGCAAAAATGGCGAGGCGACCGTCGAAGGCGACGACGGCGCTGTTCTGTGTGACCCCGCCAAAGGCGATGCTGCTGCCCGCGCCGCGCCCGATTTCGTAAGCTGACTGCGCGTTCGGGTCAGCGACGCGCACGCTAATTTCGCCGCCATCGTAGACGGCGAACACGACACGACCGTCAGCCCACTCATACCCATCGACGAGCGTTTCACCGGGGTTGGTCACAATCCAGCGGAAACCGCCGTCTCCACTACTGACGACCAGCTGCCCCGAAGTATTGACGAATGCTAACAACGGCGCAGCCTGCGCGGATACGTTAGCGCTGACTGCTGCCACAAGGAGAAAGCCTACGACGAGCAAGCGTCCCCAGAACGTCTTCATTGAACGCCCCCTTTGTGGTGGGAAATGAACCTTTTCCACACCCTTGTTCTATTATAAAGCATCAATGCTGCTGCTAGCCCCGCGAAATAGGGGGCTTTGTTGGTGAATTTGAACAAATGACTTCAGGAATCGTTGTAAAGACTCTCATCCGAAGTTAGGCATTTTTACGTTGAATCGTGTTAAGCTTTATCTGATCGCCCGGAAATAATCTCATACTCAAGCTCAAGGACTATCCCATGCGCCGGGTTCCTCTCCTTACACTTGCTCTATTTGCTGCATTCTTAATTGCGGGCTGCAGCCGAATGGAAGGTTTGCGCGTGCTGACCGGCGATACAACCGGTGGTCAGGCGGATGCGACCGTCCAGTCACTTGAACTAGTCATGGCCGACAAAACTGGTGCCAGTGACCCCGCCCTGACCGCTGCGGCTGACCGCATTGAGCAGGCGAGCGGTGCAGTGGACATCATCGAAATCCGCAAGGACGCCGAGTCGCGCGTGTTTCAGGTGAATCTACTGTGGTCGCCACCCAATGTCGACGCCAATAGTCAGGAAGGCCAGATCGCGATCGCGGATGGCATTCGCCGCATTATGGAACTGACATGGCAGGGGACGATGACCGCCAGCCGGGATACTGATGTACTGCAAGTTCGTTTGCTCGTGCCCAACACCATCAATACGTTGAACAATGGAGCCAGCTATGTGGGTCTGGTGGTGGCCACCGCGCAGATTGATCGCGCGGACGCTGCCGTGTACCTCGCCGGGCAGCGCAGCCTCGCCACTTTTTATGATTTGATTGTAACGGGGTCGCTCGACTACGTCAGCCCGCGTGACGTCGTGTTGTACGAGGGGCAGCCCAATCACCCGATGTTCATGCTGCCCGATCCTAACGCCGCGCAGTAAGTGATGGTTACTCGTGCCGGGACGGCGGCCACGTCGTCCTTAACCATGCGTGTTTCACAGCTTGGGCGAGGCCTGCCTCGTCACGATATCACCTCACCACGAAAACTTCCTGACTATCGTATACCTAAGTTAATGTGAGAGTGTTGTATGGCACTGGTGAATAAAACCGACAGTCCGCTGTCCACTAAGCGTTATGCATGGGAAGACGAAGAAACGCTGGTCGAGCGGCGCCGCCGCCGCTTGCGTTACCGTATACAGCGTTTCATCAGTCGCCTATGGCTGTGGGTGCTGCTCGTTGGGGTTGTCCTGTGGGCGTTGTTTGATCGCGGGGCGATGTCGGTCGTTGTCAGCGGCGTTCCCTACTTACTCCGGCTGGTGTTCGTCGTGGCGCTGATTCTCGGTCAGTTCGCCGCGATGTTCTGGTTTCTGGGCAAAACACGCCAATACACCATCATGCCCGGTGCTGAAGGTGTCAGCTTCAAGGATTATCGTGGTCAGCCCGAACTGCTGGAACAAGCGCGCCAGGTCGTCAAGCTGCTCCGGGGCGTGAAAGTCTTTGAGCAGGCGGGCGGCGAACCACTCAATGGCTTATTGTTTGAAGGGCCGCCCGGTACGGGCAAGACGTGGTTAGCCCAAGCTATTAGTACCGAGGCGGGCGTTCCGTTCATCTATTTGGATGCGTCGTCCCTGCAATCGATGTTTATGGGCATCGCACCGCTGAAGGTCGGCAACCTGTACCGCAAAGCGCGTAAGGCGGCGCGGCAGTACGGCGCGTGCGTGATCTTCATCGACGAAATTGATGCGATCGGTTCACGCTCTGGGGTGGCGGAAGTTGGCGGCGGCGTGCGCAGCTACGATCCGGACCGACTCCCCATTATGATGGGCGGTATGGGCAACGGCGGGGGCGCGATGCTGAGCACGCTCCTTTCCGAAATGAGTGGTTTCAACCTAGAACATGGCTGGTTGGCGCGTAAAAAGAAGTGGTTCTACAAAACATTTCTGCGGCGCAACCCGCCCAAGCCGCAAAAGCGGGTGCTGACGATCGGCGCGACCAACCGTATTCACGCATTGGATCCCGCACTGCTGCGTCCCGGTCGGTTTGACAAGAAAATCCGCATTGACGCGCCCGATATGGAAGGGCGGCGCGATATTCTGGCGTACTACCTGTCGAAAGTGTCCCATGATGATACGGTTGATCCGTTGATCCTTGCGTCGGAAACGCCGTATTACACGCCCGCCGACTTGAAGTATCTGCTCAATGAGGCGCTGCGCTACGCGTTGTTCGATGGGCGCACACATGTCACCGCTCGCGACATCCGGTTGGCGCAGCCCGAACATGAAATGGGCATCCGTAATCCGATCAAGAATCTGTCACCGGAAGCCAAGCGGCGACTCGCGGCGCACGAGGCCGGTCATGCCATTGCCATTCGCCTGTTCCGTCCGACCTATCGCATTTCGCGCATCACGATTGTGCGGCAGGGCTTTGCCTTCGGGCACGTGAGTTCGTTCCCCGCGCATGAGGAATACGACTATCTGAGTTCGTATGAGCAGTTGTTCAATCATCTGCGCGTTGCGGTGGCGGGTAAGGCGGGGGAAATGGAATTCTGCGGCATCGGCGAGCAAACGCTCGGCGTTGGCGGAGATTTCATGGGCATTCGCTCCATTCTGGCCCGGATGGCCGACGCGGGCATGTTTGGCGCAATCGGCGATGGCAGCGCGCCAACTCAAGAGATGCGTGAAGGCATGGAAGAGGCGTTCCGTCTGGTTCTGGACGAGGTACGGATGGCATTTCGTTTGCAGCGGGATATGGCAGAAGCCTTGATTCAAGTGCTGACGATCAAGAACGAAATGCTGGCGGATGAAGTTGAAGCGTTCTTTGATCAGTATGGCTTGTACACGCCAAAAGTTGACATTCCGGAAGACGCCGATGTCGTTGAAGGGGAGGTGGCGTAAATGACCACAGTCAAACACGCACCCGATCAAAAGTATCTGCCGACGAAAGAACCGTTTGACTGGGAGAGTGAAGCGACGCTGGTTGATCAGCGTAACCGCCTCCCGTACCGCATTTTACGCTTCTTTACTAACTTCTATTTCTGGTTAGCGCTCATCGCGATCTTTTTGTGGGCGCTGTTCGATGCCCAATTCATGTCCATTTTGATCACAGTGGGCGGGTTTGCTGTGCAAATCCTGCTCATTATGGCGATTTTCGTGTTCCAGTTTGTAATGATGTTCTGGTTCCTGGGGCGTCCCCGCCAGTACACAATCATGCCGGGTGATGAAGGCGTCGGCTTCAAAGACTATCGCGGGCAGCCGGAAATCCTCGAACATGCCCAGCAGATCGTCACGCTGCTGCGCGGCGTCAAGGCGTTTGAAGGAGCCGGTGGCGAACCGCTCAATGGGCTGCTGCTCGAAGGGCCGCCCGGTACGGGGAAAACGTGGTTAGCGCAGGCGATCAGTACCGAAGCGGGCGTGCCGTTCTTCTATGTCGATACCTCGTCACTGCAAGGCATGTTCATGGGCACGAGCTCGATCAAAGTCGCGAGCATGTATGCCAAGGCGCGCAAGGCAGCGAAAGAATACGGCGCGGCGGTCATCTTCCTTGACGAAATTGATGCCATCGGGTCACGCGCCGGTGTGAGCGCCGTCGGCGGCGGTTTGCAGCAGCCGCCGGGTGGCATGGGCGGCATGGGCGGTGACACGGGGATGCTCAATACCATGTTGAGCCAGATGAGCGGTTTCAGCCTGGAACATGGCTTCCAAGCGCGGGTACGCACATGGTTTTATAAGACCTTCCTGCGTCGGTTGCCGCCGAAGCCGGAAAAGCGCGTGCTGACGATTGGCGCGACCAACCGCATTCAGGCCCTCGATCCCGCGCTCTTGCGTCCGGGGCGCTTTGATAAGAAATTGCGCATTGACGCCCCCGACGCTCCGGGGCGCAAGGAGATCTTCGAGTACTACCTGTCGAAGATGGCGCACGACGAGTCGATGGACCCGGTGCTGCTGGCGTCCGAAACGCCCTATTACACTCCGGCGGACATCAAGTATCTGCTCAATGAGGCGCTGCGTTTCGCATTGTTTGCGGGGCGGCGCTATATGACCTATACCGACTTTCAACTGGCCAAGCCCGAGCACGAAATGGGAACGCGCAATCCGATCAAGCATATGTCGAAAGAGGCGCGGGAGCGTCTGGCCTATCACGAAGCTGGTCACGCCGTCGCCGTGCGCATTTTCCAGCCGCATCACCGCATCACCCGCATTACGATCATTCGCCAGGGCGCGGCGTTCGGACATGTCCGGCATTACCCGGCGCGTGAATCGTTCCAGGGCTTGAATACCCGGGATGAGTATTACAATGCGCTGCGCGTGTCCGTCGCCGGAAAAGCCGCCGAAATGGAATTTTGCGGGGAACATAATCAGACTCTGGGCGTCGGCGGTGATTTTGTGAACATCCGTTATTGGCTCAATCTGATGGCGCGGGCGGGCATGTTAGGCCCGTTAGGCGGCTCATTGTCGATGCGCATCAAGCCCGATGGCACATTCGGTAATCTGCCGCCCGAAATGCTGACCGCGATGGAAGATGCTTATCAAAGCATGTTGAATGATACGCGCCGCGCACTGCGCGAACGCAGCGCCGTTGTGCGCGAGCTGGTTGTGCTGCTGCTGGCGAAAGAAGAATTACTGGCAGAAGAAGTGAAAATATTCTTCGATCAACATGGCTTGCCGACGCCCGAAGTCTCGCTGATTTATGATCGGGAGGTCATCAATCTACTCCCGCCGGCGACGAACGAGAATTCCGTGAACTAATTTATGGCTGCCAGCTGCCAAGCCGCCTCTCGAATCGGGGGTCGGCGCGGCGGTACTGAATGACAACGGGCGATCCACGACTGGATCGCCCGTTGTCATTCATGTGGTGTTTAGCAAATTGCTCTTCGATAACCGCCGCTTGCGCAGGGGCAAGGCACCCACCTTGCGCCTAAACCCGTGGGTTAAGAAGCGCCGAGATCGTTGACCGGGCCAGCGCCTGAGAGGGTGCTGGTTGCCGTGTCAACAATGATGCGGGTCGGCAGTGCAGCGCCATTCTGCGGCGCCTGGTAGCTCGGCTGCACATTCGACTTGAGCACCCAGACGTACTGGCAGGCGAGCACGATCTGATAGTAAGTTTCGCTTGCGTCCTGCCCGATGACGATATACGTGCCGGGGTTGAGGAACACATCCGGTGATGCACTGTCCGGTGCATAGTAAACCTGAGCGTTAAACGGCACATCGCCCACGACACTGCCCTCGGGAACGGGCAGGTTGCATACCGGACCCGCAGCAGGCGCCCCATCATAGGTCAACGAATAGCTGTAGTCACACTCTAAAAGGCTGGCAGAATTCATGAAGGCCAGCACGAACGAGTCACCCGCCGTGACCGAAAAGCTAAAGCTGCCGTCAGCCGAGCTGCCCGCGTCACCCAGATAATCGGCGCTGTTGGCCGGTCCCCAGGCTGCATCAAAACCATTGCGGAGCGCGACGGGAATAACGTTAGTCGTACAGGTGCCGGTCGTCCAGGTCACGGTGACGCAGCCAGTGGATGCCACTGGGCCAAATGGTCCTTCGACGGTATAGCCATAAGGGCCTGATCCAAACGGGCCGGGGTAGGTTTTTCCACCGCAGTCTGAAGGTGTCCCATTGCGGTAAAGCCGGGCATTGGTGGTGGAGCTGGTGGAGACGGTGCCGGTGGTATTCACCGTGATCGGATCGGCGATCACCGTGACCACAGTGAACAAGGCGAGTACGATCAGCAGAGTCAAGATAACTGGCTTCGACATGCAGTGGAATTCCTTATTAATCGAGATGCTAAATCAATGTGGAGTTGTATAGATAGCATACGAGTAATTCTATTTTAATTAATTGACAATTCTTTGCAGAACGTTTTTTTACGGATTTCACACAGACGGCTTGCCCGTTTTGATTCTTTTTTGACCTCCAAACGCGGAAATCCGTGCTATGCTTTGACCAGTTTGACGATTCTGGTCAACTAGTCACGAGGGCTATGGGAGACGCTGAACGCGAAAGTCGCATTTTAGATGCGGCGAACGACTTGATCACCCACTATGGGTACGACAAAACCACCGTCGACGAGATCGCCCGGGAAGCGGGTGTATCTAAAGGCGCAGTCTATCTGCACTTTAAGGGTAAAGAGGCGCTGTTCGAAGCGCTGCTTCTGCGCGAATCCGAGCGGGTGATGGACGATATGTTCGCTCGCATTGAAGCCGATCCGGAGGGCGGAACCTTGTTTCACGTCTACGGTCATGCACTGCGGGCGGCGATCACGAACCCGCTAATTCGGGCGCTGTCCACGCGGGATCGGCGGGTACTGGGCGATTTTGCGCGACGGTTCGCGAACATGGCTTCGCCGCAAGACGGGATGATGTTCGGGCGGGAGTTTATTGCGCATTTTCAGGCAGCGGGCTTGATCCGGCGCGATCTGTCGCCGGAGACAGTGACCCATTTACTGGTGTACATGCGCTATGGCTTTCTGATGACCGAGAGTATTTTACCGCCAGAACATACCCCGCCCATTGATGAGATCGTCGCAGCCATGGCGGATATGTTGAGCAAGGGACTTGCGCCAGATGGTCAGGGGGACTCGGAGACGGGCAAAGCGATCATGCGCGGGTATGTCGCACAGCTCCGCGCCGCCATCGATGAACGGCGGGGTAAGCTTAAAAAAGACGAATAGATCTGAACCGCAGCGAACGCACGAGCGCAGAGGTTCAAGCTGGTCTCTGCGCATTTAGGGCCTGCGCTGCGGTTTTTTATTTGTAGCCGGAAGGCAAAAAAGACGTTTTAGCTGCCCGTGAAAGAGGGGGGCAAGGCAAACTATGGCTAATCAAGTGATGATCCAAACCGAGAATCTGACGAAGGTTTACAACGGTGGCAAGCCCGCGCTGGCCGACTTGAACTTGAGCGTCGCACAGGGCGAAATCTTCGGGTATCTGGGGCCGAATGGCGCCGGGAAGACGACGACCATTCGTCTGCTGCTCGATCTCATCCGTCCGACAAACGGCCGCGCTTCCATCTTCGGCATGGATACGCTCGCCCGGAGCGTGGAAATTCGCAAGCACATCGGGTTTCTGCCGGGTGAACTGAACCTGTGGGATCGGCTGACCGCGCGCGAAATCATCAATTACATGGGCAATCTGCGCGGTGGCGTGAATACGGCCTATGTCAATCAACTGGCGGAACGGCTGAATTTTGACATGACCAAGAAGATGCGCACCTATTCCAGCGGAAACAAGCGCAAACTGGGCTTGATCCTCGCGCTGATGCACAAGCCCAAGCTGCTGATTCTGGATGAGCCGTCGAGCGGGCTGGATCCGCTCATGCAGCAAATCTTCAACCAGTTGATGCTGGAAGCGAAAGCCAACGGTCAAACCGTGTTCCTGTCGTCGCATGTGTTGAGCGAAGTGCAGGCGATTTGCGACCGGGTGGGCATTCTGCGCGATGGCAAGCTGCAGGCGGTCGAGACGGTGGAACGCCTGATGCGTGTCGATTTCCGTAAGGTGACGATTCGCTTCCGGGATGCGGTGACACCGGCGCTGGTGAGCACTGTGCCGGGAGTGTCGGGCGTCAGCGCGGAGGGAGCGACGAGCCTGTCGCTGCAACTGCAAGGCGATTTCGATCCGCTGCTGAAGGCGCTCAACGGGGCGTATGTGCAGGATCTGCACGTCGAAGAACCGACGCTGGAAGACATCTTCCTGACGTATTACGGTGGGCAAAGCGCGAATAATCACCGCGAGAAAGTGCTGTCCTAACATGAGAGGCGTGATTTTTGCGCAGACCCTGCGCCGTAACTGGCTGCAAGCTCTGGGATGGGGCTTGGGGATCGGGATGCTCGGCTTGTTTATCCTCGCCATGCTCCCCAATGTAGAGATGATTGAACAGTATCAGCGCTTGATGGCGGCTTTGCCGCCCGCGGTGCTGGCGGCTTTCGGGATGAGCGATATCAGTCAACTGGCGAGTGCGGAGGGCTTCATCGGGTTCGCTTACTTCAGCTACGTGATGATGCTCGTGAGCGCGTATGCGGTCGTCCTCGGGATGAACGTGACCGCGGTCGAAGAAGATCGCGGCATTCTTGATGTCCTGATGAGCGCGCCTGTCAGCCGCGCGCAGTTGATGATCGAGAAGTTTCTCGCTTACCTCCTATTGATGGTCATCACGATTTTGCTGACCTTTGGCGGATTCGTGATCGGCTCGGCGTTCTCCGTCCCGGTGGATCTGGGGCTGCTGTTCACCGGAACGCTCAACATGATCCCGGCGGCGCTGACCGTCTTCGGCTTCACAGTGTTGATGGGCGCACTGCTGCGTACCCGGACGACCGCGCTGGCGGTCTCGGTCGGGTTTGTGGTCGTCAGCTACTTCATCGAGTTCATCGGCAGTGCTGCCAGTGATACGGCAGCAGCCGCGCTGCGACTCGTCTCGTATTACAACTACTACGGCGGGGGCGACTATATGACCACCGGGATTCAGTGGGGCAATGTTCTGCTGTTGATCGTCGTGGGCGTCGGGTTGTTCTCGGGCGGTGTTTTCCTGTTCCAACGCCGGGATATTGGATTGTAGAGGGAAGATCATGATCGTCTTTCGCGAATCTCTGCGCCGGGGTTGGCGCGGTATGCTGCTTTGGGGAATTGGCTTCGCTTTGATCGCGCTGGCGCAGTCCTCCGTGCTGGGTGATGTGGATGCTCTGCAGGAATTTGGGTCGCTGGTCGCCACGATGCCCGCGTTCATCACGCAGATGATCGGTTCGACCGACGCCGCTTTTTTGGCGACGCCGGAAGGCTTTTTAGCGGGTAAGTTCTACAGCGTGATCGTGATTGTGTTCGCTGTGTACGGTGTGATGTCCGGGCTGAACGTCACGGCAGTCGAGGAAGATCGGGGCATTCTGAATATGCATCTGAGCGCACCCCTGCCACGCTGGCGCCTGGTGCTGGAGAAGTTCGCGGCGTTTGCGGTGCTGCTGCTCGGCGTTGTGCTGATCACCGATGCGGGCTTGCTGCTCGGCGTTGGCATCACCCCGGCGGCGGCGCAGATGAATCTCAGCCGGGTCTTCACGGTGACGCTCGGCTTGTACCCGCTCGGCCTGATCTCGCTGGCGTTCACGGCGATGATCGCCGCGCTCATCGGCAACCGATCGCTGGTGACGAGCATCGCGTTCGCTTTTGTCATCGGCAGCTACTTCGTCAACTTCATCGGCGGTATGGCCAGCGATTCGTTCGCGGCGGTGCTGACGCGGCTGTCCTTCTTCAGCTATTATGACGCGGTCGAAGGGATGCAGAACGGGTTGGCGCTCGGCGGCATGTTCCTGCTGATCGCGGTATCGGCGGTGCTGGTCGCCGTCGGGATGGTCGCCTTCCAGCGGCGCGATATCGCGGTGTAAAGCAGCCTCACCCCTCTCCGCTCGGAGAGGGGGACAGCAATACTCATTCAGCCGGGGTGATTTCGTCCGCCGACCACGGGCGCGCAGAAGCGCGTCCCTATAACGGCTCGTTGTTTAAAAGACGCTTCTCAATTTCCCTCTCCGGACGGAGGGGGATTTAAGTACAGACGAATTAATCTTTTTGGATGTTTGGGGCAAAGGGCGAGGCATGCC
>CALKIA010000677.1 GCA_937988705.1 uncultured Chloroflexota bacterium | reverse complement strand
TCACTGTATATCTTAGTCTGAAATCAAGCCGGACGTCAACGATTTAATCGTTTCAATTGAGCCGGTAGTGCTCCTAACTCAGCAGACGCGCCAGGTGACAAACGGCATCCCATTAGCTGCGATTCACGCAAGACGAATATTTCCGTATCTACGCTTGATGTAATTTTATAAGGGATGACATACAATTCTCTGTGTGACAAGGTTTCCCTTGTAGAGCGCCGTTTGGCCGCAGATCTGCGATTAAAAAGGAGAATTTGAGGATGTTACAGATGTTAGTTCGAAAGAAGCAAGGTATTGCCCTCTTGGTGAGCGCACTGCTGGTTATTGTCCTGACCATGCCCACTTTCGCGCAAGGCACCACTATCACCTTTTTGACTCCCCCGTGGGGTGTGCCACCCGATGAAGCCGCCCTGACCGCGTTTGAAGAAGCGACGGGCATCACCGTCGAAATTCAGTCCGTGCAGAGTGCCGATCTGTTCAGCCGCGTTCAGGTCGCCGCCGCTTCGGGGCAATCCGCTGCGGATGTGATTTTCCTGACCGAAGAAGCGCCATCGAACATTGTGGCGACGGGCAACATGCTCTCCCTCAACGATCTGATCGCCGCCACGCCGGATCTCGACCTGAGCGACTTCAACAAGGTCGATTTCTGGACGCAGGATGACCAGACCTATGGCATCCCGACCTATCTTCAGTTGGTCATGATGGACTATAACACCGCCCGTCTGGCCGAAGCGGGCTTTGATGCTGCACCGGCCACCTGGGCCGAACTCACAGAGATGGCGACGGCTCTGAAGGGACAAGGCATCGATGAATATCCGATCGCGCTGGGCGCGATTGACTGGTCGTGGTATTTGATGGCACTGTCGATGGGCGATCCCATGTTCGACGCCGACCTGAACCCCGTCTTCGCCGACGAAGGCTCGAAGGCGCGTGAAGCGATGAATCTGCTGCTCAGCTACTTCTCAGACGAGCTGATCAGCCCGGAAATCCTCGCCGGTTCGATCACGCAGCACAGCCTGTTCTGGAGCGGCGTCGGCACATTCCATCAGGGCTGGCAGGGATCAGTCGCCGTTGGCAACAACCCGGACACGTCGCAGCAAGCGCCGAATGTCGCCTATCTGCCGCTGCCCGAAGTTGGCAATACGTGGAGCTTCCCCGCGGCCATCGGCATCAGCGCGAATTCACCGAACGCCGAAGCCGCCTGGCAGTTCATCCAGTGGTATGTCGCACCGGAACAGCAGACCGCCATTTACAACGCTTTCGGGCTGTACCCGTCGCGGACGTCGGTGGCCGCTGATCTGAACGACACGGGTGTGATCGTCGGCTATGAGGCGATGGTCGCGCAAGGTGAACGCACCAACGAACTACCCCGCTATACGTTGTGGTGGGGGCCGTTCACGCAGTCGGTCAGCGAGACGATCCTGCAGGCCGCGCAAACGGGCATGAGTGGTGACGAAGCGATTGATCAGCTGGCTGAGAGCTGGAACGATCTGCGCTCAGAATACGAATAGCTTCACGGAGTTGGTGTCGAGGGTACGGTACTGCCGTACCCTCATGTTTACCTGTAAACTTGGGGAAAATGCTCTATGCGCAGCCGTTGGTTGAACCCTGACCGCTTGTTTCTGGTCGCGATTCTCGTACCGCTGATCCTGTTGGTCGGCGCGCTGATTTACTACCCGGCAGTGAACACGTTTCAGACCAGCCTCACCAACCAAAACCTGCGGATCAATCGCCCCATCGAACAAATCGGCTTTGAAAATTACACGCGGCTGCTCGGCGATGATGAATTCTGGGAGGTACTGGGGCGCAGCCTGCTCGTCGTCGCGCTGATCCTGCCCATGGAAACGATCATTGCGTTTGCCGCGGCGCTGCTCCTCAACGAAAAGTTCCCCGGTCGCGGACTGGTGCGCACACTGGCGATCATCCCGTGGATGGTGCCACCGGTGGTCAACGGCTTCTTATGGGGCTGGCTCTTGAATGGCGAATACGGTGCGTTCAACGGGCTGCTCTATCAACTGGGGCTGATTCAGGATTACCAGTATTGGCTGCGCGACCCTTCGACGCAGATCGTCTGGGTGGCCATCGTCCACACATGGACGCGCTTCGCCTTCCCGATGATCGTCCTGCTGGCGGGTCTGCAAGGGATCCCGCCGGAATTGTACGATGCGGCGAAGGTGGACGGCGCGGGCAGCCTTCAGCGCATGCTGCGCATCACCATCCCCATGCTGCTGCCGTCGCTGGCGGTGTCGCTGGTCGTCGAGTTCATTTCCGCCTTTCAGATTTTCGACGTTGTGTGGACGCTCACAGCGGGCGGCTCGGCGGGCGGCACGATCAACCCGTTCACCAAGACGTTGATGATTTACAATTACGAACTCGTCTTCCGGGATCTCCGCATCGGTTTGGGCGCGGCGCTGTCCTACCTGATCCTGCTGATGTCCCTCGGTGTCGGCTTCTTCTTCATCCGACGCCTCTACAATGAGGGGGTGAAATCACGATGAGCGACTTCTCACTCGCGGGCAGCCCAGCGCGCAGCAGTTCGACGGCCGCCCCGAAACGCCCCCGGGAGTATTTCCGGTTGGCCTTTCTGTACGTGTGCAGCGCGATTCTCCTGTTTTGGGCGCTCGCCCCGATCTACTGGGTGTTTGTGTCGAGTATTTCTACCCGCACCGAGCTGTATGCCCGACCCTACAAAATCTGGTTTCCCAGCCAACCGACCTTCGATCACTATGTCGAGCTGTTCACGTCGGGCGCACAGTTTCGCGATGGCGGGTACTCGCCGACCGCGGGTCTGATGGGATCCGGCATGCGCAACAGCCTGGTGACGAGTCTGTCCGCCGCCGCCATCGTGACGATCCTCGGAACCGGCGCGGGCTATGTGTTCGCGCGCATCACCTTCCGCTTCAAAGGGCTGGCCTTCTTCTTCATCATGCTGCTCATGCCGTTACCGATTTGGGTGTCGTTGATCGCGCTCTTTTTCCTCATGTCTCAAGCCGGATTGATCGATACGTTGTTCGGTCAAATCATGATCTTTTCCACGCTCCTGCTCCCGCTCGGCATCTGGCTGATGTCCACCTTTGTGCGCGACATTCCCGCCGAAATCGAGGATGCGGCGCTGGTCGATGGCGCGAACCGCTGGCAGCTCCTGTTTCGTATCATCATGCCGTTAGCGCGTCCGGGCATGGTTGCCGTGTTTCTTGTCAGCTTGCTCTCAGCGTGGAATAATTTCCTCATCCCTTTGATCTTCACCCGCACACCCAATTCGCAACCGCTCACCGTGGTGTTGACGCTGTTCATCGGTCAGTACGAGGTCGCATGGGAATCGATGGCGGCGGCGGCCGTCGTGACGATGCTGCCACCCTTCTTGTTGGCGCTCTTCTTTCAACGCTATCTGGTGCGCGGGCTGACGATGGGCGCAGTCAAATGAAAGGCGAAACCCAACCATGACTCCCATTCCCGGAACCCCCGAAGCGCTCACGGCCTTCATTGATGATATGACGCTGGCCGAAAAAGTCGGGCAGATGTTTCTCCTCGCGTTTTCCGGCGGTCGCCTTGATGAAGCGCGCGTCCTGATGGAAGAGTACGGCGTTGGCGCCTCGTACATCAGCAATGACAATATCCCGACTCCGGAAGCCGCAGCCGAGATGACCCGCCAATTGCAGAGCTTCGCAGCCCAAACCCGTTTGGGACTGCCGCTGCTGCTCGGTGTCGATCAGGAAGGGGCGTGGGGCGTGATGATGTCGCGGAGCTGCACCGGTCCGGGGAATCTCGCCTTGGGCGCGGCGGGCGACGCCGACACTACGTACGCTATGTATCAGGTGATCGGGCAAGAGCTGGCAGCGGTGGGCTTGAACGTCCTGTTTGCACCCGCCGCCGACTGCAACAGCAATCCCCACAACTCGATCATCGGGATGCGCTCGTTTGGCGAACTGCCGTCTCTCGTGGGCAGGCTGACGACGGCCGCCGTGCGCGGCGCCACCGCTGGCGGCGTTATCCCTACGATCAAGCATTTTCCCGGTCACGGGGATACCACCATGGACAGCCATCGCGGCCTGCCCACCGTCACCCGACCGTTGAATGAGCTGCACAACCTCGATCTCCGTCCTTTCCGCGAAGGAATCGCCGCGGGCGTCGAAATCGTCATGACCGCGCATATCATCTTTCCTGCCCTTGATCCTGACCAGCCCGCGACACTGTCGCCGCGCATTTTGCAGACACTGCTGCGGGGCGAATTGGGCTTCGACGGCGTGATTTTGTCCGACAGCATGAATATGCGCTCCATGAAACGGAACTACACTCCGGCGGATGCGGCCATTAAAGCCTTTAAGGCAGGCGTGGATATGCTGATGCTGGCCGAAGAACACTACGAGCACGATGCGGCGAATTATCTGCGCCAGCAAACCGACCTCATTCAGGCAGTAATTGCCGCGATCCAGCAGGGAGTCCTGCCGATCACGCGAGTGAACGAAGCGGTGCGGCGGATTTTGCGGTTGAAACAGAGATTAAACAGCGCTCAGACTGAAGCCGATCGGCCACGTTCGCCCGATGTGGTCGGGTCAGCGCCCAATGTCGACGTTGAACTCACCGCAGCCCGCCGGGCGCTCGCGTTTCTGCGCGGCGGGGCGCAGTTCCAGCCGCTGCCAGCCGATCAACCACTGGTTGTAGTCAACACCACCCAGCAGCGCGCCTATGCCGGTTTTGACCAGACGCGCGGCATCGGCCCCAACCAGAGTACGCCCGCGTTCACGTATTTCAGCGCTGCCATTCGCCAGCAAACAAGCAAGGTCATCGAGTATTCAGCCGAACAGGTCTTGAGTGGAGCAGTAGTTATTCCTGAAAACGTTCGGGTTATTGCCGTAACCGAGAATTACCCGCTGCCGGGGATGGATTTTGACCAGACCTCACAGGTTCAGGTCATCGAGCGCTTGATTGCGCAGGTAGGCGCCGACCGGGTCATCGTGGTTGGGCTGCGCGATCCGTATGAGCTCGAGCACTTGACGCGGGTTCAAACGTATTTGTGCGCTTTTAGCTTCCGCAAGTGTGCCGCGCAAGCCGCAGCCGAAGCCCTGTTCGGACGCTCAGTACCGCAAGGCGCTAGCCCGGTGAGCATCCTCGACACAGATATTCACGCGCGGACATAAGTTCTTCCTATGCCGCACAACGCCTCAGATGGTTTTGAGGCGTTGTAACATGGAACTGATTCGGATAATTTAATTGAGAAAGAATAATAGCCGGCCACCAGCATGATGCTTTCGACCTCAAACCGCACCTGCAAGAGACTCTCAAGTAGATGAAGCGCCTTGGATTGATGATTGCCGGAGCCGACTTCAACGCCGACAGCCCCTTTCAAACCGTGGACGCGCGCGGAAAACCTGCTTAAACAGAAACACCCGGCGATAGTGCCGGGTGTTCGAGATGTATCCTAGATTGTGGCAATATCGGACACGACTCGAACCATTCAGCCTCTCTGAGCGCACCCTAGAATTCACCACCACGATAGCGTTTCCTCAGAATAGAAAACTCAAGCACCTCTCAACTGGATTGGCTGTTCGGTGATCGGGGGAGTTTCGCCTCTCCCCCAATCCCCTTGAAGGCTGATCGCCATCACCATCCTGCTGCTTGTGCTCGAGCGCTGGATGAGTCGACGCATGGTGAGTGATACGCCGGGAACACCCAACGCACCCGCGCTGACGCCGTTAGGGCGCTGGCGGATCGGTGCGCTCGTGTTCTGCGGTGCAGTGGTGCTGCTGGGGGTTGGTACGCCTCTCGGAGTCATGCTGCATTGGTTGTTCACGCGAATTACTGCGCGGCAAGTCGAATACAGCGCATTGACGTTCACCCTGAATACACTCGGATTGAGCGGAGCAGTCACCCTGCTAAGCGTGATCATCGCGCTCCCGCTTGCGGCGCTGGTTCGGAGTTCATCTTCTGGAATCAACCGTGTATTGACTCGACTTCCGCTCGTGCCCTTCGCGCTGCCGGGGATTGTCGTCGGGTTAGCGACGGTCTTTTTCACCACGCAGTTTCTGCCCGTACTTTATCAAACGCTGCCCATACTCATCATCGCCTATTTACTCCGTTTTTTGCCGATTTCAATTACCGCGACCGCGACCGCTTTTCGAGAGGTCAATTGGCGGTTAGTCGAAACGGCGGAGTCGCTGGGGGCGACCGGATGGCAGGTGCTGGTTCGCCTCCGGCTGCCGCTGTCGCGCACTGGCGTTTTGAGCGGTGGCGCGCTCGTCTTTTTGGCGGTCATGAAGGAACTTCCGATTGGGCTCATGCTTGCCCCGACAGGCTTTCATACCTTGTCCTATCGCATCTGGTCAGCGTATCAAGAGGCAATCTTCAGTCAAATCGGGCTGCCGGGTTTGATCTTGATGGTGGTTTCCTTGCTATCGATCGACTTGATTTTGCGAGCTGATCCTGGACGTATCCGTCGAGAACTGGGGTGATTGAACGTAATTTCGCATTCCTCCCAGATCGACCGAGATGCTCCTTAAAGCGTTCTTCCGATGAGATTTTTCCACTTCGCATGTGTAAGTGCGGCACATCATTTCCAGCGCCGAAGAACCGAGGTACGAGTGCAACCTTACGACCGCACAACCGCCACTCTCCAATGCTCAGGATTCGTGGTCTGTCTGGCGCAGCGCTACGACTGCATCCGCCATGATCTGCGCGAGGTAAACCGGCCCCAGCACCGGGGTTCGAGCCGGAAATGGCGCTGGGAAAAAGCGCCGATAAATTTCGTTCATTTCAGCGAAATTCGCGGCATCTGCGAGGTAGACGGTTACTTTGACAACCTCCGCCATAGAAGCACCGGCTGCCTCTACGATTGCCTGAATGTTGGCGAATACGCGCTCCGCCTGTTCGCTGAATGTCGTCCCCACCACAGCGCCGGTAACCGGATCGAACGGGCCTTGCGCAGCGATATACAATTGCGGCGCTATGGCGATCACGCCTTGCGAATACGGCCCCTTCGGGAGAGGGGCTCGGTCTGTCTGAATGTGTTTGATCATCTGTTCACGCCCTACCTTGTCGTTTCCATTGCCAGCGTGTCATTTTTGCCAGCAATCCGCTAATGCCACCAGGCGAATACGTTCTTCGTGGGGGACAGTCATGGGCTGTTTGCCTTTGTGATGTGCGCAGTGCCTAGCGAAGATTCCAGCCTATACCAGCGGTTGGGCCAGCCCAACTGCTGGTATACCTTGAATGATCCAGCGTAATGACCTAATCGGCACAATTTCGTGCCGACTTTTCTAGTCGATCCGTTCACGATAAGGGTGAGTTTCGGTGTATGCGTCCACCAAAATCACGTGCCCTGATCTATAGTCGATCAAACCGTGCCTGGAAGAACCGCAGATACTTGGGTTCATAAACCATCTTCAGTCCGCGCGTTGTCTCTCGTGCATCGTAAACCGCCTTGACCGACTCGGCCACCACGTCCATATGCGCTTGTGTATATACCCGGCGCGGAATGGTCAGACGGGTGAGTTCGAGTGCGGGATAACGGTGGTCGCCAGTCTTGGGGTCGCGCCCCGCACTGACCACGCCGCGCTCCATGCTGCGGACGCCTGTATCCAGATACAGCTCGGAGGCTAACACCTGTGCGGGGAATTGATCCTGTGGAATGTGGGCATAGATTTGCTTGGCATCCAAAAAGATCGCATGTCCGCCGATCGGTTGTACGATCGGGATGCCCCAGTCGGTCAGGAGGTCGCCCAGATAACGCACCTGCCCAACCCGCGCCCGGACATGATCATCCGCCACCGATTCGGCAATGCCAATCGCCAGCGCTTCCATGTCCCGCCCCGCCATGCCGCCATACGTGTGCAACCCTTCATAGATCACCACCATATTTCGCGCCATGTCGGCGACTTCCTCATCGTTCACGGCCAGCCAGCCGCCGATATTCACGAGACTGTCTTTTTTGGCACTCATCCATGCGCCATCGGTGTAGCTGCAAAACTCGCGCAGAATCGCCGCGATCGGCTGATTACTGTACCCGGCTTCGCGCTCTTGAATGAAGAAACAGTTCTCGACCATGCGCGTCGCGTCCAGATAAATGCGAATTCCGTACTGGTCACATAGTTCCCGCAAAGCGCGGACATTCGCCATGCTCACCGGCTGCCCGCCGGCCATGTTCACCGTGCCGGCCAGGCTGATGTAAGCGATCTTCTCGGCGCCTTCCCGTTTGATGAGCCCTTCCAGCTTGTCTAAATCCACATTCCCTTTGAAAGGATGCGGATTGATGGGATCATGGGCTTCGTCAATGATGACATCCACGAAAATCCCCCCGGCCAATTCTTGGTGAAGCCGAGTTGTTGTGAAATACATATTACCCGGTACATACTGCCCGCGTTTGATGACGGACTGGCTGATCAGGTGTTCGGCTCCGCGTCCCTGATGGGTCGGCACGACATAGCGGTAGCCATAATAGGTCTGAACAGCATCTTCCAGATGATAATAGTTTCGACTGCCCGCGTAAGCCTCATCGCCCAGCATGATTCCCGCCCATTGGCGATCGCTCATGGCGCTGGTGCCGCTGTCGGTTAACAGGTCGATATACACATCTTCGGAGCGCAGCAGAAAGGTGTTGTAACCAGCGGCTTTCAGTGCCTGCTCACGTTGATCCCGGCTAATCATGGTGATTGGCTCGACCATCTTGATTTTCCAGGGTTCCGCCCAGGAGCGTCGACCAAACTGCTGCCCCATCGTCTGGGGAATAGGATTGTCCGGCATCATAAATTTCCTCTCTGCTCTTGAATATCAAGACTTCATTACTATTTCAGGGATCGACTGTGCCAGTTGACCCGCTGCAACCCGCCTAGCCAGCGGCATTCTTGCGCTCTCAGTAGCTAGTAGGCACCCACACTTCGCTATAGAGACGCAGCCAGTTGCCGCCCATGATTTTCTGAGTATCGGCGGCGCTGTAGCCCCGCGCCAGCAGTCGGGCAGTGACATTGGGCATGTCCGCTGCCGAGGCGAACTCTTGCACGGGCGGAATGTTCTGCATGAAGTTGACGATATCGACCGGCAGGCCTTTGAGGACGACCGCCGCCACCTCCGCTGGCATTTCTTCCATGAAGTCGGGACCGATCCCGACGTGATCAATCCCGGCCACCTCGACCAGATAATCAATTGTGTTCACGTAATCATCCAGTGTGGCGGGCAGATGGGACGTGAGCATGGCAGGGAACGACACCGCGCCGATCACGCCGCCGCGCCCGGCACATGCCTTGATCGCTTCATCGCTTTTGTTGCGCGGATGAGGAAAACGCGCCGCCGCGTTGCTATGGGTGATGGCGACGGGTTTCTCAGAGTGTTCAATCGCTTCCAAAGTTGTGCGCACCCCACAGTGTGACAGATCGATGAGGATGCCCAAGCGGTTCATTTCCGACACGACCTGCTGCCCAAACTCGGTCAAACCACGATCTTCCGGCGCTTGACACCCAAAGCCGACGAGATTCTCGAAGTTGTAAGTGAGCTGGATGATCCGCACACCCAATTCATGATAGACGCGCAGCAGATGCAGCTTGTCCGCAATCGGATTGGTATCCTGAAAACCGAGAATAAACCCGGTCTTGCCAGCCGCCTTGGCGGCATGAATATCCTCTACACGCCGCACTAGCAGCGTAATGGCGCTGTGCTGGTCTATTTTGGAGTACATCTGCCCGATCATGTCGAGCGTCGCCGCTGGGTCATGCCACGCAGCAATCGTAGCATTGACGGCGGTTGTCCTCCCGCGATGAATCCGCTCGATGACGGAATCACTCAGGAACCAACTAGCATTCAGTCCGTCAATAATGATGCTGTTGTGATGGTGTTGTGCTGCATTCATACTAGGCTCCGTCAGTGTGACTTGAATACCGTTAGACAAGCTCGCTGAAATGTGATCGACGCGCGCTCACATGATACGTTCCAGGAATCGACAGCAGGAGCGTACCGGGATGCGCCATTCGGTCATTGACCTGAACGACATCCCAATCTGCTTCTGGCAAGGAAACTTGCGCCTCTGTTCCCAGCGGTACGGTGACTGTCAGGTCGAATTGAGCGCCGGTTACGCGCCACTCGACCGCGATTTCCCCATGCGGTGACGGGAAGACGCCCTGTGCCCACAACAAATCTGCCGGATGCGGTGCGACGAGAAAGCGGCTGAAACCGGGCGCAAGTGGCTTGACGCCCAGAATCTCGGTCGAAAGATCAAACGTTGGTGTGCCCGCCCAGGCGTGGCATAAGCTGGTCAAGTCGATGATTTGCCAAGACTCACGAAAGGTGCGATCTCCCGCTTCTATCAGCATCCCCCAGCGGCGGCGGATGTTGTCGAGCATCGTCTGCTGCCGCCCGGATGCGCATAACGCCCGGTGCAGAAAGTGCATAGTGAAGGGTTGAGCCAACACGACGTGCAAGGCTTCGTCGAAAAGAATCGACTCGGCCTGCGCCGCGCCGAAGCGCGTAAGGACTAACCGCTGATCGTCAAGAATGACGTCAAACACCCGTGACCAGCGTTCCGCCGGGGCAACCTGATAGGCCAGTACCGCCGCATTCGTCTGCTGGCTGAGTCGGCTGCTCTGGACATCATTGTGACGGCAGTCAACATACGCCCCCCGGCTGTCATCCCACAAATGCTGGTTGATCGCCGCGCTGATCACTCGCTCTAGCTGCTCGAACCGCACGCGATCACGGGGGGAGTCCATCAGGCGCGCGAGGCGGGCGGCGACGCGCAGCGCCGCCACAAACTGAGCATTCAGCGCGGTCACTTGTCCCCGCTTGTCAATTTCAGCCCAATCGACGAATACCCAATGCGGCACATCTGTTAGCAGCATCTCACTGGTCAAGTGCCGCTCGAACCAGCCAATCGCCTTGACGACGGTGGGATAAAGTTCATCGACCAGTGACAGATCGCCCACATAATCCAAATAGGCGTCAATCGCCAGTATCCAGTACAGACAAAAATCGGGAATGTTGGTGAAGCGCATGACGGCGAAATCGCCCGGAGCGACCATCATCGTGATGCCGTCCGCCTGCTGTGACTGGGCAACCTGCCGCAGCATCTTCGCTGCCAACCGGGCATCGCCAAAAGCGGCATAGTTGATCAGTGCATCAACATAGGCATCCAGCCACTGGCGTTGTTCACGCGACGGGCAGTCGACATAACCGTCAAGCATACAATGGCGCAGTGTTTTCGCCCCCACCTGCCAGATCCGGTTCAGCAGATCGTCAGAACAGGTGAACTCACCGACGGGCTGCACGGGATAGGTGCTGAAATTGAGCCGCACAGCGTGAATCTGAAGCGGGCGATCACAGCCGCGCACTGTCACCTGCAAGTAGCGGAAGCCGCTCAACTCGAAGGCTTCCCATGTCTGCCGACCTTCACGCAGAATCAAACGGTGAGCGGGCAGTACATCGAAACCGGGGATGCCCTGATGCATGTGGACTCGTCCGTCCGCGTGCAGGCGTTCACTGTAGGTGAAGTCAATAATCGTCCCGGCGGAACCCTCCAGATCAAACTGCACGCGCCCCGGCTGCGTTTCGCCAAAATCCAGCACCAAGCTGACGCTGTGCGCGCCGCTGGTGGTGATGGTGGTGATGCTGTCATCATGGAGCAGATGTTCGGCGTCAATAACGCTGCAAGCGCGCAAATCCGCCAGCATCTCCTGTTCGAAGAGCGGCGCAATCGCGTTTACATTTGAGGTGCTGTTTTCAACCTCCGCCACGCGCACAACCGCTTCCGCCCAGCGCGGCGCTTCGATCAGACGGGGAATATCGCTCGGAATCATCACCGGAAACGGGATAACATCCCCGGCAAAATTGCGCCCTGCGACCCGCAAACACTCGGCATACTCCCAATCAGAGTCATCGAAGTCCACTTCTGTCCAGCCCACCGGGGCGAGCCGCGCATCGTAGATCTCGATGAAGCCGAGGCTTCCGGCCGGTACATCGCGCTGCCACGCACTGGAGTCCAGACAGCGCCAATGATCACCCGTATCGAGGGGCAGATTCGCGCCTTGTGCGGTCATCACCTCGCCCTGCAAAAAGAACCCGCCGCAGCCAAAGGCGCGCACGTGTTCCCACCCGGGCAGCTCATACCAGGCGGTCGGCCGGCCGTAACTGTGAGCGAGCGCGGCGATCACGTTGACGCCGGGGCGCAGATAGGGCGTCAAATCAAATTCATCGAAGTACTGCCAGTTCGGGGAACAACGTGCTGGACCACGTCCAATCCGCTGACCGTTGACGAAGAGTTGGTAGCGCCCGTCGGCTGAAACCAGCGCGGATGCCTGAGCAATCTCACCGGTCACTTCGACTCGCTGGCGAAAGTAGACGTAGCGATTCGCTTCCTCGGCTAGCAGCGGGGCCGCTGTGCCAAACGCCAGCGTGCTCAACCCGCGCCGCCGCCAGATCCAGTCGGCACGCCGGAGAAATTTAGTCATATTGCTGCTCCGGCTTCACCCTTTAACCGCACCGGCTGTCAGACCGGCAATAAACGTTCGCATGCTGACCAGAAACAGGATCACCAGCGGGATCGAACTGATCACCGAAGCCGCCATGCCTTGACCGGGTTCGGGGATACCGCGCCCCAGATAAAACACCACCAATTTGAGCGCGACGGTCTGGAGTTCCGGGTTCGACAGCACGAGACTCGGCCAGATATAGTCGTTCCACTGAATCCAGATCAGGAAGACGCCAATGGAACTCATGATCGGACGGGCCAGCGGCAGCCCCAGATGAATATACATTTGAAAGAAACCGGCCCCATCGATTTGGGCAGATTCAAAAATCTCTTTGGACAGCGTTGAAAAGAAGGTGTAGAACACCAGAATGGCAAAGCTCTGACTGGCGGCGTAGGGCAGAATGACCGCCCAGCGCGTGTTGAGCAGCCCCATATTCACGATCAACATGAACAGCGGCACGAGGATCACGGTCGGCGGAATGGCCAGTACCGCCAGCACGAAATAGAACAATACTTTGCGCCCCGGGAAACTGAAGCGCGCCAGCGCAAACGACGTCAGCGAGGCGAAGATCAGAATCACCGCGACGCTCGTCCCGATGATGACGGTGTTGTTGAAATAGGTCGAGGACATCGAGGCCCAAGCCACTTCATAATTGCTAAAGTTGAAGGGCAGCGTCGGCAGCAGCGGCTGCTGTCCGTATTGGAAGAAATCCTTCCCGGAAATCGACAGCATCACGAACACCGGAAAGAATGTCGGTACCGCAAAAATCAACAGGACCAGTTGCAGCGGGATTTCTCTGCGGAGTCGATTGAGTCGTGACACGCCGTGCTCCAGTCTAAACCACGTCGTCGCGGGTTCGGGTCAAGCGAATCTGAACCAGCGTGATGACGAGCACAATCAGAAAAAGGATCGTGCCAATTGCGGAGCCATAACCGAGGTCAAAATCACGGTTGATGGCATAGAACATGCGCAGGCCGGGCACCATGCTGGCATACCCCGGCCCCCCGTTGGTCATGATCATGGGTAGTTCAAAACTGCGCATCCAGTAGATCAATGTGAGGAGCACCAGCAGGCGCATTTGTGGGCGGAGTAAAGGCAGTTCAATGCTGCGGAAGCGGCGGAAACTGGTTGCGCCATCGACCACCGCTGCATCCAGTATTTCCGAGGAGATTTCCTGCAATCCAGCGTAGTAGATCAGAAAGTTGATCCCGGCGACCCACGGGAAATTGGTGAACGCCAGCGCCCACATGACCACATCCCGATCACCCAACCAGCTGCGCGTTAGATCCCCCAAACCGATCAGGTTGAGCAGAATATTCAACCCGCCGTCGGCGGCGTACATCCAACGCCATACCAGAATGATGGCGACTGCCGGGACGACAATCGGGATGACGAAGACAATCCGCCACCAGAACTGCGCCACGGTACTCTTCACGCGAAAAATCAACGCCGCGACGATCAGCGGCATCGTGGTGACAACCAGCACATTGAATCCGGCCAGAAAAAACAGGTTTTTGAACGACTGTCCCAGACGCGCGTCACTGAACAGCCGCTCGTAGTTGTCGAGTCCGACCCACCGCCAACCGCGCACATCAACATAATGGAATGATGTCAAAAAGCCATTGATCGCTGGATAGTAGAAGAAAATCAGCAGCATCACGACGGTGGGCAGCACCATCAGGTACAGCGGCGCGAAGTGACGCAGCCGCTCCAAGTTGATGCGATACCGGCGTGGCGCAGACGCGGAAAAAGTAACCTGTGAGGCCATAATTCGCCCAAACTATTTCGGTAGAGACATGAGTCCGCGTGCAGCCCAGCGCCGAATATGCTCGGCTGCACCCGCAGGAGCAAAATATAAACCGTGTGAGCGGTCATCTGAAAAATCCGTTATTTTCGCTTGTGTAGAAGCAAGGCACGCCTTGCTCCTACGAGGGTAATTGCGAATTTTCAGACCGCTTCTAACCTAGTGTGGACACACTACCACGAGTCCGCGCCCCATTCAGGATGGGCGCTAATAGCACGCTGAACCGAGTCGTCCAGCAGTGGTTGGAATTCAGCGAACACTTCTTCAATGGTCATGCTGCCGCTCATGTATTCGACGAACAAGCGCGACCACTCGGCATCCAACGCCCGGTCAAACGTCGCCCAGTTGAGCGAGGCTCCACCGTTGTTATACGCGCCCGGCTCAAAGAAACCACGCATGCGCTCGACCATGACGGGATCAGTATAGACCTCTTCAATCGGCGTTCCCGGTTCGTAGCAGGGGATTGGCTGTTGGCTGCACCATTGGGCGAGCTGATCCGGCGCGGTCACATACTGGATCAAATCGCGTGCCATCGCCAGCCGTTCCGGGCCACGATCAACCGTGGTGTTCGGGATGAAGAAATAGACGCTGCCGCTGCCAGCCTGCCCCAGGTTGC
This sequence comes from uncultured Chloroflexota bacterium, assembly GCA_937988705.1. Taxonomy (GTDB): domain Bacteria; phylum Chloroflexota; class Anaerolineae; order Aggregatilineales; family Phototrophicaceae; genus Flexifilum. The sequence goes on along the minus strand of CALKIA010000677.1, from coordinate 41,496 downwards.
CGACGCGCCGTGGAAGAAGATCGTTGCCGAACTCGCTGTCGGCGGCTGTTACCGGCGGCTGATAGAACGTCCCCCAGTCGAAAGTGATGTTCGGGTTCGCGGCGATTTGCCCCAACCACAGGTTCATCGTGTTGATGATGGCAACTTCACCCTGAGCAAACAAATCAACATCGGGCGGCGGAGCCAGGAAATCTTCCTGCCAGTATTGCGACCACTGCTGGAGCAGTTCCCACGTTTCTGCCATGCGCGGGTCTTGCAAAGTGAATGTGCCGGTAGCGATACAGCGGACAACTTCCTTGTCATTCAGCAGGTTGCGCGGTTCTTCGATATCGCACGCGCTAATCACATCTTCCATGAGCTGTTCACGGATGATCCACTCCGCCCAGTTCCACACCCAGCCTAGTGATCCGGCAGTTGGCATCTGGAAAGGTGTATATCCGGCATCCTTCAGCGTTTGCTGAATTTGCATGAATTCGCCCCATGTCGTCGGCGGTTCTATGCCCACTTCGTCGAAGATCGTCTGGTTGTAGGCATAGGTAGTCACGCCGGAGTCGCCCGACAGGGTGAAGCCGATGACGCGGTTGCCGCTATCGGATGACTGCGTCTGGTTGAGCACCAGCCCATCGAGCGGGAAATCTTCGCGCCACGCTGCATTAGTGCTGTAGGGATTGGGCTGCTGGAGATCGTCAGCGAAATTGTAGACGAGGTCGACGGCATTGGTGACATCTGGACCGGGGAAGTAGATCATGACCACGTCCGGCAGCGTACCCGCGAGCAAGTTCGTGTTGATCCACGTGAAGCGTTCAGACACGTTTGTTCCGCCGATGTAGTCGTATCCCAGCTGGACATCCGGGTACATGGCTTGCCACTGCTGCAGCATGTCATGAACGACGGTGACATCCGGTCGGCCTACTGCCTGATCGATTTGTCCCCACACGGCTATGCGTAGTTCACCTGAAAATTCAGTGGCATCTTGGGCGGAGCTTCCCACGACCGCTGCCATCAGGCAAACAAGCAGGATGCACAGCGTAAAAAATGTTCTGGTTGAAGCTGTCCGTGAGCTATTCATTTGACTTATCCTTTGATGAATTACTATGTTTTGAGTGTCAAAGAACCATCGGATACGTAATTTCGTCCGAAGCGCGCACATCCCTTCTCCGCAACTCGACGGATGGAGTTTTGATCAAAGCTGGCAGGAACTTTCTATGAAATGTACACCCAATTCTTATGCGTTGTCAACAAAACGAAGGCTCATTGACACTAAAAAGAAACCTCAGTACAATTCTTTAACTTTCGAATGAAAGTTAAAGCCTTTGTTTTTCTTGCGGTACTCTTTCGAAATGAAGACTGGATGTTCATCGGCCGTACGTTATATCATGATGTGCAGCACCTCCAGATGGTATCGTTCATAAAGGCGAAAGCGTGACATGGCTGTATTTATCAGAATCATGAACCAGCGACGCGAGCAGATCGTCAATATTCTTAGTGAACGCGAACGGGTGACCGTCAACGAACTCAGTGAGATGTTGAGCGTGTCGTCTGTCACAGTCCGTGGCGATCTGAATTTTCTGGCGGAAGAAGGCCGGATCGTTCGGGTTCACGGAGGCGCGGCCCTCGCAAAACCCAGTTTGCGCCAAGAAATGACCTTTGCAGCTCGGCAGCGGCGGCATGCTGCCGAGAAACACGCGCTGGCGAAGCTAGCCGCAACGCTGGTCAGGCAGACAGACTCAATTCTGCTCGACTCGAGTACAACAGCCTTGGCAGTCGGTCAGGCGATTAAAGATGCACCGAACATTACCAACCTAACGGTAATCACGACTGGCTTATGGACAGCAGTCGCAATCATGGACTCGCCCAATATCCACACGATTATGGCGGGGGGGAGCCTCGCCAGTATGTCCGGGTCGGTCAATGGTCCGATCACGCGCGAGATGTTAGCGAAGTATCACATCAACCGGGCGTTTATCGGCGCGCTGGGAATCACGCTCGAAAAAGGGCTGAGCGGCAATGATCCGCTGGAAAACGAACTGCTTCAATACATTGTTGAACGAGCGGGAGAAGTGATTGCCGTTGTTGATGGCAGCAAGTTTGGCCGCACCGGTCTGGCATCGTTTGCACGCATCGATCAGCTCAACTGTGTTGTCACCGACGACAGCGCGCCGCCAGAAATGATTGAGACCCTGCGTGAAGCGGGCAAGGAGGTGCTAGTGGCACCCGTTGAGCGCTGATCATTCTCAACCACTTGGCAACAGCCTACTATTTTGTTTGTTTTAACGTGTCGCTTGGGGGATTGGGCAAAAACATGGATTCAGAGATTGTAAAAATCAATTCTGATGGGCTGGAACTCGTTGCCGAGAGCTTCGGCGCTGGACCGCCGCTGATCGCCGCCCACGGGCTAACTGGCAATCGTCATATCACTGGACGGCAGCTCAAACAGCTCGCCAACCGCTACCGCATCATCGTTTATGACCAACGCGGTCACAGCGATTCTACCCCCGTCACCAACCCCAGCCTCTATAATCCGGATCGCATGGCAGAAGATATGCGCGCCGTCATGGATGCGTATGGCATCGAGAAAGCCGTCGTTCAAGGCGAATCGATGGGCGCGGCGACTACGCTGCTCTTTACCCTCAAGTATCCACATCGAGTCAGCGCACTGCTGCTGACTGGCCCCGCTTTCGGTGATGAGCCCAACCCGGAAATCCCCTCGCTGCACAACATGGCAAGCGAAATCGAGCACTATGGATTGGAAGAGTATATGCGGTTGTCGGCTCAACGCCTGCGTGAAAATTGGGGGGCTTCTGACGAGGTGATCGAAGCCGTGCGCGAAATGCAGAGTTCACACCAGCAGAACAGCCTGATCACCGCGCTCGATACCGTTAAAGATTGGGTCATCTTTGACGAGCTCGCGGAGATCACTCAGCTCACAATGCCAATTTGTATCATCGCATGGCCCAATGACTCGCTCCATCCCATCAATCTCGCCTATCGCATGTGCGAACTCCTACCGCATGGGAAATTGGAAACCGTTCCATCAGTGGCTCATGTCTTCCTCAATCACGGTGCTTTGGTCGGAGAAATCTACGGGCGCTTTTTGGAAACTCTAACCGTGAACCAGTAGCAAACTGGTGCGTTGACCAGCATCAATTTCGTTCAATTCGTCAATACCGCAACTACGCAAAACGGCGTAGCGTAGTTGCTCAATTTCGTCGAATTAATGCTGCGATCTCAGCTCGGCCTCACAAAATACAGATTCATCAGATAGTTGAGGGTGGGGCATAAATTAGAGCAGATCAAGCACTGGTTTCATCGAACCCAAAGGAGAGTCTTGGATAAAATTAAACAAGACAATAAGATTCCAAGCGTATAACGCCAACAAAATGAACACGGAAGCGTTGGTCTTGCCTCCACGTGGCAAAGAAAGGCTCAATGCTGCACCCACGCTGTCGGTAACGGGCTTTGCCTTCGGGTGAGGCGAGATAGGCCGCTCGGTCACGGCGTGCCTGTGAAGTGGATGCGCCAATCGGTTTGGACAAGGACACCAGCTGTGATGGCTACTTAGGCTATCCGGAGTAGGCTCACCTCCGTGAACTGCTACAATTCCCCCTTTCGTGCATTCAACAACCGTTCCCAATCGAGCGCATAAGTAGCCACCACAACCTCACTCCTTATAAACCACGAGATGACTTGAAAAGATCGCGTTTAGCAGGTTGAGAACAGTAAAAACTCGAACTCTCACAATCGTGTCTATACCGAATTTGGTCGTACTCGCAGAGCCAAGATTCGAACCCTCACTCCGCAAGAAAAAGCCACCGAGGATGAGGTTTTTCCACTATACAGCTTCGGTGATGCGCTTGAACTCCAAACCAAGCGGACACACGACCTCAATTTCGCAGCCCCGCGGGGCTGTGTACTCCAAATAGAGGTGCTGTCCCACAACTCGCCATTCGACCTCTAACTTGCCGAACGGCGTGGGAACTGTTCCCCGCGCCCACGTAAGATCGCACGGTTGCGGTGCGATGCGGACTCGCTTATAGCCCACTTCAGCCGGGCTGACACCAAGGATATGCGCTGACAAGAAATAAGCCGGCGTTGCCGACCAAGCATGACACCATGAACGCGGATTGGAGAACGTTTCCCATGTCGCCGTTGCGCCGCGATCCAACATCGCCCCCCAGCGTGACCGGATTACTTGCAGCATCTCATCAAAGCGTTGTTCACGCACGAGCATTTCCATGCTGAATGACATCATGAACGGACTTCCAATATTGATCCAATGCTGGGGGGGCACGATCACAGAGGGCAGCAGTTGTGCTGTGCGTTCGCTCGTCGGCACACCCGAAAATAGCGCTGCCACATTGACCGCCTGTGAGACTTTCGCGCTCAACTGTCCATCTTCGTCGATGCTGTCAACGTATGCCTCTCGCTCCTCTGACCACAAATGCTTGTTGACTGCAACACTGAGATGGGCCGCAAACAGGTTCCAACGTTGTGCATCAGCTGTTCTGCCCAGCACGAGCGCCATCTTCGCGGTTGCGCGCAGTGCTGCCACCAGCAAACAGTTTTCATGAGTGAACGCTAACTTACGTTGGTCATTGAAATCGACGCCGTCAATGTCTGACCAATCGAGGAAGTGCCAGCAGCCCTCCAAACTGAATAGGCCGAGGGGATGCGCCTTGCAGCGCTCAAGCGCGAATTCTGCCTGTTGTGCCAGCGCCGGATATATTTCATGTGCAAAGGTGCTGTCCGCGCTGAAAAAATAGTGCAAATAGCAGCCGATGGCCCACATCCAACTCCAATTTGGCATCAAGCGGTTTTCCCACGCGCTGGGAACCTGCGAGTTTACAATAGGGGTGCGGCGCAGCGAATCCGCCACGATTCTCAGTGTGTTTTCGGGAAGTGATGGGTCACTATAAATGACCTGATGAATGAGTTGTTGAGCATACGCATCCCCTACCCATAATGCCTGCTCATACGCTCCATCTGCGCTGAACACGTCGTCGGAGCATAATCGTTCCGCATAAGCACACATCTCCCAAATCTGATTCAATCGGGGATCAGAACACTGGAAACGCCCAATCACGGGTTGATCATAGGTCGCTTGGTGCAACGTTATACGGTGAACGATCACAGGTTGATCAGCGGCATGTACCGATAGCAGCAGATAGCGAAATCCACGGCGGAAAATTGAACGATAAGTTTGCCGTCCCGCACGGCAGATATAACGAAACGAATTATTGACCCCCAGACTGTATCCTGGAACGTGCGACTGCATGATTTCGAATCCCACAAAATCAAGGATCGCCCCTATCGGGGCATCGACATCGAATTCGATCCAGCCCAATACTTCGCGATCGAAGTCGAAGATGAACTGTTGACCGTGCTGCGGTGCACTCACGGATACCGTGAGTGGAAGACTGACCGGATCGCTTCTATGTTCACGCGGTTGACTCGACATCACGGAGCGCTGCACATCGATCTCCGGAACATCGAGCGGTTTCATCACAGTCCAGTGTAGCGTAGGTGGAAGCAGCTCGCTGTGAGTGGCTGAAAGCGCAGCCTGCCGCTCGTCGTCGGATGGATTAACACTCACTTTCCAGCCACGATCTTCGCTGGTTAGCCCCGCTCGGAGTTGAAGATCGGAACTTCCATCGATGCTAATGGCGAAGTCCGTCTCGAAGATCATACCCTTCCAGTCCAACAACAGGAGATGTTCCCCTGCCATCAGACTGATCAAGGCCTGTGGTTCGATCTGACCGGACTCCCAAGTCAGTTTATGCCCGTCAATATAAACTATCGGCAGACCACCGTAGTTCGCTCGTTTTTTCAATAGGATCGTACCGCCGACCGCGGCCTGCAGGCGTGTCACCATGAGTGCGTCAACCGTCCCTATACCGATAGTGGTGTTGTCTGCGCCAAGGATGTAGGGATGCAAATGGCCTGCCAGTACGAGTGCCGGTAACCGGACAATTCCGGTATCCGTGACGCTCGTGGGTTGGATCGGCTCATTGCCGAGGAGTGGAACGCGCCGCGCCGTCAAACCTGACCACGGGACGTCAGCGGGCGGAATCTCTACCGCACTGTCCCATTCTGAATCGTCAAAATCGCTATCCGTCCAACCGTCGTCGAGCCTTGCATCGAACTGCTCCTCCCACGGAAGTTGGATCGAAATGCGTGGTGTGTTCTGCCGGTAAGCGGTGTTGCTTTGGACGCGCCAGCGTGCATCTGAGACAATCAGTTCGTCGATGTCGATTTGGAGCAGAAGACCACCGCGTACGACTAACTGGTGAAATGTCCCTTCGCCCCAATGGTTGACCATGACCGCAATCACATTTTTGCCGATCCGCAGGTGCTCCGCGATATCGTAGTTATCATAGTGATAGTGGTAGGGATAACCGCGCGCTGGACCATAGCCCAAGCGAACACCATTGACATAAAGATAGTAGCGCGCATCGGCACTGATATGCAGGGGCGCGGTAGCCGGGATCGTGCTTAAGTCGAACCTACGTCGGAAGTTCAAAAAGATATTGCGTGGCTTGGTGTCGCCTGCATCCCAGATCCACCGGGTATTTGTGTCAAAAACCATAATTCACCTACTGCCTGTGTTCAGATAGGGGAAAAAACAGACTCTTTGTTTCTGACTTTACGCCAGCGCGTTCCTTGATCAAAGGATATTTCTGCCGTGGTATTTGGATATTTGCGTTATCCTCGTTCTATCCGAAGACAATTTGGTTGTGCACAGGATAGTGGTCGGGACACGAGGAGCACTGGAGAAAAAGCGCGCTCAATTCCGCTAAGACGTGTTTGAGTCTCGACGATTGAACCGGCTGTGGGGCAGGCTTGGTCAGTTGTCAGAGAGTGTGGGGGACGGCGACACTCTCAACGAACGGTGCAGCAAGCGATAATCACGCGGCGAACATCCGGCGGTCTTTTGGAATACGCGGCTGAAGTAAGCGGGGTCATCAAAACCGACTTCACTGGCGATCCGTGTGATGCTGATATCCGCCTGCATGAGCAGGTGTTTGGCCCGCAAAATACGGTAGCGATTCAGATATTCCCAGGGTGGGATACCCATTTCTTTGCCAAAAATCCGACTGAGGTAATCCTCGCTCACCCCCACTGCGGAGGCGATCTCCGCACGAGACAAAGTATACGCGAAGTTCTGCTGCATATAGGCTAACGCCTGCTTGACTAATTGACTGGATTGTTGGGGTAAAGCTCTCTCTCCGTCGAATATGTGCTGAATACTCGCTACCAACTCCTCATCGGAATGGATGTTTTTGAATTGGAGCATCACATTACCATAATCCAGACGCTTGATGTCTTCAAAGGATAACAGCCTGCCCGTTAACACCACTATCGGCGTTGAACCCATTCGGGGACTGCTGCGTACAACTTCGAGTACCCGAAATCCATCGACCTTCGGCATCGATAAATCGAGGAGTATCAGACTCGGGGTCACTGTTTTCAGCACATCCAATGCGACTTCGCCGTTTTCCGCTGTCATCACCGGGTAGCCGGCCAATCTTTCCGACAACAAGCGTAGATAAATCTCGCGCGCTTGTGCATCATCGTCGACGACGAGGATCGGCGCGCCAGCCGGCAAGGGAGCCAGTGACTGAATCAAATCAGACAGATTCTGCATGCTCAGCGGCTTGAGCAGCACATTGGTCAACTCAGCGCCCGCTGCATCACCCTCTGCTCGTTTATCACGGTAGAGTATGAACGGAATCTGGCAGAGCCGTGGATGATGGCGCGCGTGCTGAATGATAAGCCAGTCACCGGGACGTGCGTGATCCATATCCCATGCCAGCACAATGGGCAGCCCATCGGCGATTGCCTGATTCAAGGCTTCAACAGATGAGACCATAATGGTGTCTGCGTTAGATTTCCGCGCAAGGTTGACGAATTCGAGCGGCGGCAAGTCCAGTGGGGAAATGAGCAGAACCGAGCGTTGTTTCCGATCAGTAGGCTGCGGGATGACATCCATGGTGCGTCCACTTAAATTGGGCAGCGGAAGATAGATGTGGAAAGTGCTGCCTTTGCCCGGTTGGCTTTCTAACAGTAGTGATCCACCATGCAATGCGATCAAACGGCGCGTGATCGTCAATCCTAGTCCAATCCCCTCCGGACGGTGATTGACCTGGCTTTCGGAGAAGAATGGTTCAAAGATGCGTTCCTGTTGGTCAATGGGAATGCCGTAGCCTGTGTCGCGAACCCAGATATGAAAATGCGGGGGAATGACGTCGGCACCGAGCACAACTTCACCAGCATCAGTGAACTTACTTGCGTTACTCAAAAGGTTGAAGATGATCTGCCGCAACCGCGTCGGATCCGCTTGAATGACGGGTAAGCGCGGTGGCAGTTCCAGCTTCCATATGACGCCGGCAACCGGACTGCTGCTATCCAGCATAGTTCGAAAAGTCTGCTCAAGAAACGGACGCATGACGATTGTTTCCGGGTACAAGTCAAGCTCACCGATGTCCGCCCGCGACAGATCCAGCAAATCGTTGATCAGCCGGATTAGGTGCTGACCGGAGTCATGAATATGCTCAAGATCTGCGCGTAACGCCTGTGGGGCTTGACTGTCGTGCCGCTCGTCCAGCGCCAGCCGACTGTAGCTGAGAATCACATTGAGGGGTGTCCTCAGTTCATGGCTGACGTTGGCGAGCAGCTGCGTCTTGAGCTGGTTGGCTTTTTCCGCGAGGGTTTTAGCGCGCACCGCCTCAGTGTACAGATCTTTCATCTGTTCGACGAGTAGTGCCCCTTTGAGCGCGCTGCTCAAATGCAGACTCAATGTCTCATACACGAAGCCATTGAGCGGTCCGACTTCAAAGACGACATATCCGAAATGCTCGTTACGGAATTGGAGCGGCAGCACGGCTAAGTTCGAACGGGCGCTTCGGGGAGGTAGATATTCCGGCGGCACAACTTCACGAATGGCAAACGAACGCCCCTCTGGCGCAAGGGGGACAATTCCACTTGCGTTATAGGCAAGGATCAAGCGCGCGTGTTCAGGAATGCGGTTCGGCGCGGCGGCATTCTCTGCATACAGCGCGACATAACACGCCGGAATTCCCAGTTTCGAAAAGTCGCGCACGATGGTTTCGCTTAACCCCTTGAGATCAAAGGTGGTGATGAGGTTCTCACCCACCGAACGCAGCGCCGCATCCAGTTGAGCTTGTCGATATTCTCGCTGCGCCTCAAGGTTCAGGGCGATCTCGGCCAGAAATACCCGCCCATACTGCCAGAGATTCTCTGCGCGCAGCAGCTCAATCGGGTCGGTCAACAGGGGGCGAACGTGACGGCGATGGACGGAAAGAAGCGATTGCCATGTGGTATGGTTGACGCGTACAGTCCCCAGCGGGGCGACGAATTCGGTCAGAAACTGCTTAAATTCACCAGTCGTGCCCTGCAAATCGCTAACAAACGTATCGTGCCACTTGTAGAGCAGGTCGCTTTCCGCCGCTGACAACGCATCGTTGCACGCACTGATCATCTGGTTGGCGATTAACGTCCGTTTTTCCGTGAGCGTTGCTGGGTTAACCGTGACGACGCTTTGACTAGGAACTTCAAAATCAGCCAGCGCGGCCGATTTGCAGCCACACGATTGGCGAATGATCAGTTGGACGGGAATATCCACCCGGTGCTGAACGGGTTCGCCATTCAGTCCGGCCACCAGTAGTTCCGCCGCACTGCGCGTCTCAGCGCCTGTCGAGAGATGGACAGTCGTCAACGGGGGCGTCATTGATCGGGCGATCACGAGATCATCAAACCCGGCAACCGCAATATCCTCTGGCACGCGGATCGCCCGCGCTTGCAGGGCTTGCATCGCATCAATCGCCATATCATCGTTGGCGGCGACCAACGCGTCAAAGTGGACACGGCGTTCATCGATCAGCAAACGGACGGCGTTCTCGCCTGACGGGGCAAAGAAGTCGCCGGGTGCCACCAGGAGTGGATCGAAGGGCAAGCCAGCTTCAGCGAGACTGTTGGTATAAGCCCGATACCGATCTTCACCCGGTACTGAACTGACTGATCCGCGGATGAAGGCGATCCGACGGTAGCCGTGATCGTGGATGAGGTGGTGCATCAGCGTTCGCATTCCCCCATAGAACTGCGTAGTCACCCCAGGATACTGATCGAGGAGCATATCAGTACAGACTACGGGAAGCGGTGCAAACAGCTCGCAAAAATCCTGCAAAGTTTGCATCCCAACATAATGCCCCAAACCGCCGGAGATAATCACACCATCGGCAGAATTGGGAGTAACCAGTTGATAGAGGGTGTTGGGGGAGGGAACAGCAGCCGTGAGCTGCAGCATTCGACCGACGACGATCAGTAGATTGAAATCGTGGTTTTGCGCGAAGTTTACCATCTCGCCCCACGCGGTGATCGGAGTGCCTTCTGCCAGTGACCGGGTCAAAAAGGCAATTGTAGAGCGTTCGGCTGACATTGTTGCATGCATTTTATGCTCGATATTCACACGACCAACTCTGACCGTACTTACTCATCCTTGCATTGTACGTAGCGAGAACAGATTCAAACAACCTATTCAGCAGCTTGCTGTCCAGCCTTCGAGGCCTCGAGCTGAATGCGGCTGTAGAACTTCAGCCGCACATCGCCCATCAATCCGCTGACAGGCGCGCCACGAAACCGGGTCGGGATCGTCTGGTAGTGGTTTGCCAGCGTGTTATAAACACAGATTTCGACGCGATTGAGTCCCGCCCGCAGCACACCAGCGAGATCAAATGTCCACGGTGGCGCAATGCGTGTACCAATGGTCACATCGTTGATCCGGACGAGCGCAGTCGAAACTACAGCCCCAAGGTCGAGCTGGGCTGGGCTGGCGGCTTGTGTTTCGGAGAGCACGATTTCTTGTCGGTACCATGCCCCGCCCGAGTAGGTGTGTAGTCCATCCACTTGTGACCAGTCGCCACATGCCAGCAGCCCCTCCTCGCACTCCAGTTCAATCGGATCGGGGATCGCCGCGCCATCGTAACGCCCGGCAGCGTGTTCAATACAGATCGTGACCTGTGCTGGTTTCTGAATTGCCGTGGGAAGTATCGCGCGGTAACCAATTACATCCCCATCGATCAGTTCAGTTTCCAGCGTGCATTCCTGTCCATTAACCCACAAGCGCCCCTTGCCGTAAGCGCGCAACGCCAGAGAGTGCAAGCCGGGCGCGCTCGTAAAGCGATACCAGCCAAGCGGAGCACTATCTGCAGGCTGCGTATCAAACGGCAAAATGCCGGGGGTGTTGTACCACCGTAGAGCTGCGCTGTGCGGGTCGAGCGGCGGACGCTGGAACGACTGATCCGCAAGGAAGCAGTACCCACGCCCCACATCGTCATAAAGGAGCAGAAACGAATGCTTTCCGCTGGACAAGGCTATATTTTCGGCATCAAGCGCCAGCGGCACACCATCGATCCACAGCCGACTCGGTAGTAATCCACCGCACAGCACTTTCACGGTGCAGCGTTGCTCGGCAGCGACCGTTGTCCAGAGAAAGTAACGTGTGCCGCCTGCTTCCGGCACGCGAGCAATCGCAGTATGCGTTTGTTCGCTGCGCCCTAAAGCAATCGTATCATCGTGAACTTCCCCCTTGAGTCCATGATAGCCTTGATGTCCGGGGTCATCTTCGATCCCATCGCGCCAGGAAAACTCATAGGATTGCCATGCATAGCACTTCCCATTCCATTCGACGGGGGCATGGGGATCAATGGCGGCAAGTTGGCGCAGCGAGGTTTCGAGAGTCATCATATCGTCGTCCGGCAGCGGACCGAGCTTCCAGAACTGCCGCCCAAAGCCCATTGTGGTTTTTGTCCACGCAGCATCATCAAAATCGGGGGACATCCAACCTGATGCAGCACCAATATGCAGCGGATCGAACTGGTAGCGGGAGCGCCGAATCTCCGAGCCGATCAGACGATCAGTCGCGGGCAGGCGAAAATCACCCCAGTGGTTATCGAGCGTTGGCACAAGTTCAAAGCGCCACGTGCGGTCGAAGACCACCTCAGCGGGAGGCGGTTCAGCCGTCCCGCTGACCGTTCGTGACATTCCGTCCTGTTGAATCGTTCCGTGATAGGTGCCACCGGCCGCGACCACCCCGGTCACACAGCCGTGTTCGCTGACCGCGACTTGCTCGACCCCCGGTATGTCGATCAGGAAGGGGCTGTCGTCCGGCGCGAACACGATCAACTGCAGTTCGTGTTCGGTCAACGGCAGGCGCACATATGTCCCATGTTGATCGGTCTTCACCCCATATAGCGGACGGGTGCTTCCTGTCCACATATCCCACTGTTCAATGTGCCCATGCGTCCGAAAATAGCACAGTGTCTCTTTTGCCACACCATAGACGGCGTACAGGTCGCGCGCACCGATGCGACGGTGTATAACCCCAAGCGGTTCACTCGACGATCCCACAGCCGTTTCGACGGCAAAATCAGGTGGGAACGCGGCGCGAATATGCGTGATCACATCGACTGAACTAACCACGGCAGGTTGGTGGCTGGTTAGTTCCCTAACGAGTTGATCGAGGTCCGGGTCATTGGCGCCGAGGCGGTCACTGGCTTCGGGGAGTGCCCCCACGAGCAGCACACTGCCGCCAGAGCGTTGAAACGCCGCAGCTTTCTCAAGCGTCGAATACCGCACAGCCCGCATTGAAGGCAGAATCAAAACGCGGAAACGTTCACCCGCGACTGTGAGTTCGTTCCCATCGATCACCGCGCGATCCAGCGACTCAAAGTCGATGAAGTCGAAGTCGATACCCTCGGCGTAGATAGCGCGCCCTAGATCAAAGCTCGCTTCGACTGCCGTCTGCCCATCCAAACCGGCTTCGACGGCTGCGACCGGGTAGAGAATTGCCACATCGCAGCGGTGCACACCCTGACTCAGCAGGTAGCTCAGGCGCTCCATGGCCGCCAGATAGGTTCCGAAATGCGCCCAATACGGCATCCGAAAGTGATTGCATGGCGGTGCCCATTCCCACCACCCGCCGCGTGTTGAGTAGTACAGCCCGTGCAAACTGAGCAGGTTTTGCCCGTGCGCGTAATTGATCAGGCTGGCACGGGTGAGGTCAACGGTTGATGTCCCCCATCCGCTGGAATGGAAGCCTTCCAGCCACACGCGCTGACGCTCGTAGAGGTGGGCAATCGACGCGGCGACTTTGTTCTTGATCAGATCTGTTTGCAGGAATGGCTGATCGCAGCCCGGCGCTTGATTCCAGCGCTGCGTGCGAAAATAATCGCCGAACTCATCGACGGTCAGGCCGCGCCCGCCGTGATCACAGCCAAACATCATGCCGCGCCGCTGATGCCACTCATACAGCGGCTTGAAGTAGCCTTCTTCCGAGAGCGTAACCAGCACATCGTTGTAGTCGAGGCGGACTTTGGCGGTTCTCGCGCCCAAATCGAGCCAGAGGGCGGGCAGTTCCGGGATCAGGTCATAACCTTTACGCCGCCGGAATTCCCGGGCAAAGTGCGTTGTCCACAGCTTGCCCGACACGCCAAAGTTGAGTTCATCGGAGAAGAAGAAGTTTAGCCCCCGTCCCGGCTGATCGGGATGGTGATCGGCAAAGCGCTGGAAAAAGCGGTTGATCGTCTCTCTGCCGCTGGCCGGGTGCATCGGATCGAGCGAACGCGTCACCGTTTCCGCCGATACCACCGCCACCTGCCAATCAGCTTCTGGCGGCGTCCAGCGGAGTTGGCTCGCGCTGACTAGGGGGCGCAGATCGATGCCGTTTTCCACCCACGCGCCTTCGAGCGGGTACGCCATCACGCTGATCCAGTCTTCCGGCAAACCTACGTCCAGCCTTTCGCCCTGCTTCACCGTGTGTGACGTCAGGCGCAGTGTTTTGCCACGCATGTCCGGGTAAATGGCGGCGATCTCGTCGAGATACCAACCCTGACCCACCCCGAGCGTATAGTCGCTCACACTGACGGAAATGCCCCGGTGACTCGCTTCCTTCACGAACCAATCGAATAACGCCCACCATTCGCTGCTGAATAACGGGGGCTCGCTCGGATAACTGAGACCCCACGTCAGGCCGCCGAGATCGCTATGCGCATAGTTGATCTGCAAGCCGCTGATGCCGCGCCGGGTGAGCTGATCAAGCTGCCATGTCAGGCGTTCACGAGTGAGCGGTTCACCCAACCACCAGTAAAACGCCACCTCGCCATAGCCCGCTGGCGGATTCTGAAAACCGGGCAATACATCAAAATCGGCCTCGCGCCGGGGATAACCCATTGGTAAATCGTTCATCACGTCAACCCGAAGTATGCAATAGTCCATTTGATTCGTGCCCTAGAGACAGCGGCGCGACGTGTTCTGTCAAGCGCCGGATTAGGCACCCGCGCTCCTAGAGGTGGGCAGCACTTCGACATGGAGGCGCGGCAGGTCGCTGGTCATGGTCAGACGACGCAGCTGCCCCGCAAGCTGCTCACATTCGATGATTGTGTTCCCCGGTGCATGCAGGCGGAACGCCACATCAATGCTTTTATCCCAGCACGGCAAAACGTAGACGGTGTCACCGTGGCTTTGCAGCAGCATTTCTTGAAGCTGAATCATGCCCGAGCCACCCCAATTGTGATCCGGCGTCCAATCATGACCCGGCCCCCAGTAGACCGGCACGCGCCGATCGGCATTGCCCAGTTTCCGGATCAGGAAGTTGACGGCTTCAGCCAACATCCCCAGTTTTGCGTACTGGATCCCCTGTTGATGCCAGCTAATGTGGGACAACTGCGTATCATCTTCTGCCGCTAGCCGCGCCGTATCGATGGCCAACTGTAAATCGGGCTGGCCGATGCCATATTGGCCAAAGGGGAACACCGTATACAGTTCGGGGATTTCGACGTTATGGCGCTCTGACGTGCTTTCGGCATAAGCGATGATCGTCTGGCCGGCTTTCGTGCGGGTGGTGATCGGTGGCACACGCTCCAGAATGCGCCGCCAGTTCGTCCGCTGTTCCGGCAGACTATAGCGATCCGGCAGTGCCAGCATGCGTCCCAGCAATGCATGTAGACCCGACACCGCATCAATTGGATTGCGGACCGGATGATAGGTTTCCAACGCATTGCCGGGTTCGATGATCATCTTGCCGCGTGTATCGTTCTGTGGATAGAAACCATCATAGAATTTGACGATTCCATCCAGATAACCGATGTATTCCCCAATATCGTTGTGGGTGTAAGCGGCATACTCGGTCAGCATCACGCCGATTTCCAGCGCTGTTGAAAAATGATACTTGATTTGCGGCACAGGCAAGCCGGTTGTGTTTCCCCACCCGTGATCGCACGTTGGGCACAAGCCGTAAATGCCGATCTGTTCCGGGTAGACCGCGCCCTCCACATTGAAGTAGAACTGCGCGCGCAGGGTCGCTGTTTCGAGCAGACGATTGAAGAAATTGAAGATCTGCGGCAGCATGTCAAAATCACCGGACTTGAGCATGGGCCAATACACGAGGCGCTGGTTTTGACTGGTATGCGATCCGCCGCCCCATAACCGGTAGTCCGGTGTGTAGTGCAGTTTTTGCTCAGACCAGGGGCTTTGGCCGGCGAAGATCGGATCAAATGTGAAGAGCCCACCATTGAATTTTGTCGGGTAGTCACCGTAATAGTTGCACCCGAGCAGGTAGCGGAACAGTTGATAATTGCGCCCGATCTGCCACATGGCATCTTGTTCATCAGGCGTCGTGCCGTTGATTACGATATAGCTGCGCGCCCAGTACGCCTGCCACCAGGCTTGGGCGGCTTCCATTGCTTGGTCATCTTCAGCCGCCTCGTGATCAATGGCGCGCAGGGCGCTCATCCATGCTTCAAGCGTCTGGGTCTGTGCCGTGTACAGGGTGATTTGCAGTTTTTGCGCGGAGGTGGGCTGCGGTGACTGGAACTGATAGCCAACAAAATCGGTATCGACATACCGCCCACGCCGCGTTCCCGTATACTCCAGCCCGGGAGCGGTGAGCAGCCCGCCCATCGTGCGGTTGTACTGCGGGTTGTGCAATCCAGTCTTGACCGATTGCATCCCTTGCGTATCCATCTCACGGTCAAACGAGAGATCGTCGTTGAGGTTGCGATGATAGAACAAAAGCTCATCGGCGCGTGTGACCTCAATCTGATCCTTGTGAAACACAATCGGGGTGTTTGGATCTCCCCACACTTCCTTGCACTGGAACAGCTCGTACGATTGGCTATCAATGCGGCGGTCTTCTGTGCGCCAGTTTTCGTAAGTCACCGTGAAATCCGCCACAAAACTCGCGCTCCAATCCACATGAATGACGGGACGCTGCACCTCCACCCAGACGCGGATTTGCACCGTCCCCTGCTCAGACACGCCCTCGATGTGGATGCACCCGTCGTACAGTTCCAGCGTCTGCCGGAACTTCAGCGCAAACGGATTCGGTGTGCTGTGTACACGCAAGCGCCCGCCCTTGAGCATTGAACCGTTTTCGTCAAACGCGCCGGATTGCGCGAAGTACAGCAGCAGGTCGTCATTTTCGACCCAGACGTTACAGCCGAGGCTGTGGCCCCCAACCGGCATCGATTCGCCGGAATGAGCACTCTGCTGCTCCCAGACGAGGTTGTACGTGCGCATAGTGTCAATCAGTGAGAATGTCATTCCGGGTGACTCACATCATTTAGGAGAAAACAGGCGGCTTTGTGTCCGGGTTGCACTTCGACCAGTGCGGGCTGCTCTTGCTTGCAGCGCGGCCTGACATGGGGGCAGCGCGTCGAGAAAGAGCAGCCCGCTGGGGGGTTGAGTGGGCTGGGAACCTCGCCCTTGATCTCGGCAGCCCGTTCGCTGGCTGCCCAGCGCGGTTTGGGAACAGAGCTCAGCAGGGCTTGGGTGTAGGGATGTGCCGGATGCTTGAAGAGTAGATCGGTGGGCGCGCTTTCGACGATCTTGCCGAGGTACATCACGGCGACTTCATCACTGAGGTAACGAACGGCGCGCAGATCGTGCGAAATGAACAGCATCGTGAGGTTCAAACGGGCGCGCAGATCGCGCAGTAAGTTGATGATCTGCGCCTGAATCGACACATCCAAGGCCGAGATCGGCTCGTCACCGATGATGAACTGGGGATTCGTCGCCAGTGCCCGCGCAATCCCCACGCGCTGCCGCTGCCCACCGCTGAACTCATGCGGGTAGCGATTCTCAAACGCCGGGTTCAAGCCGACCATCACCATGAGATCGGCGACGCGCTGACGCAGATCGCGCTCATTGACCAGCTTGTGAATCAACAGTCCTTCACCAATGGTAAAGCCGATGGTGGCACGCGGATCAAGCGATGCATACGGGTCTTGAAAGATGATTTGCATCTGCTTGCGCAGCGGTACGAGCGCTTTGGATTTCAATCCGCAGAGGTCAACGCCGTTGAAGAGCACCTGCCCGCTCGTCGGGCGCACCAGTTGGAGTACCGAGCGCGCCACGGTCGATTTACCACAGCCCGATTCGCCCACCAAGCCCAGTGTGCGTCCGTGGGCGATTGAGAAGCTGACATCATCGACCGCGCGAACCGTCGCGCGCCCCTGCCACGGCAAACCGAGCGCGGGACCCGGAAAATGCGTGCGCAGATTATGTACGGCGAGCACTTCAGGTTGAGTCGTCATGCGTCGATCGATCTCCAATTCCAGCAGGCGGCTTCGTGCGCATTCGCTACGGGTTCCAGCCGGGGAGCTGCAGATTTGCACTGATCGGATCGGTATTTGCAGCGTGGGTAGAAGACGCATCCCGGCGGCAAGTCAATCAATTCCGGGGGGAGGCCGGGTATGGCTTCGAGCGGTCGCGTGCGATCCCCATCCAGCATCAACGTCGATTCGAGCAGCCCGCGCGAATACGGGTGGCGCGCCCCTGTGAAAATATCGTGTGTGCCGCCCACTTCGACTTCCCGCCCCGCGTACATGACGACCACGCGATCACAGACATTCGAGACGACGCCCACGTCATGCGTGATCAGCACAATGGCCGCGCCCGTCTCATCCTTGAGTTTGACGAGCAGGTTGAGAATCTGATTTTGCGTGGTCACGTCCAGCGCGGTGGTCGGTTCATCTGCAATGAGCAGCGACGGGCTGCACGACAGTGCCAGCGCAATCATGACACGCTGGCGCATTCCACCAGAAAATTCGTGGGGGAATTGGTTTAGGCGACTCGCGGGCGACGGAATCCCCACTTGAGCCAGCAGATCGGCGGCTCGTTCACGCGCGGCTTTCGGCGTGAGTTTCAAGTGAATCCGCAGCGGTTCCATGATCTGTCGTCCCACCGTCATGCGCGGATCGAGCGCGGTGAGCGCGTCCTGAAAGACCATCGCGACTTCGTGCCCACGCAGCGACCGCATCTCGGCCTCGCTCAAGGTTAAGATGTCGCGATTGTTGAGCAATATGCTTCCACCGACGATCCGTCCTGGTTTGGGAACGAGGCGCATCAAGGCCAGCGCCGCTGTCGATTTGCCACAACCGGATTCACCCACCAAGCCAACAATCTCACCGGGAGCGACCTGAAATGATAGGTCTTGCACGGCGTAGACGAGACCGTCACGCGTCTTGAACTGAACTTGCAGTTGCTGAACCTGCAAAACATCTATTTGCCGTTGTTCCAGACTCATCCGAACTATTCCTGTCAAAAACCGCTCTCTTTGGCCATCTAGCGTGAGTGTGAACGGGGGTTCAGAGCATCGTTGAGCGCATCCCCCACAAACTGAAGCGACAACACCACCAGTGTCAGCGTCAGACCCGGCATGATGATCAGGTAGGGCTGGGCGCGTAGGCGGCTCAGGGCCTCAAAGATCATGCGCCCCCAGCTTGCGCCCGGCGGCTGAATGCCGATCCCCAAGAAACTCAGGCTGGATTCGTAGAGCATGGCATTCCCAAAGCTCAATGTGAAAGTCACGATGACAGAACCGAGCACGTTCGGAACGAGGTGGCGCATCGTGACCCAGCGCGTCCCCGCGCCAAGCGCGCGCGCCGCTTCGATGAACTCTTTCTCGCGCAGCGACAGCACCTGACTACGCACTAAGCGCCCCATATAGGGCCAGGCCACAAACCCAATCGCAAAGATGACGACTAAATAGCTGAAGATTACGCGATCCTGAAACAGCGCCCAACCGGTACTCGCGTACAAGCTGTTGGTCAGAGAATCAATGGTCGGGCGGGTAACCACGCTCACAAAGGCCGCGAGCCAGATCGATGGAAAACTGAGCAGCGCGTCCATAAACCACACGACGACCCGATCCACCCAACCGCCGAGGAAAGCGCTCAATGCGCCGGCGAACAAACCGATAGTGGTCGACACTGTCGAGATGCACAACGCGACGAGAAACGCCGTGCGCGCCCCCATGAGCACGCGGCTGAATACGTCGCGTCCGAGTTCGTCTGTCCCCATCAAGTGAGCGCCATTCGGCGGCTTAAGCAGGTTGTTCCAGTCTTGGGTCAGGTAGTCATACGGTGCGATCTGATTGGCAAAGATGGCGGCCAGCAGCAGCAGGACGAAGATGAGCAAACCGAGCATTCCGGTGAAGTTATGCGCGAAGCTGTAGACAGCATCACCCCAAAAGGTGCGGGGCTTGCTCGTGCGCCACAGCGTGGCAGAGTCTGCGGGCTGATTATCGATCTCGGCGCTCATCGGCTCACCTTCAGGAAAGTTTGACACGGGGATCGACCATGACATAGAACACATCGACCATCAGGTTGGACAACAACACAATCACGGTGCCAACCAACGCACCCGCCGTCGCGGTCTGAATATCACCAAGCGTCAACGCGCGGGCGACGACTTGCCCGAAACCCTGCAAATTGAAGATCGCCTCAACGAACAAGGTGCTGCCGACCAACTGTCCAGCCGTCAGCCCTAACACAGTGATCACGGGGGTGAGGCTGTTGCGAACCACGTGATAGATGAGCACCTGAAGAGTCGAGAGACCACGCGCCCGCGCAGCGCGAATATAGTCCTGAGATAGAACTTCCAGCACAGAAGCCCGGGTGAAGCGGACGAGATTCAGGAACGGGCCAGCGGCCAGACAAGCCGCCGGCAGAATCGTCTCCTGACTGAACAAACCGCGCCAGCCCAACCCGACCGAGGGCAGCAGACGCAATTGATTAACAATCACAATCATGCTGAGCGGCGCGAGGACGAACGCGGGAATAGTCGAGAGCACGGATGCCGCCGAGACCAGCAAGCGGTCGAGCAGCGAGTTGCGGTAGAGCGCGGTGACAAAGCCGATTGGCACAGCAGTACAGGTGACGAAGACCAACGCAGCGAACGCCAATTGCAGCGTAATCGGCAGAGATCGCGCGAGCAGGTCGGCGATCTCGGGCTCGCCAATGGCCACATAGGAGCGACCGAGATCACCCTGTAGAGCCTTTCCAAGCCACGTGGTGTAACGAGCCAACACAGGATCATCAAGACCGAGTTCAGCGCGGTAGCGATCGTACAATTCCTGATCGAAACGTCCGCCGCTGCGTTGAAACGTCAGGTAGGCGGCGAGATCTCCGGCGCCATACTGCCCCAAAACAAACACAAACGCGCTCACCACCAATAACAAGGGGATCAAACCGGCGAGGCGGCGCACGAGAAAGCTAAACATGCTGATTCACCATAATGAACATTTTTTCAGATCATTTTCTACTGCCCACCCGGGATGCAGACCCCAAGGCTCAGACCAGTTACTTCACAGGCTCTGAGCCTTGCGGCATAGGCTGGCTACAACCGCTGCCTAGCGGTTGTAACTGAGGCGTTCGAGGGTTTCGCGGAAACTGAGTGAACCACCGAAGTTGTTGATCACTTCACCTTCGACATACGGAGCAACCAGCATCGAACTATCGAATGTGAACAGGTCAATCGTATACACCTGATCGACCCACGCCTGCTGGGCTTGCGCCAGAATCTCGCAGCGGCTGGTAATGTCGGTCGCGGCAGCGGCCTGCGCCATCAGGTCAAGCAGTTCGGGGACACGCGGCATCGTCACCATCCCCATCTGCGCTTCATCGGGCAGCGGGTCGGCAGAGTTCAAGGAGGCGAGGTTGTTCATAAAGGCCATCTGATCGATGAAGTGATCGCCCTGTTCGTTAGGCCACAGGTGCGTTGCGTAGGGTGGCGCGTTGAAGTCAGCGATCGGCGATGACTGAATGTTGACCGTTATTCCGAGATTCTGTTGAAGCATGGCTTGGGCAACCTGAGCGATGATCAAGTCCTGCGAGAGCGGCATCCCGAACATGCCCAACTGCATGTTCAGCGGCATGGTGGCCATGTCTGCTGCATACGGTGACAGGGCGAGTTCTGCCTGAGCCGCGGCTGGATCGTAGGGCATTCCGACAACGCTGGCGAATGGGTCTGCGCAGTTGACGTTGGCGGGCGCAAAGTGACCGGAAATTACCTGATAGGTTGTCTGGCCGTCGCCGCCGCCCAAGACATTGGTCAGCGCCTGCCGGTCAATTGCCATCGAGATCGCCCGTCGAACATGCACATCGTCCATGGGGCGGAAAGGCGTGACGAACAACTGCACGACACTCAAGCTGGGATAACTCACGAGGCTGGACAGCAGATATTCCGACGACGCCAGGTTCGCTACATCAATTGGGGTCATCGAGAAGTCGACAACTTCGGCTTCCCCATTCTCGAAAGCGGCAATGCCCGAAGATAGGTCTTGTACAAAAATAGACTCCACCCGGCTGATACTTGATGCACCGCCAAACCAGTTCGGATTGGGAACAAGTGTCATGCCGCTGCCCGATGTAAATGACTCCAGCATGAACGGACCCGAAAACACTGCGCCGGGTTCGGTCGTCCAGTAGGCATCTTCGGCATAGGTTTTGCCGGCACTGGCTAACACGGATTCCGCTTTGGCAATGCGCGCAAACTGGAGGTTATTGAGCATGAATAGCGTCGGCTGTGTGAATTCGATGCGCAGCGTGTAATCATCCATAACGCTGATACCTGCAACATCCGCCGCGCCGAATTCATCGGCCGGAATACCGCCGTCGAAGACTTCTTGCGCGCCGACAATCGTCGCGTATTCGCGGCGCGCGGGGAAGAAATCGTGTTGGCCGTAAATGTCCGGGTGACCACTCATAATCTGATAGTTGATGCTCCACGCGGCATCGGCTGCCGTGATCGGAGAACCATCCGAGAACTTGGCATCCTGACGCAGTGTGAAGACAACCGACATATTGTCCGCGGCCACTTCCCACGACTCGGCTAAACCGGTCGGGACAGGTTGAGCATCCGGGTCGCTTCCTACCAGCGGCAGCCACAGCAGATCAACGACATGCCCAGCGCGTTCACTGGGGGTAGCAAGCATCGCAGCCGCCCGGTAGGCGACCGGTTCAATCACTCGAAAGACGCTATCGTCTTGAGCCATCGCGACACCAAACGAAACAGAACCGATGCTCATGAACAGCACGAGGAACGCAAGAATCTTTCTAATTCCCCACATAATTTACTCCGATGCAACTATCATGGAATCAATATCAAACGCGACAAAGGTCACATTTTGTCTGTAGTATAGGTTGATGCGGAATCCGAAAATAGGATTCTTACGCCGAGGTAGTTGGACAAAAGCGCACTCAGCCGATTCATTCCGTATCCATTGAAGATCTCGAGTTCTGAGCCAGCACCGAGTGGGCAAGTTATTGCGTTTACCGTACTTGACAAAGGGGGACACTTTGTTGAGTGACGGCTGCGATCTTGCAAATTACATCGATTGCATGAACTGGAAAATCGCATCATTCATTCCTGGCAGCCCCTCGTGCCCAAAATCTGGATACATGGCGAACGACTTGGGCGCGGAGATCTTGTTGTAAGCAGCGAATTGCGTGGAGGGCGGACACACGGTGTCCATCAGTCCGATGCCCCCTAGAACCTCGGCACGAATTCGCGGTGCCAAATGCTGCACGTCGATGTAGCCCAGTTGGGTAAAGATCTCGGCTTCGCGCTGGTGCAGCGGATCATGATTGCGGAAGTAGGTGCGCAGCTCCGCATAGGCATCATGAGCCATATCCATCTGCCACACCCGTTGGTAATCGCACAGGAAGGGAAAGATCGGGGCGGCTCGGCGGATACGCGGTTCGAGCGCCGCACATGCGAGCGTGAGACCCCCGCCCTGACTGATGCCGGTTACGCCCACGCGACCTGCGTCGACTTCGGGCATATCCATAACAATCCGTGCAAGCTGGGCGGTATCTAGGAAGATATGCCGAAACAACAGGTTTTCAGGCGAGCCATCTAGTCCGCGAATGATATGACCACTCTGTGTAGTTCCTTTGTGACCGCCGACATCTTCGGATAGCCCGCCCTGCCCGCGACAGTCCATCGCTGCCACCACAAACCCTTGTGCTGCATACGGCAGTAATTCAATCCACTGAGGTGAAGCGCCCTGATACCCGTGAAACATCAGTACGGCGGGTTGACTGCCGGAACGCTGCAAGGGTCTCACGAACCGAGCATGAATGCGCGCACCGCGCACGCCGGTGAAGTACAAATGAAAACACTCGGCGAATGCACACTCGAAATCGGCAGAGACGCATTCAACTTGAGAGTCAGTGTGTTGCATTTCGGTTAGCGCTGAATCCCAGAAGGCATCGAAATCATTGGGTCGAGGATTCGTACCTGCGTAGGTTTTTAATTGGTCAAACGGCATATCAAACAGGAGCGGCATAAGGCTCTCCAATCATAGACATCTGCGAACACTCTCCCTTGCGTGGGAGGCTAACGACGATGGGGCAGATCTAGGCGTCTATGGAACACAAAGCGGATCGATTGTGTTCCACCACAGCATCTACGGAAAACGGTCTATTCGGGGAGTTCGACATCGCACACTACATCTTTCCGCCGTTCTTCCGGCGTGACGATCAGGCGCGTGATCTTGCCCTGTTGATACACACATTCGACCGTCGTGCCGCGCGGCGCGTGCAGCTTGAACGACACATCCCATGCCTTTGGCCACGCTGGGAGCAGTCGGATCTCATCACCCTCTGCCTGAAATGCCATCAGTTGCAGCGTAGTCAGGATGTTGGATGCATGGTCAATATCCGGTACAGCATCGTAGATTGGCCCCCACATGGCCGGGAAACGATGTCCCGGATTGCTCAACGCGCAGTTGTTCTGGAGAATGGTTTTCGTTTCATCCGTCAGACCGAGCAGCGCCGTCACCAAACCGTGATACTGCCAACCTGAATAGCTCGGATAGGTCGGTGGCTTCCCAACGATAAACGGTTGATAGTTTCCGACCACCTTCGTACCATGACGAAAACTCTCCCGCGCCATGTGCAGATCTGGTTTGCCGAGTCCATACAACCGGAACGGGAAGATCGCGTAGAGCTGCGGGGCTTCGACATTGTGACGCTCAGGATCATAGACCTCAGCGGGCGCGATCAGCCGCTTGCCATCCACCGTTTCCATCGGCACATCCGGCATGATCTGCTGTAGATGCAGGTAGTAGTCGCGCCCCGGCACTTTTTCGGGATCGAGCGCCAGAATTCGCCCGATAACCGCGTGCATCCCGGCGACAACGGGTAAGCTGTTGGTCGTGTCCCAGTACGTTTCGACCGACTGAATCGGAGCGATGACGATCTTGCCCGTGTCGCGCTCAGGAAAGCGCGTCTCAATGAACACCAACAGATCCCGGGCATAGGGCAGCAGCTCAGCGCTGAGGAATGTCTCATCACGTTCGTAATCGTAGTAGTCGAGCATCAGCTGAAGCAGTTCCAGACCGGGCGAAAGATCGACCGCGCCGCCCCAGCGATTCGCTGCATAGCCATGCGCCAAACCTGCCCGGTCAAGTCCATACACTGCCGACGGCATCAACCCGTGACTATGGACGATTTCGGTGTTGTACTGCCCTTCTGCCCCGTAATATACCTGTGCGCGTCCCCGATCAAGTTCCCAGAAGCGTCGGTAGAAACGAAACAGCGCCCGCACTGGCTCGTGTTCGCCGCGGGCCAGCATCGACGCATAGGGCAGTCGGGTGTTCTGCCACAGGTAGAAATGTCCCCACCCGCGTTCGTCCGGGTTGAACTCCGGTGTTGGCTCACCAAAGGGACGCGCACTGAATGACCGGCTGAATGTGTAGACATTGCCCAGATGTTCGTTCATCCCCGGCATCACATTGAACAAGCCGCCGCTGTAGAGGATGGGAAATGCGCCTCGTTCCATGCAGGCGAACATCCAGCGCGTCAAAATATACGCTTGGGTCACCTGTGACGGACACGGTTCGGGCGCAGGCTGCGCTTCGAGCGGGAGCGACAGCAGTTCGGGCGTAACTTCCGCTGCGACCGGCGTATCCCCTTCGACAAACAGCCAGCTTTGCTGCCAGTAATCATGCCACCATGCCGCTGTGCGGCGGCGGGCTTCACTGGGTCTGGGCGCGGCCGCACGCATAGCAGTGACTGCGTTAATCCAATCATCGAGATCGGGCACTTGATCGCTGTGCGTGATCACTTGGAGCGTAAACGTCTGAACAGGCGTAGACGAGATCAAGCCTGCATTCCCGTTGAGCGCTGCGCCTTCCATCGACAACAGCCCGCCGAAGATGCGGTTGGTCAGGCAGTCGGGGATGGAATCGGCAAGTGCTGTAATCGCCTCAAGCTGAGTGATGAACGGAATCTGGGTTGCGCCGTTGCGATGATAAAACAGGATGTCTCCGTCACGCGGTTGGACAATGTCCACCGTCTCCACCACCCCACTAAATTGCAGATCGCCGTCGTAGGGCTCCGTCCGCCAGTGGATATATTCGACCTGCACAGTCACCGGGGTTGAGAACTGTCCGGTCACACAGATTACAGGCTGTTCGGAATCGACGAACACTTCCAGATGGGCGCGCGGCAGCGCATCCGTGCCAAAATCGAGGTCGATCCGTCCAGCGCGCAGCACCAATGTCTGTCGGAACGGTTGATCGAAGATGCCGGCACTTTCGAGGAACTTTAGCCGCACCTTGCCGAGCTTGACACTGCGATCCGTCTCAGTGCGCGCATCGGTGCGCGCAAAATAGAAGTGCAGTTCTCCGCCGTGCTGAACCCACACATTGACTCCGACTTCGCCATTGCCAATCGGCATCGAACTCCGGTCGGTTTGAGCAAATTCTGTCCAAGTCACGTTGTATTGATCGAGCGTGCCGAGTACATCGCTTTCTGAGTTCATTCGCTTATCGCTCCAGTGGTCATTCTCTTGGGTCGGTTCAGCAGACCCGGATCGTTTCCATCCCGATGAGGCTGCCCAGCTTTTCGATCTTCCCGGCGATATGTCCGGTGCCGACCGCACAGTGATGCGCCGGACCGTGGCTGCACCACGCATCGATGAAGCCCCGAGCACCGAGTGAAAAGCGATAACGGCTGTTGGTGTTCCCGATCTCCAGTATCGGACCGGGTACGGTTTCCGCCTCAGCAATCAGCAACCGCAGTTTGCCGTCAAACGACTGAATGACCGACAACAGTGTGACCGGCCCGCGCCTGACAACCATTTCGACGGACAGTCCCTGTCCGACCTTGCCGTGAAATTCCGAAAGGGGTTTCAGTTTGGGCTTGCCCTCGGCGATGGCGATGTGGCCGGGGCCATCGTGCCCCATCAAAATGATGTCGTCGTTGAAATCCATGGCATAGAACTCGGTGAACGAGCCGCCCACGCCAAAACAGTCCATGATCTTCATGGCCTGCGCATTTTTCACCTCGTATTCGCCCGCCACCGGGACATGGTGCGCTGTGAGCAGCGAACAACCGACAATCACCGAGGCGATGATGTCTTCATAGGCGCTGTCACCGGTACCGTTGTAAAAATAGGCGAGCGCGCCCAGATCATGACCTTCAGCCAGCTTATCCAGCGCGACAGCCGTCCGAGCGGCTCGTTCCAATTCTGCCATCGAGCAATCAGACATCACTTCGAATTCAGCATGAATTTGCGCCACTTTGACCGCGAGTTCGGACTCGGAAACGGTTTCGCGCAGCGCCTTGAGTTCGGTCATCTCCACATGTTCGATGTGTGAGCCGAAAAACGCGGCGTGCTGGGTCGGATCGGAGTAAATGTCAAGCATCCCATTGTAGTAATGACCGAGCAGACCGAGCCGGTTCGACGCCATCGCCCGCGCCACCTGCGCCGCTTCGATCCATTCGTCGATTTCTGTCCAGGCGATGGGATCATCGTGCAGCGTCCCGGTAATCTGATGAAAACGGATCTGCGCGCGGTTGAAAACGCTGGCAATTTCCGGGATCGAACACGCCTGACAATGTGCCAGCCATTCCCCGGTCATTTTGGTGCGATTGCCGAGCGCGTTGAAGCGGGCATAGTCAATCGCTTTCACGGGTTGCAAATTCAGGACGATGACCGGCGCACCCGTCTTCTGGACGACCGGCAGCACCGTTGAAGACAGCGCATAGGTCGAGACAAACAAGAACACGACCGCCACGTCTTCGCGTTTGAAGTGTTCGGCCGCAGCGTGCGCCTTCAGCGCTGTATCCACCATCCCGGCATCGATGACTTCTACGCCGGGACGTTCCAGCTTCTGCCGGATCACCAACTGATAGCCCGTCAGCCGATCCAACAGCCCCTCATATTGTCCCCAGTACGTATCCAAACCGATCCCGAACAAACCAAGTTTGAGCGGAGCACGTGCCATGAGTCTCTCCAGCGAGTCGTCATTCATTCTTTGATCGCTCCAGCAGTCGCGCCGCGAATCACCAACCGCTGCGCGACGATGTAAATGATCAGCACAGGTAGGGTCGAAATTACGCCGAGCAGCGCCACCTCAGCGCGGGCAATCGTTGTTCCGTCCGGGGGCATAATGCAGCGGGTCGCCGCTGGCAGGACAGCACCACAGCCGCCAACGATGATCGAAATCCCGGCGGGTAACGTTTTAAGCTGGGTAGAGTCGACCAGTAGGGTTGCGGCGAAGAAATTGCTCCATAAAGCGGCGAAGTTGGTGAACGCCAACACGCCGACGATGTTTTTGGACAAAGGCAGCCCGATGTAGCGAAAAAGTTGAAAGTTCGAGCAGCCATCTACGCGCGCCGCCGCGATGATGTCGGGCGGGAGGCTGGCTTTGAAATACTGAAAGGTCAGGTACACGCCCATCGGGAACGATGCCGCTGGCAGCACCAAGGCCCACGGGGTGTTGATGATGCGCAGATAGAACATTTCCATATACAGCGGCAGCACCAGCGCATCACCGGGGACGAGCATCATAATGAGTGTGATCCACAAGACCACTCTGCGCCCGCGAAACTTGACCACAGCGAGTACGAAACCCGCGGGGATCGCCGTGAGCAAGCTGAGGATCAATCCCAGCGTCGTGTACTGCACGGAATTCACAATCCAGCGCACAATCACGCCGTTCAAGTACAACAGCAGGTTGTTCCACGCGTGACCGATCCATTCCAGCGACCCAATCGCGAACGGCGGCAAGTTGATCATCTGCGAATTGGTTTTCGTCATGGCGGTCAACAACCACAGCATCGGCGTCAGGAAGGTGAAGATCAGCAGGCAGATGATAATGATGCGGACGAGGTAAGTTCCGGGACCGATACCGGTCCGAAACAACCAGCGTTGGAACCAGAGATTGGAAGTGCGCCCGGGTTCTGTGGGGCGCTTCGGGTATGAAAAGTCTTTTGCCATCAAATGTGCTTCCGAAATGAAATCAATCTGTCGAAGTGACAAATGCGCCGGTTCGAGTGACGACGAAGATCGACGCCGTAACACTGATGACGGTCTGCGACAGCGAAACGACTGCCGACATGCCGAGATCACCGCGCTGCAAGGTATAGAATGAACCGAGCATATTCGGCGACCAGTAGGGGTCAATGAAACTTGCTCCACCCAAGGCCGTCGAAATCACGTACGGTTCAGCGAAGATTTGTAGGTTGTAGGCAACCAATTGGATGATCATGAACCACACAAAGCCCATAATCATCGGGCGGCGTACCAGCCAGGCAAGCTGCCACGGGGAGCAGCCATCGATTTTCGCGGAATCGATCAGCTCTTGGGAGACCCCTTCCAACGCCGAATAAAAGATCGCAATCCACGCACCCGAGGACATAAAGAAGCGCAGCGCCGTCATGATGACAACCGCGTTTGATGCGCTGACAAAATCCGTCGTCGCGTTCCACCCGACTGCGCGAAAGAGAAAGCCAAACGGACTAACTGCCGGGTCGAGCATGAAGATGAAGATCAAGCCGACGACCGTTGGGTTAATCGCGCCGGGTAGAAACAGCAGCGACCGCGCTACGCCTCCAAAGTGGTCGCGGGTGAGCGCGAGCAGCAGCGCAATGCCCAGCGACCCGACAAAGCCGACAGCGGTCGCCAGAATCGAGAATTGGATGACATTGCCATAGGCACGGAAGAACACGGGATCAGAGAAGACTTTGCCGAAGTTATCGAGACCCGCAGCGAAAAGCTCCGGGCGCCCAAAGGTGAATTTCGAAAAGCTAAAAATGACCGCAACCAGAGCCGGCCCCAGATGGAACACAAATACGGCGATCAGGTACGGTACGATCAGCAGCAGACTCCAATCCCCACTGGCTTTACGCTTTTTGCGCGCAGTGCCTCGGTAGGAATCAGTGGCTGCCAAACGATTAACGGCGGACATCGCAATCTCCTCAGGCTGAAAACAGCGGTAAAACCGGAAGATAGGACAGCGCCAAACGGCAGACGCTGTCCCATTTCCGATTCGTTGAATCGCAGACCGACGCGGTTTACGGCTCGTCTGTCACCGCTTCAAAGCCTGCCGTGGTGACCGCTTGGACCAACCCGGCTTGCAATTCTTCGCTGATACTGACAACGGTGCGATTGCCAGCCGCAATATCGGTAAAGAAGGGGGAGAAGACCGGTGAGGAACGCGGCGGCCCCTCCACAGCACCATCTGCCAGCACACCGGATGCCGCTTCACTAATGACCGTCCACGGATCGGGGTCGCTGGCGAGGAGCGGTACGCGCGTGAGTAAGCTTGCGCCCCACCCAGCGGCGCTGGGCATGTAAGCTGGGGTCGCCGCCTGAGCCGCACCAACATCCGGGTTGGTGCTGACAAACAGGATCAGCTCGGCTGCGAGGTCAGCATTGAGCGTGTGTCGGCTCATCGCGTAGGAACCGCCGCCGACATTGCTGGTCGTGCGTTCGGTCTGATCCGCCCAGTTGGGCAGCAGGGCCACGCCAACCGTTCCTAGATTGTCGGGGTCCTCCGCGTTCAGATACAGCCCCTTGATGACGAAATCCGGCAGCCACGAGGGGCCGAAGTGGATCAGCCAGTTGCCTTGTTCCCAGATTTGGCCATAACCCGCGCTGAACGTGCCTTGACGATCGAGCACGCCGAGCGCATTCACGGTGTCCAGCATCTCGCTCATGCGCTGGCAGTTCGGATGCAGGACGTTCACGAGGAAACTGGAAGCGGACAGCGGCTGCATAATCGGGCATTCCGAATGGTAGTACCACAGAAGCTGCGGTTCCCAACCGTCCAACTGCCCCATCGTGTAGCCGGGGTGTTCTTCCGCGACCTGCTGCGCCAGCGCGGCATATTCTTCCCACGTCGTTGGCAATTCATAGCCGAATTCGGCCATCGCCGGCACGTTGTAGAACATCACTTCCGGCGCGATGTCGTTACGAAGGCAGATCAAGCTGCCATCGGGTGCAATGCACGGGTCATTCGCCGTCGGATAGAATTGATCGAGTACCTCTTGGGGAATATATGGGCGCAGGTCGGCGGGGAAGAAGTCGAACGCCGGAGTATTGAGCGTGCGCCACGTTGAAGGGTCTTCAAAGATAACATCGGGCCAGTTGCCGCCGATGTTGTTGTAGAGCAGCATGCGCTGCTGCACGTTCGCACCAAGCGGCTCATTGATGATCTCGATGAGTGATGCTTTATCGGGATTCGCCTCAATGAAGGCTTGCACCTGACGCGCGCGTTCAGCATCGACCCATACACGGATCGGCGCACTCGGATCAGACTGTGGGACAGCTTGAGCGGCGCTGGGCAAGACCGCTCCTAATGAGAGAACCACAAGCACAATGAGCATGGCAAAGCGAGAAAAGTTACGTTTAGACACAATGTTCTTCCTTTTGCTTACTAACTAGGCGTTTCTTGGAATGGCATTTTCGAAATGATGTGCTGGCAAAGCTCCTTTGTGGTACGCTGCTATAATTAAGTTTTCATTTCATATAAGTAACTCTAATTTCGATTTGTGGCACGCCAAGACCACGACATAAAGGCGACATCGAGGCGGCTTATGCGGGACTCCGCGATTAATTTCCAGAACGATATGCGGCTATCAGTGCAGCCAATCATCCTTTTGTTTTATGCTTGCGCCCTCGCTGTTTTCACCGCAGGCACCGGCGCGAACGAGATGACGACGAAACTCACTCTCAGTCTGTTCGCGGTCTATATTTTTGCAACATCTTTAGGAATCGGACACCTGAATTCCAAGTCGCCAACAGCGGCAAAATGGACAGTCCTGTTTCTGTTGGAGTCAATGCTCATGCTGTCAACCATCTGGTTGGGCACAGTCCCGGTGTATGCAGGGGCATTTCTAGTTCCCGCGCTCGCCGCCGTGCTGATTGGTTTGGACACTTCGGCGTTCATGGCGTTTCTTCAATCGGGTTTGCTGATCGCCTTCACCTTGCTCAAAGGTGAGCCAGAGACATCCATCTGGTTGCTGGAGGCAATCCTCAGTTGTTGGGCAATTTACGGCATTTTGAGTGCCGCTTACAAACCCATCGGCGATGTCGTGGAATGGGCGGAGCAAGTCTATGCCGCTGCCAATGAAACGCTGGAACAGCTTCGGGACAAGCGAGCGGAGTATGAACAAACCGTCGCCGAGCTTAAAGGGGCAAATGCACAGCTCAACAGCTTGAACAAACTGACGCAGAATCTCCGGCAGATTGCCGAAACCGAGCGTTCAGCGAAGGCACAGTTTGTGGCAAATGTCAGCCACGAACTGCGAACGCCGCTCAACATGATCATGGGCTACACCGAGATGATCACCCAGTCACCCCGTATGTATGACGCTCCCCTGCCCGGTGCGCTGCTCGCAGATCTTGCCGTCGTGCAGCGCAATGCCGAACAGCTTTCCCGTCTGGTCAATGATGTCCTTGATATGAGCCAGATCGAATCGGATCAAATGGCACTCACGCGTGAGTCGGTCGATTTTCGCGAGATGATTGAATTCGTAATGACAGCAGTTACCCCCCTTTTCAAACGGAAAAACCTGTATTTGCGTCACGATATTCAAGACGATGTCCACTACGTCTTTTGCGATCGAACCAGAATTCAGGAAGTCTTGCTCAATATTCTGAGCAATGCTGGACGTTTCACCGAGCAGGGAGGCGTGGTCATTCGTGCCATCATCGATGACGAAAATCTGATTGTTTCGGTGACCGACACAGGTCCCGGTATCGCCAAACCCGATATGGACCGGCTCTTCAAGCCATTTGAGCAGCTTGATGCGCGGATTCGGCGTGAATATGGTGGCACCGGACTCGGACTGGCGATCAGCAAAAAATTCGTTGAAATGCATGACGGGCGCATTTGGGTGGAAAGCCAGATCGCCGTTGGGACCACTTTTTTCATTTCACTTCCGTTGCTGCAGCACAGCCAGGCGGCAAAGGATCCCATGCGCTTGTTCAGTCCACATTTGCAATACGAACGCCGGCTATCGTCAGGGCGAGGCGCTGAACAAGTAGCGAACCAGAAAGCGTTTGTCATGGAAAAGGGCGACGTGCTTGGACGGCTGATCACGCGCTATATGAGTGATGTTGAGGTTATACCCGCCGCCGATCGCGCAGAAATTGATCAGCGCCGCGCCGCCATGTCAACTGACATTCTCCTCGTAAATCAAAAGCTTGACGCGCTCCTTCCGACAGCGCTGCGCCAACTTGCGCTAGAGACTGGAATGGTGGTGATTGCCTGCTCGGTCCCGGATACCCAAGAGCGGGCCCAGGCGCTTGGCGTCGATGACATCCTCGTTAAACCCGTGTCGCGGAATAGGCTGCTGCAAACGCTCGACAGTCGCGGGATTACAGACGGCAGCGTGTTGATCGTCGATGATGAGCCGGACGCTTGTCAGCTATTCGCGCGCATGTTAAGCGCGGACGATCAGAACTTCAGTGTGATGACAGCCAACAATGGCGCTGAGGCGCTGCGCGTGCTAGACGTATTTCAGCCGCGAGTGATCCTACTCGATCTCGTCATGCCGACGATGAACGGGTTTGAGTTCTTGGCAATGCGTGCGTCTCAGCCGACACTCAAAAGCATCCCGGTGATCGTGATGTCCGCGAACGATGCCGATTTTCACCCACCTTACAGCCGGTGTATCAACATCACCACTAAAGACGACATTTCGGTGAATTTGCTCATGCAATGTATTCGCGCGATCACGCAGATTCTTTCCGCAACGGTCGACCCCAACGATTCAAAGCAGCGAGGAGAGCCGACTGCGTGATAGGCTTGCGCATAAACTCCACCGCGCCGAGCGCGAGCGCCAGTTCTGCTTGTGGGAGAATCGATGTGACGATGATCGGGATTGATTCCGTGATCGGATCGTGGCGGAGAATCTCCAGTGCGCGCCAACCATCAAGCTCTGGCATCAACACATCGAGGATGATGCAGTGAACGACTCTGTCCTTCGCCATTTGTAAGCTTTGCAGCGGAGCGCTGCAACCGACGTATTCATAGCCGGTGTGCGCCAGATAATGCTGGTAAAGTCTGAGCGTATCCACGTTATCATCGACAAACAAGATAGGTGTCTTCGCAAGATCCGATAACCGGATCGTCACACGCTCCAAGACGGCATTGTTGGACGCCTCTGATTCAAGTATCAATTCACTATTCATTACCTGAAGCAATGCCCTTGCCGAAGTAAAACGTTCGCCGGCGAATACCTCGGGCTCAGGCAGTGAACTGCGTTGGATGTGAAGAAGTACCTCGCCAGTTGATCGTTCCGCCTCGAGGCGGAGGGTTCCGCCTTCGTCATGTCTCAGTAGTTGAAACAAGACGTTTAGGACGGCTTGACGCAGCAGTTCGCCATAGGTGACTACAAGATACGTTTCGCTATTGATATGGTTCTCAACCTGCATCAGAGAACGTTCCAATGCGGGTTTCAAAGTTGCCAACACGCCATCGAGCAAGAGCGCAATGTCCGTCTCGACCAGGCTGGCAGTCGCCCTCAGATCTTGTGCTTCTGCCTCGCTAAGCTTCTGGGAGCGCTCCTCGACGTCACCCAGATCGTCCAGCGACGCAGCCTCTGTTTGCCATCCTTGGTCAACCTGATAGGTTGTCCACAAGTAGATCATCAGTGCCTTGATCGCGGATTTTTCTTCGCGTTGAAGCTGACGTTCGCTCAAAGCCAGGTTGAGCGCAACCTTTCGCTGTGACCACTGCCCGATGAATCGTTGGTGCAGCACACTGTAAATGCGCCAACTCTTCGAGTTGCGTGGATCGCTTTCAGGCGGTTTAAGGGCATTAATGGCATCCACAAGTGCTTGACGCAAGGCGAGTGGTGCGTTTTTTTGGTCAAGCTGCAGCCATGCATTGAGCGGGCTATCCGTAATGACTATCGGATCGTAGAGGGCATAAAGCGCATCGCGCAGCTGCTCATAGAAGTTAATCTTTTGAAGCGTATCCCTGTTTGCAGACATCTATCACCAGCTACTTTTCCAAAAAACTGCCTTTACTTGAGCCGGAAGACCACCGTCTATGTGTTGAGCATAGCCGACAACTGGATTGTGCGCGATGTTTTGAACGATTGCCTCAGGCTTAACCCAAAAACGAGAGAGTATCTCTGCTGGAACTAAAAATGTCTTCCTAGACGGAACACATTTTTCCATAGTATGGGGTAAATTAAAGACTCCAACTCTTGTTATAGTGTCAGCGCCAGCTTGGGTAGTACTCCCAGAGCTAGGACTCGAACCGTCGCCACGCAAGAAAAAAGCCCTTGAGACAGTTCTCAAGGGCTTCGCTTCTCTCGGACTCCACAGATTGTAGCCAATCCGAACGCAAAGCTCCCCTGAGTCTCACTCAATTCCTCTCTTCAATTGCCTATCCGAAGCGCGAACAACCGCTTTCCTGTCTGATCTGACGACACTTGGCTTTAGCGGTGAAAGGGAGAGGTCTGCCCTCCCCCAGTCACCTTGAAGCTCGCTGCCCGTGCCAGCAAAGCTCCCTCAGAGAGTTTACACCAGCTTTGAGAAGTCTTTGCCAGCCACAGCGAAATCAATTGCGTTCGGCATCACCGGAATGCTTCGCCGTGCCAATGCATCGAACTGCCGTGTGCTGCTCATCGACACCGACTCGCAAGGACATGCGTCGCTGGTCACGACCGGACGCAAGGACTACGGCGCGGACGACAGCCTCTACACGGTGCTGATGGCAGATCGGCAAAATGCACCGCAGACGCTCATGAACTGCATCGTGCCGAGCCAGTGGGACGAAGACCTGCATGTTCTCCCCGCCTCCCCCATGCTCGAAGGTGCGGAACGGGAATTGATGGGTGTAGCGGGCGCGCCGTATCGTCTTGCTGATCCACTCAGCAAGATCGAGCGCTGGCATCGCAGCTTGAAGAACGTCATCTGTCTGGAAAACTATTACCTGCCCGGTGAACTCGACCAGGCCATTGCCGCGTTTGTTGAGCATTGCAACCAGCAGCGCTACCCTGAGACTCTGGACAACCTGACCCCGGCCGACGTCTTTTTCGGGCGGACTGCTCAGGTTCTGGATGCGCGGGCGGCCGTCAAACAGCGGACATTGGCTCAACGGCGCGCGCAGCAGTTGAGCCGAGTCGGTAATTCAAGCGGGTTGCTGCCAGAACATCGAAGTCCCTAACTCAGGGACTTCGATTACACCCGTTGATAACCAACTCGATCATTCCGCATAACAGCGCATAGCGAACAGAGCGGCGGGCGCGTTTCCGTGCATAGACAGAATTTCGACGCGAATGGTTTCGGTCGTGATCGACGCTGGCAGTGAAATCGTCACCTGTGTACGGTGATTATCGTGATCTTCGGCGAGAAGCTGCCCATCACCCGCGCACACCCGATAATGCTGCACGCAGAACGGCAACGTCCGCTCAGGGTGTCCCATCAAAACCGATTCCATCGGGTGATCGAAGTCGGTATCAAAAACCAGTGTGATGGTGCGGATTATCTGCGGGGACTCCCAGTTTGCCTGAAAGCACGGCGTCGGATCATCCAGCGCCGCCGCCCACGCATTCGGCGCCGATGTGGGTCGCCCCCAGCCATTACGCAGATTATCCACCGAGAATACCATCAGCGGTTCGCTCAACCTGAAGGCGAGATTGCGTCCTTGCGGGCGGCGCAGCGGTACCCAGAACTCAAATGTTTCTACGCCCATGTCTTCAGTGGGTTGCTGTTTGCCGTAGTTGGACACCGCCGGATTCTGCGCGTTTGCCACCGCGAGGACTCCGGTCAATCGCTGCGTACTAGTATGTACTCTGATTTCCGGGTTGCGCATGAGTGCGGCAAACACATAGCGCGCTTGCTCAATCGTCACGTCCGGCGCAAAAGTGATCGACTGGTTATCGCCCGCCGGTAATACGATATCGGCGCTGGCAAGCAGGACATCGGGCGTGTAATTTTCGGGAATGTCGCTGGTTCGTAGTTCAAATCGCAGTGTCGTCGCGCGTACCGCATCGACGATGAAGGTAATCGCGGGAACGCGCGTATTCGCTGTCACGGGCAGCAGTTGCGCCCATGAATACGTGAGCGGCACCGGCTCGCCGTCATCGACTAAGGCGGTCAGCGCGAGTTCGCTGGAGGCGGTGAGGTGCGCCGAATGCATCAGATCAGCCGGATCATTCAGGCTAACGTGCGGGATATGCTGCCCACTCTTTAGCAGGTCGCGCTTGAGTACATCGAGATACGGCGGCTGACCGACTTGAGCGGGACGGATCGCGTACTGCCGACACACGGCTGCCGCCATGCCTGCCGCTTGAGCCGTGTGCGCAACGGTCAGCATGACACGCGATGAGCCAAACGCGACGTGGGTGGCGCTCATGATGCGCCCAACAATGAACAGATTGGTGATGTTACGGCTGTACAGGGTGCGATACGGTATCTGGTAGACGCCGCGCGAATGCCACTGATTACAGCCGGGCTTTTCGCTGTAAATACCATCTGCCGGGTGCAGGTCGAGCGCCCAGCCGCCATGAGCGACAGCATCGAGATGCCGACGCTGCTCGATCACATCATGCTGTGTCAGCAGATAATCCCCTTCAAAACGGCGGCTTTCGCGCTTGCCGGGGATGTGCCCCACCCATTCGAGCGTGAGCGTTTCCGCATCGGGAAACGTACCGCTGTTCTTGATGTAGTTCCACACACCATAAACGACTTTCCACAATTCCCATTTGATCGTTTCCGTATCGTGAACGGTATCAAGCCGCCCGCCGTATTCGATCCACCACAAACGGCAGCCGTCCTCTTTCGTATTGAACGCGCGAAAACGCGGAATCTTCGTAATATCGTCCAGCGCAAAGCTCGGAGGGATGAAGCGGACAGGTTTGCCCGTGTCTTTACTATAGAAATAAATCGAATGACCGAGCAGATGCCCGTAGTCTTCGCTCGGTGCCAGTTTTTCCCCGAATTCGTCAAAGGTTTCCGCGCCCATGCGAAAAGCCGCGCCAGATAAGAAACCGAGTACCCCATCGCCGCTCGCATCCACAAACAACGGCGCACGGACAGCGTAGCGCGTGGAATTTTGCGCACAGAAGGCAGTGATCGACTCAATCGTGTCCGCGTCGGCTTTGCTCACCTCGTAGGCAGCCGTATTGAGCAGCAGCCGAACATTCGGCTCGGAAATGACTTTTTCCAGCAGGATGGTATCAACAATCAGCGGGTTGCCTTCCGGGTTGCGATACAGGTTTTCGACCAAAATTTCCCCGACTACCCCACCCTCACGCGCCCAGCGATTATTGTTGCCCATATGGGCGGTCGCACCGAGCATCCAGAGACGCACCTCGCTTGACCCATTGCCGCCGAGGATCGGACGATCTTGAACGAGGGTGACGCTCAACCCGGCGCGCGCTGCTGTAATCGCGCAGCATACTCCCGACAGCCCGCCCCCGACAACCACCAGATCACACGCGATTTGTTCCAGCTTGAGTGAGCGTGCGGCAGCAGGCGCTTCTACGATCATCGTTATGTCCTTAAGTCACTGTTTCGATTACACTAGACGAGGGAGAGATACGAACTCGTCGCGGGGCACGTATCTCTCCAATTGCTACGGGGAGCGCAGACCAGCGCCGCACGTCAATGCGGCAGCCTGATTTGCGCTTCTCTCGTTAGTTGAGCAGGTCGGCGATTTCTTCTGCTGCCGCTGCCAGCGCGTCGGCCGCCGTCGCATCACCGAGGAACACCGACTGCACCGCTTCGCCAAGCAAGGATTCCATACGCGCCGATTCAGCATAGCCCCAGAACGGATTCGGGCTGGCAAACGCTGTCACTTCATTCGACCATGTGCTGACATACGTATCACCGCTGACTACGTCCGAAGCCAGCGCCTCGACCGTCGTAGGAGGCAGCGAAAGCTGTTCAAAATAGCTGATCCCAACTTCCGGCGTTCCCGTCAGGTAGAGGGCGAAATCAGCGGCAGCGTCGCCAGCGGCATCGTCAACCACACCCACACAGTGTCCCCACAAGAGCGACTGCGGCGCATCGCCTTCATTCAGCACCGGGTGCGGAACCGGGACGACCGTCAGTTCGAGATCGGCAGGTTTGTTGCCCGCTGCCAGCGAGCGCGCGAGGATCGCATCATCATAGAAACCGACCAAGCCCTGTGCGAACAACTGGCGCGCATCAAAGCGATCGATGTCCGCCGCGATCAAATCGCGTTCCAGCAGGCTGGCATACCATTCCACCGCCGCAACCGATCCTTCGTCGCCGAGGCTCACGGTGCCGTCTTCAGCGATCACACTGCCACCGAAGGTGTAAATCCACGGGATGATGTCCTTCAACTGGGCGACATCCGTCATCGCCGCATACGGGATCACATCCGGGTTGTACGCTTCGAGGGCTTCGAGCGCCGCTTCAAATGCTTCAATCGTGGTCGGTAGTTCGGTGATCCCGGCTGCCGCCAGCAGTTCTTGATTGGCGACCATCCCAATTGAAGCGGTCGTCCAAGGCAGCCCGTATTGAACCCCACCGACTTGGCAGCTTTGCAGCGCGGCATCGGTGTATACACCCTCAGGCACAACAGCGCCGAGATCGCGCAACACACCCAACGCCGCCATTGGTGCCATCCATGCGACGTCAAGCTGGACTGCGCCGCTCAATTGCCCGCCGTTCGCTTGGAGGATGACTTGGTTGAGATATTCGTTGAAGGGGAACGCAACCGGCGTAATGGTGATGCTGTTCGCTTCGGCATAGGTGTTGGCAAAACCGAGGATCACGTCACGGCTCAAGCCTTCGTTGATCGACCAGCCTGTAAATGTGATTTCTTGCGGTTCTTGCGCGGTGATCGCGCTGATGCTCAACATCAGCACGCCAACAAGGACGACGACCAAAACTAAACTACGACGCATTGTCAACCTCTCTTTATATACAAGAATGCAGTACTCGATACGGCGCGCAGGAGTGTCTGCGCGCCGGGATCGCCTAGCCTTTGACCGCACCGCTGCTCAAACCCGCCACGATAAAGCGCTGCATCAGGATGTACAGCAGCACCACCGGAAGCGATACGATCAGCGACGATGCCATCAGATTGCCCCACGAGGTCTGGAATTCGCCGATGTAGGTCAGCACCAGACCCGGCGGCAGGGTCATGTATTCGGGGCCGCCCAATGTGAGGGCATAAATGAAGTCGTTCCAGCCGCGAATGAACGCGAACAGGAAAGTTGAAATAAGTGCCGGGCGCACGATAGGGATCAAGATGCGATGAATGATCGTGAACTGGGATGCCCCATCCACTTTCGCGGCTTCGATGAGTTCATCCGGCAGCGTATCGAAGTATCCCTTTAGCATCCATACGCATAGGGGCAAGGTGAACGACGTAAACGAGAGAATGAGTGCCCAATAGCTGTTGAGCAGTCCCAACCGCGCAAACAGGAGATAGAGCGTGATCAGTAGCAGCGTTTGCGGGAACATCTGCGCCGACAAAATCAGGAACATCAGCGCGCGCCGTCCGGTATAGCGAAACTTGGAAAACGAATAGCCCGCATAGACGCCGATCAGCACGCTGCTGAGGGCGGTACTGCCCGCGACAATGAAGCTGTTGAGCAGATATTTCAACAGCGCCGGATTGCCGAAGAAGTCCGCATAGTATTCGAAGGTGATGGCGGTCGGCACGAAGCGCGGCGGGAAGGCAAAGATTTGGTCACGCGGCGTGAGCGAGGTGATCAGCATCCAGTAAATGGGAAAGAAGGCGAACACTGCGACGAGAATAAAGCCGCCGATGAGCAGCAGGCGTTCTGTGCTGCGCTCCCGCTTCCCCGTGACCATCGTCAGGCTGCTTAACTGCTGAGTGGAAGTCGTCATGAACAGCGCCCCTTAGGATTCTTCGCGCACGGCGAAGCGTAGATACACAATCACGATGACCGACAGCAGCGCCATCCACAGCAGCCCGATTGCACCGGCTTCCCCTAGGTCGCGCGCCTGGAATGCCGCCTTATACACGCCGATGGCGAAGGTTGTGGTTGCAGTTCCGGGTCCGCCAGTTGTCATGACGTAAATCGTTTCGAGATGCTGAAAATTCCAGATGAAGCTGAGCAGCAGCACTGTGCTGAGAACACCGCGTACACCCGGTATCGTGATGTTCCAGAAGCTTTGCAGGCGATTCGCGCCATCAATGGCAGCCGCTTCGTACAGTTCACCGGGGATCGTTTGCAGCCCTGCCAGCACCATCACCGCGATCCACGGAAAGGTATTCCATGTCTTGGCGATGATGACCGACCACATTGCCATCTGGCGTGAGCCGAGGAAATTGATGTTCTCCGTGATCAAGCCAAGTTCACGCAGCAGCCCATTGATGACACCGTAGTTGGCGTTGAACATCCACATCCACAGGAATGCCACGACGACCGACGGGATCAGCCATGGGAGCAGAAACATCCCGCGCCAGAACCCGCGTGCCGGAATTCGACCATTTAAGATCAAGGCGACCGCGAAACCGATGATGAACGGCAGGAGGGTCGCGCCCGTCGTAAACACCAGCGTGATGTTGAGCAGTGGCATGAAGTCACGACGCAGCGCGCGCGTAATGTTTTCAAAGCCGACAAATTCCTCACCGGGGAAAACGAGGCTTTTATCCAGAAACGCCATGTACATTGAACTGAGGAGCGGGTACAGAATGATGATGCCAAACAGCACGAGCGCGGGCAATACGAGGATGAACCCGATCTGTCCATCGGTCAAGCGCCGACGCCCCGAAGGTATGCTGGTCATGCGCGAAGAGGGAGAGGCGTTAACTCGGTTCATGTCCCACTTTCTTTAGCTAGATTGCCGCTCGACAAATGTGCAAGGAACACGCATCAGCCACGCATCGTCATCACGCTTGTCCAAAAGCATACTCAGGCGACCGGCAGCCATTCT